>NZ_BAABFT010000004.1:0-500779 GCF_039541195.1 Mucilaginibacter gynuensis
CTTTTCCTGGTGGCTTTTCTTCCCTTGCATATTACAAGATAAGAAACACCTCGCCTTTCATTATTAATGTCTTTTCAACATTGTGTTAGTTGTGCAACAGCCACGAAAAGAAAAAAGAACATCCACTGACAATAATAATAGCAGAAACATTCCTAACGAAGAAATCAGCAAGTGATAGATCCTTCGCTACGCTCAGCATGACAATAAGAGTAAGCATTGACAACTTTTTAAAAGTTGTCAATGCTTTAAAAACGTTTTATTTTACCTTCTTCCAAACTTCATCATAACCATTCCCTTTTAGGTACAACAGTGAATCTGTAAGTTTATATTTAAAGGTTCCTATTTTTCCATCCATGTACTGCGCGTAGCCCGGCCCTCCAACAGCTTCAATTAATATGGCGTAGGTTTTATTTTGAGTATCTAAAGTATACGACCCGGAAAATGCCGCGTTGATCTGCTTTTTGGCATACTGTATATCGGTAACTATAAAGCGGTCGCCGGTAATTGTTTGATACCTGATTTGCCCAGGTTGGCCGCCATAAGTAGTATCGGGCACGCCATTCTGCGTTATTTGCCAGGTGCCAACCAAAGCTTTCTGATCGTTTATAACTTTTTTTGAACTAAGACAGGCCGAAAATACAACGGCACAAAGGATTGAAAAGAAGACAGACAAGATTGTTAATTTTTTCATTGCGTTGGTTTTTAGATTAAACAGATCGATTATGAAATGATAGAATTTTAAGATACTATCGCGAATCGTATCCTTTGTTTCACCAATTGTCCATCCCGGCGCTGTATTGTAAACATCATAACCAAGAGCTGTAAAGATCAACTTTATCGTATAGCTCCTTGGCGTTACTTCCCCGGCTTCTATCCGTTGCAGGGTACGTACGCTTAGGTTGCATTTTTCTACAAGTTCTTCCTGTGTTAAGCCCTTAGCTTTTCTAAGTTTCACAATCTTTTTGCCTAAGGTTGGTTGTTGCATGGCTATATAAAAATTCTGGAGCAATGTTATAATTAACATAACCAATGTACAAAAAATGAAGCTGTATTATAGCCGACATTACCCCGACATTTAAAGTTTTGAAGCTATAGGAGGTTTTAAGTGGTGGCGGATTGAAAGCATGAGCGCAATTAAACCTGAAAAAATCTATTGCAATAAATCGGGTATAAGTATTGACAACTTTAAAAGTTGATCCTCCTGATTCTTTTTTATTAAATTTGTTTTCTATAACAGAAATATTAGAAAGTCGTAAAGCATGTCAATACTTACTATTCATCCAAAAGATGAAGCACAGGAAAAAGCGCTAAAGACAATTTTTGATGCGTTTAATATTAAGTACGAGAAGGAACTTGATGAAACAGAGCATTTAGCTGCAAGTGATGCTAATAAAAAAGCTTTGGACGAAAGTATTCAACAATTAGAAGCTGGTAAGGGCATTAAGGTTTCTTTCGAAGATCTATGGAAATAGTTTTTTCTACAGATGCTTTAGAACAACTCCAATACTGGAAGAAAAGTGGAAACAAAAAAGTTGTTGAAAAGATAAAGCAATTAATAGAAGAAATATTACAAACACCATTTGAAGGTACTGGAAAGCCGGAACCTCTTAAGCATAATTGGAACGGATATTGGTCAAGACGAATCACAGGTGAACACCGCCTGGTATATAAAGTAGAGAACGACACGCTGTATATCGTACAGTTACGTTATCATTATTAATTATCTTTTAGTCCTCCTTCCCAAAAAATCAAACCAAACCCATCCCCGTCTGTTATCCATATACATCTAAATAAAAACATCATGGATAAGTTAGAAATAAAAGGCGGCTGGAATGAGCTGAAAGGAAAAATTAAACAGGCATACGGTGATTTAACCGATGATGATTTGAAACACGAAGAAGGCAAAGACGACGAAACGCTTGGCCGCTTACAGCAAAAGCTGGGCAAAAGCCGCGAAGATCTGGTAAACTGGATCAACAGCTTATAAGCAATATCATAAAAGTAAGGCCCCGGTAAAAAACCGGGGCTTTACTTTTTAACGGCTATACCAAGCCCTATTATTAGTAATTTTGCCGCATGAGCAAAGCAAAACCCACCATACTTGTTGTAAACGACGACGGAATAACCGCCCCCGGCATAAAAGCACTGATAGAAGCCATGGCCGATATTGGCAGGATAGTGGTAGTAGCGCCGGATAGTCCGCAATCGGGGATGGGGCATGCCATTACTATTGGCAAACCGCTTAGGTTTGATAAGGTAGATTTGTACGAAGGCATTGAAATGTACAAGTGCTCGGGTACCCCCGTCGACTGTGTGAAACTTGCCGTTAACCTGGTTTTTAAGGGCCAAAAGCCCGATCTGTGTGTTTCGGGTATCAATCACGGCCTGAATAATTCTATCAACGTATTATATTCCGGCACCATGTCGGCAGCGGTGGAAGGGGCTATCGAGAGCATTCCTTCGATAGGTTATTCTTTAGATGATTTTACACAGGAAGCCAACTTTAAGCCCTGCATTAAATATGTAAAGGAAATTGCTTTACAGGTATTGGAGCACGGCTTACCGGTAGCAACGTTACTGAATGTGAACTTCCCGGCAGGGAATGATTTGAAAGGGATAAAAATTTGCCGCCAGGCTAATGCCAAATGGGCCGAAGAGTTCGACCGTAGAATGGACCCGCATAACCGCCCTTATTATTGGTTAACCGGCGTGTTCCAAACTAATGATAATGGTGAGGATACCGATGTTTGGGCGCTCGATAATAATTATGTTTCGGTAGTGCCTGTACAGTTTGATATGACGGCGCATCACGCCATACCCATATTGAACGGCTGGAAGTTTAACGACTAAGATTCGTCGGCAGGTAAATAACCCTCGCCGAATTGTGTTACGAGGTGTTGCAATGCCGATTGAAAATTGGTGAGGCTGGCATCTAAACAGAAAACGGTACTCACGGGATGATCGGGTATGGCCGCGAATATGGAATACCAAAAGCCGTTCTCAATATTTTCGTGCCAGGTGGTTACCACGTCAAAAGCCGACTGGTTGTTCTCTATGTTTCGCAGAACGAGGTTATTGTCAACAATATCATGAAAATCTTCGCCCTGCATGCCGGTGCAGCACAGGTAGCAGGCTTTTTTATCTATCAGTTGATCGGCAATTTCAAAAAGTTCTTCATTGCTCAGGTTATCTGTAATAATAAACATCAGCCAATCGTTAAGCGGCAGGGCGTTTATCCAATCGCCGTTTATGCTATACGGTTGATAAATTATTTGACGGTTGTTTAGGTTTCCTAATTCAGTCATGCTAAAGGCTAAAATAGTTAAACGGCGGTTAAATGATATTAATTTATTTTATAATAACGCTAAGCTTGTACTTTTGAGGGCATGCTAATTAATCCATCTGTATGAAATATTACCTTGTAGCCGGCGAAGCATCAGGCGACCTCCACGGGGCCAACCTCATGAAGTCGCTTAAACAGCACGACCCGCAGGCAGAGTTTCGCTATTTTGGCGGCGACCTGATGCAGGCCGAAGGCGGTACACTGGTAAAACATTATGCCGAAATGGCCTACATGGGTTTTGTAGAGGTGGTGATAAATTTGCGATCCATCCTCAAAAATATGAAGCAGTGCAAGCAGGATATTTTGGCTTACCAACCGGATGTTTTGGTGCTGATAGATTTCCCGGGTTTTAACCTCAAAATAGCCGGGTTTGCAAAAAAACATAACATTTTAGTTTGTTACTATATATCGCCCAAGGTTTGGGCCTGGAACCAAAAACGGGTATTGAAGATCAAACGCGTAGTAGATCACCTGTTTTGCATACTGCCTTTCGAGGTTGATTTTTATAAAAGCTGGGGCATGGAGGTTGATTATGTGGGTAACCCCTTATTAGATGCCGTATCGGCATTTAAGCCGGCTGCCGACTTTTTAACCCGGCATCACCTTAACGGTAAAAAAATAATAGCCTTATTACCCGGCAGCCGTAAGCAGGAGATCAATTACCTGTTGCCGGATATGATAGCCCTCAAAGATAAATTTCCGCATCATCAATTAGTTATTGCAGGCGCTCCATCATTCACGGTTGATTATTACACACCATACCTGAATGGCAATGATATCCCGGTAGTTTTTGGCGCTACTTATGATCTGCTGAGCCATGCTGAGGCAGCTGTTGTAGCATCGGGCACGGCAACTTTAGAAACCGCTTTGTTTAATGTACCCCAGGTGGTGGTATATAAGGGCAATGCCATTACCATTGGCATAGGCCGTATGGTGATCAAAATAAAATACATATCGCTGGTGAACCTTATTATGGATAAGCTGGTGGTAAAAGAACTCATTCAGCAGGACTGTACACCCCAAAAGATAGGCGAAGAGTTGAACCGAATGATAAACGATGCCACATACCGGCAAAATATGCTGGCCGATTATGATGTGCTTGATGAAAAGATGGGCACGCCCGGCGCTTCGGATAAAACAGCCGCTTTAATTGTAAAATATAGCACCATTAAAAACAGCAATAGGCTGTCCCTTTGAGGCAGCCCCTTTGCGTGGAGTATCTCCTGCTATCACAAGACAGTCGGGGATGGTTGACTATGGTATTTTGGCTAAATTGGCCAAACCAATAACCAATTATGACGCGTATCCGTAGATCATCTGTCCTATACCTGCTCTTGTTGTTATCTGCCGCATCGCAAGCGCAAACTGCTTTAAAAACGGGCTTCAATAACCCGCCGTCGGCCGCTAAGGCCCGCACCTGGTGGCATTGGATAGATGGCAATATATCTAAAAAGGGTATCACCGCCGATCTGGAGGCCATGAAGCGTGTAGGCATTCAAGAAGCGCAGATCTTTAATGTTGGTCAGGGTTATCCGGACGGGCCATACACATATCTTAGCCCTGAATGGCTGGACATGATAAAATTTGCCGGCGATGAAGCCAAACGCCTGGGTATGGAGTTGGCCTTTCATAACGGGCCCGGCTGGTCATCAAGCGGTGGGCCATGGGTTAAACCGGAGCAGTCTATGCAAACGGTGGTTTACTCGCAGTCGCGCATAAAGGGAGGGAGCCACTTTCACTTTAAACTAACGCAGCCAACAGCCAGGTTCAATTACTATAAGGATATAGCGTTGATCGCTTTCCCTACCCCTAAGGGTAATGTGCTGATAGATAAATTAGGATTAAAAACGCTGTCGGGCGATCAATTTCTTACGCATTTGTATCCTGATGATAAAGTGATCGATCCAGCATCGGTAATAGATAAAACAAAGGTTTTAGATCTGAGCGCCAAAATGGCTACTGATGGCACGCTGGATTGGGATGCGCCTGCCGGTGATTGGACGGTACTCAGATTTGGACATACCAGCACCGGGGCGCAAAACCGCCCTGCGCCAAAAGGCGGGCTTGGTTTAGAGGTAGATAAAATGAGCAGCGCGGCTATGGATGCCTACTGGACAGATGGCATTAAACCGATCATTGATAAGCTTGGTCCGCTGGTTGGCACTACAGTAAACAACTGTTTGATAGATAGCTATGAAGTTGGCTGCGGTAACTGGACACCGGGTTTTGCTGCCGAATTTCGTAAGAGAAATGCTTATGACCTTATACCTTACCTGCCAACTCTTGCCGGCTTTTATGTGCAAAGCGGCGAGGTGTCTGAGCGTTTTCTGTATGATTATCGTAAGACCATCAGCGATCTGATGGCCAAGAACTATTGGGGCCATTTTGCCGATCTGTGCCATAAAGTGGGGATGAAATTCTCTACCGAGCCTTATGGCGGTCCGTTCGAGGCACTAAAAGTTGGTGCCAAAAGCGATATCGTGATGGGTGAGTTTTGGATCGGCAGGAATGAGTATATTGAGTCGCCTAAACTGGCAGCATCTATAGCCCACGTAAGCGGCCTTAATATCGTCGGTACCGAATCGTTTACCAGCTTAGGCGGCTGGGTAAATCATCCGGCCACGCTTAAACCCTCGGGTGATCGGGTTTGGACAGAGGGTGTTAATCGCTTCATCTTTCACACCTACACGCATCAACCCTGGGAATTGACTCCGGGTATGACCTTCCACCAATACGGTTTGGATATGAATCGCCATAATACCTGGTGGGAGCAGAGCAAGGCCTACATGGATTATCTTGCCCGTTCGCAATACTTGTTGCAAACCGGTAAGAGCTTTGCCGATGTATTAGTATTCACCGGTGAAACCTCGCCCAATGATGCCATGTTGCGTCCGGATATCAAAGCCCTGGGTTACGATTATGATCAGATCGGCCCGGATCAGTTAGCTAAATTAAAAGCCAGGAACGGCAAGATATACGACGCATACGGCCATATCTACAGCATGCTGGTACTACCTGAAAGCAAATGGGCCACGCCCGAATTGCTGCGTAAGCTAAAGGAACTGGCTTTGGGTGGTGCTACCATTATTGGTGCTAAGCCATTGCGCTCACCAGGTTTAGTAGGTTATCCCAATAATGATGCTCAGGTAAAGCAACTTAGCGGTCAGCTTTGGCCTGCCAAAATATCTGCCGATCTATCGGTAGGTAAAGCCTTATCAAGGCTGCGCCTTGCTCCCGATTTTTCGGCCGGACGAGCAGGGGCCGATATCAAATACATCCATCGGCGTACCGCTACAGAGGATATCTACTTTGTATCGAACCCAAAAACCGAGCAGCGTGCTGTTACTTTAAGTTTCAGAGTATCGGGCAGGCAACCATCGCTATGGGATTCATCCACAGGCAAAGTAGAAGATGTGTTGGTTTGGAATAAAGGGGATAATGGAACTATCGATGTGCCCGTATCCCTTGATCCTAATGGCAGCGTGTTCGTAATATTCAGTAAAGGCAGCGCGTTGCCACAAATCAGCCGGGTGAAAAGCGACCTGCAATATCCCAAAGCTCAACCACTTGCCGATCTGAAGATCGTTAAGGCTGAGTATGGCACTTTCCTGCCTGATGGTATGGGCGACGTGACCGATGTCATCAACAAAGCGGTGAAGCCGGAGGGCGTATATATAGCGGCGGTTAATAATTTGCTTCCTGCCGATCCTGCACCCGGGTCGGTAAAGGAGTTGCGCATGGATTATGAGTTGGATGGTAGGCGGCAGACGCTTAGTTTAGTAGAAGGTCAGCAGCACGATCTTAAGTTCGAGGGTAAGCCGTTCAAGCTCATCAGGGCTTTGTATGGTAAGTTTACTAAAGAGTTTAAAGGAGTGCCACCTAAATATCCGGTTTACGACGTGGCAGATAAAGTGAATGAGCTGATCAATTCCGGGCAGTTGATATTTAAAGTGACGGATGTATTATTTGATGCTGCGCCAACACCCGGTATAGACAGGGAATTGAGACTGAGCTACACTACAGAAGAAGACCCGCGCGATGTTGCCATTCCGCAGGGCAACATCGCGCACCTGGAACAGGATATCCCGCAGCCCAAAATGCTGAGCGAAAATAAGATACCCCTGCTGATCACACCTTATGCCGGTACGGTAACTTATAAGTCGGCGACAGGTATCTCTAAAAACGTTAATGTAAAAAACATCCCTGAGCCTGTTGTTCTGACTGGCCCTTGGGAGATTGGCTTTGACAAAAAGATGGGTGCCCCGGCATCGGTTATGTTCCCCGGTCTGATGTCGTGGACAAAGTCTGACATAGATGGCATCAAGTACTATTCAGGTACAGCGGTCTATAAAAAGCATGTGAACCTTACAGATGCGATGATAGGTAAAGACAAGATGTTAGAACTCGATTTGGGTAGTGTGCGCGTAATGGCCGAAGTTACCCTGAACGGCCATAACCTGGGCGTATTTTGGAAAGCTCCTTTCAGAGTAGATATTACCGACGCTGCAAAAGCAGGCGATAACGAATTGGAGATACGCGTTACCAACCTTTGGATAAATCGCTTAATAGGCGATGCCCAACTGCCTGATGATATCAGTTGAGGAGATGGCCCGCCATCGGCCTGGCCTGCCTGGTTAATTGATAGTACCGTAGCCCGCGATTCTAAACGTGTCACTTTTGCCGCCTACAGACATTGGGATGCTAAGTCAAAATTACAATTATCAGGGTTATTAGGCCCCGTAATGATAAGAAGCTATCAGCGGGTAAAACTGTAGTTATTTCGCATGATCAGTAATTAAAACGAGGCTGTATCAAAAGTCGTTTTTTGACAAAACTCGCCAGATTAAATTTTGAGTCGCTTTATAAATCAAAACGGGTGATTTTCAAATCGAAAATCACCCGTTTTGTGTTTGTAAGAAGTGCTTTTAGTACGATCGCCAAATTTTATATTGTGCTTTCGCTTGCGATTTTACTTTTGAAACAGCTTCTCTGCGTTTTCATAGGTGTTGATGTAAAGCTTTGTAGGTAGATGCTTTGTAGGTAGATGTATATGATGGTCAGGCGGCTGATAAGCGGTGCTTGGCAGCTTCCTGTTTGTTGATGCCTAAAAACTGATTTTTAGCTTTAAAAGACCTCAGATCTTCTCTTAAAATATCCATTAATTGCTGGTCGAACTTTGCAACTAATTTGCTTGTTGCAGGTATTTTATTGCTTTTCATAGGTAGATGTTGTGATGGTTGAAAATATGTTACTAAGCAGCCGACAAACGATCAGCCGAAATTTTATTTAAAAGTTGATCTTTCGCGGCTTTAATAGCTTTCAGATCGTTCATTAAAATGTTTTTCAGTTCGTTATCAAAACGTGCAACTAATTTGCTTACTGATGGTTTTTTGTAGGTTTTCATAGTATAAATATTTTTTATGTTTTTGTCAGTTCTTAGTTTCTTGTTCGTTGTTGTCTTCTTCGTCAGTCAGGTTGTCTTTCCTTCGTTTTGCCTCTTTATATTGCCTCAGTATCTGTTCTTCGTTCCGGGCATCTGATGGCTTCTCCGGATTTTGAGGATTCTCCCATGTTTGTTCACCCTCGTCTGCTGCTCCTTTTTTCGCGATAACCATAACGTTGCATTTGATAAGTACTATTCCAATTCAATGCCAAAAATTTAAAGTTTGATAAAATATATGCTCGTAAACTTAATTTATCTGAAAATTAAGCTTCAAAAAGGCGCGTTGGTTGAAATGTAAATTCTTTTTAGGACAAGCGATGTACAAAATTGTGATACACCTGTTCGCTGTAGTAGTCAAATTGATGTTTTTCGGATGACAATCCGCCGATTGCGCCCAAATCAGGAAAAAAATAACGACATAGATGCTTTTAATACCCGATAGTGACGGATTCGAAATGTTAAGTAAATGTTAAGAGGTGTTTTTGTTAATATAGCTGCCCAGTACAACTTGAAGCGATTTTGAAGTGAAATTGAAGCGAATTTTTATGGAAAATATCTGTTTTGTTAAATTTTTTAGTGTTTTCTGTTAAAACTAACTGTGGCAAACAGAATTTTGAGGCTAATTTTTATTAATTTATAATTTTTAACAAAAACAGGCGTTTAATTAATTGATTTAGCTAAAAAGGTATCAAAATTGTGATATTCGTAACATATTGATAATATGATTGTCATTAAAATAAGCTTCGATAAAATAATTTAAAAATATTTGAAAAAACATTTGCAAACTGTTCATCTTAGTGTTACCTTTACACTGTTGAAAATGATGAAACAAAAACATCGAATCAACCACATAAAGTAGTCTTCTCATAATTTAGGTTTATAATTGGTTAGTAAAGGCCCCTGCCCATCAGGGGCTTTACTTATTTATAGGGTTTTTGTAACCGCTTATTTCAGCCTCAAAATAAACTAAACACATCAACATCTTCCTATAACTGTTACATCCGGGTTAATCGCAATTCATTGTACAACTGTATCATAACCGAACACCTGCTGTTGCATCTGCGGACACCCACATCTTAATAAATAGAATTAATTTATTGATTTACATATATTTAAGTAGGTGGCATGCCTTTTAGTGTTGTTAATAGCCCCGGAGTTTTAATTTTTCAATGAACCAGCTATCGTTATGATAAAGAATTATTTACGCAGTGCTATACGCAATATCAGCAGGCATAAGTTTATTTCGTTTATAAACATTTTTGGCCTAACGGTAGGGCTTACCTGCTGTTTACTGATACTTACTTATATTATAAATGAGGTAAGCTACGATAAGTTCAATATCAACGCGCCCAATATATATCGTGTAACGCGCAGCTTTAACAGTGCAAACGGTGTTGTAAACTTAAACCTGGGTTCGGTGGCGCCACCATTTGGGCCGCTGCTTAAAAATGAATTTCCGGATATTCAGAAAACAACCCGTGTATACTCCAATAGCGGCGTTACCCTGCGTTATAAGGATAAATTGTTTACCGAAAGGGGCGCATGCTTTGCCGAAGAGAACTTTTTCGACTTTTTTACGGTAAAAACACTGAAAGGCAACCCCAAAACGGCACTTGCCGATCCGTTTTGCGTAATGCTAACCGAAGACCTTGCCCGCAAATACTTTGGTAACGAAGATCCGATCAATAAAGAGATACGTTTTGAAAACCAGTTTAACTTTAAAGTTACCGGTGTTTACAAAGCCTTCCCGGCCAATTCGCAAATGCACCCGCAGATGCTCATGTCGTTCAATACGCTTAACGATAGTACTGTTTATGGCAGAAAGGGCTTGCAAACCAACTGGGGGAACAATTCTTTTTTTACTTACCTGCTGTTTCCGCCTGATTATAATGTAGCCCATGTGCAGGCGCAATTTCCCGCTTTTTTAGACAAATACATGTCGTCGCAAGGCGATGCCAACAAACCCTCAAGCTGGACCAAGATAAGTTTGCAGCCATTCCTGGATATTCACCTCCGCTCGCACCTGGATACCGAGGTGGAAGACAATGGTGATATTACCAGGGTTTATATCTTTTCGGCCATCGCGCTCTTTATCCTGCTGATCGCCTGTATCAACTACATGAACCTTTCTACCGCGCGCTCTGCTTTAAGGGCTAAAGAAATAGGCATCAGGAAAGTTATAGGCGCGCAGCAAAAAGAGATCATCATGCAGTTTCTGGGCGAATCGGTATTAATTACCTATGTATCCTTAATACTTGCCCTGGTTTTAACAGCTTTGTTGCTGCCTGTAATTAATAAGGCATCGGAGCTGGGTTTATCCATCAACGCCTTAACTCAGCCTGCCATATTGATACCCATTTTGATGATGCCCTTTATAATAGGTATAGTGAGCGGGATATATCCGGCCATCTTCATGTCGTCGTTTAATCCTTTAAAGGTTTTAAAGGGGATATTGAAAATTGGCGGCGGCGGTATCTCTTTCCGCAAGGTATTAGTGGTTACACAATTTTCCATCTCTATTATATTAATAGTAGCTACCACTATTGTTTTTCAGCAACTGCGGTATATGCAAAGTAAATCGCTCGGGATAAACAAAGATCATATTGTTACCATTGGCGAAATCCCGGCGAATGATTATGATGCTTTTAAAGCTGATCTGCTAAAAAATCCGTCGGTGAAAGAACTCGGGCGGTCGTCGCGCCTGCCATCGGGAAGGTTGCTTGACGATCAGGGCGTGTCTGTTTCGGCAGGTGGTAAAGAACTGTCGGTTAAAGCATCCATCAAATACCTTAATGCCGATGATGGATTTATACCTGCCTACGGCATAAAAATGGCCGCGGGGCGCAACTTCAACCACACCTTCGGTACTGATAGTAATAATTACGTGATCAATACGGCGGCTGTTAAGGTATTAGGATGGAAAACGCCCGAAAACGCTATTGGCCGCGATATTATTTATGGCGGCGTAACCGGAAAGGTGATCGGTGTAACGGCCGATTTCCATTTCGAATCGCTGCACCAGGACATTGTACCGCTTTTAATGCGCATGCCTGTTTTTGCCAAAAATAACTACAGCCGGCTTTCTATAAAAATTGACGGCCATAATGTAAAAGGCGGTTTAAACGCTATTGAAGCAATGTGGAGAAAGTACCAACCCGAAAAGCCTTTTGAGTATACTTTTTTGGATGAACGCTTTCAAAAGCTTTACCATACCGAGCAGCAGCAGGGCAACCTGTTCACCATATTTTCGTGCATCGCCATATTTATCGCCTGTTTGGGCTTATTTGGCTTGTCGGCATTTACCATTTCGCAAAGGGTTAAAGAAATAGGCGTGCGTAAAGTGCTTGGCGCCAGTATACAGCAAATAGTAACCGAACTATCTAAAGATTTTTTGAAACTCGTTGTTATTGCCGCCTTAATAGCGCTGCCAATTGCCTGGTACGCCATGAACAAATGGCTGCTCGATTTCGCTTTCCGTATTAATATACAATGGTGGGTATTAGCAATGGCCGGTGTTACGGCTGTAATTATAGCTTTTGCAACCATAAGCTATCAATCCATAAAAGCAGCGTTGGCCAACCCTGTTAAAAGTTTAAGAAGCGAGTAGAGGTTACACAATACCGTTAGGATTGCCGCACAGGCATTATGCCGGGTGTACCCCCCTTATATCACTTAGATATTGCCTCAATGAAAAATTAGCTGGCTGGCATGATTAAAGTGTAATAAAACATCTGCTAACAAATCTCAGGAAAACGTTGATTAACCATATTGGAATATCCAATAAAAATACCTGTAGAAATTTAAACAGAATGTTAAAATTTCTACAGGTATTAATAAATTGTTATCCAAAATGTATCAAATTTTTATTAGAAACAGATTAGAGCCATCTTGATATTTCAAACTGCTTTCAATGGTATTTTTGCAGGGATTTTAATAATACCGCGAAGGCAAGTATAATTCAGCAATCTTTTAGAAAATGGTCTATTAATTTGCTACAGACTGATATTAGAACTTGATTAGAATAACCCTTAAATGCAACCAACGTTTAGCGGTGGCCCTTTTTAAATAATTGAAGTTTTAACAATTTTTAAAGGTTTAAATTTTATTAAATAAACATTTAGTGTAAAGATAACAATCAATTAAAATAGGGGATATCTCTTGTACGCAAATCCTTAACATCGCTAAAATACTTTCGTGTAAAAATTTAAATACATGAAAATATTTTTACTAAAATTGCGATACGTAGCAATATTAGCTGTAATAACGCTTGTTATTCCGCAGCTTTTGTATGCTCAGAATGTACCCATCAGAGGTATCATTATCGATGAACAAAATCAGCCTCTCGCGGCTGTAACCGTACAAATAAAAGGGACGACATTTGGAACCACCACCGGTAATGAAGGTCGCTTTACGCTTTCGGCAACTCGTGGGCAGGTTTTGGTTTTCAAATCAGTTGGGCTTGTAACCCAGGAAGTGATAATTGGTACAGAAACCAATATCTCTATCCAAATGAAAAATGACTCCAAAGCACTATCAGAGGTTGTTGTTACGGCTTACGGAATTAAAAAGGAAGTACGTAAGCTGGGTTATTCGGTTCAGGAAGTTAAAGGTTCTGAGCTGGTAAAAGCCCGCGATCCTAACCCTATCAACTCTCTTGCCGGTAAAGTTGCCGGTTTAACAATTGGTGCAAATGCCGAAATGTTAGGCAGGCCAGAAATTGTTTTGCGTGGTAGTAAAGATTTATTATTTGTTGTTGACGGCTCTCCAATCAACTCTGATACCTGGAACATCAGCCCGGATGATATAGAAACGTATACTATATTAAAAGGCCCCAACGCGGCGGCACTTTATGGTACACGCGGTATCAACGGTGCTATTGTTATCACTACCAAAAAAGGCACAAAAGATGCCAAAGGGTGGCAGGTAGATTACAACAGCAGCACTCTGTTTGAAAAAGGAATGATAGCTTCACCGCAGCCTCAAAACGAATATGGCCGCGGTAATGGCTATCACTACGAGTACCAGGCAAAAGATAACACTAATCCGTATATCCCAACAGGTGATGTTTTATATGATAACGCTAACCGCTTAGGTGAGTACGGTCCACGCTTTGAGGGACAGCTGCTGCGCCAATACGATAGCCCGTACGATCCGCTTACCGGTAAAAGAACACCCACACCATGGTTGGCACGTGGTATAAATAACTGGGAAAACTTTATAGAAACAGGTTTGGTTTCAACCAACAACATAGCGGTATCTGCGGCAGGCCAAAACTATGCCTTAAGAATGTCTTACACTCACATGTACCAAAAGGGTGTAATGCCTAATACCAAGTTAAACTCTGATAACTTTAATCTTTTTGCAAGCTATAACATCACATCTAAGTTATCTGTTGAAGGTAATTTAAATTTTAACAAGCAATATACCCCTAATATACCTGACGTTAGCTACGGCCCAAACAGTTATATATACATGTTTAAAGTTTACGGATCTGCCGATTACGATGTAAGAGACTTGAAAGATATATATAAAGGCCCGCAGGGTGTACCGGGTATAACGCAATACGCGCAGGAATACGGTCGTTTAAATAATCCATACTTTATGGCCGAAAAATGGTTGCGTGGCCATGATAAAACAGATATTTACGGTTATTTGAAATTAAACTACAAGATCAGCAGCGACCTGAATGTATCGTTACGTTCGCAGGTAACAACCTGGAATCAAACAAGAACAGAACAGGTTCCGTCATCGGCTAACTTAAACGCATATACACCATGGTACAAATTTGGCTGGTATGGTGATTACCGCCAGGACGACCGCCGGTTGTTTGAAAACAATACCGACGTGCAGGTTAACTACAACAAAACACTTGGTAAATGGGCTGTTTCTGCATTGTTAGGTGCCAACGCGCGTGTATTTAATTACAATTCTTTTTACGGTACTACAAGAGCATTGGCAGTACCTAACGCGTACATATTATCAAACTCGGTACAAACGGCCCTTACCTGGACATGGGATTCTAAGATGCAGATCTACAGCTCTTATTACTCTTTTGATATTGGTTACGATAAATACTTTAATATTAATACAACCGGCCGTTACGATAACTTATCAACCTTTGTACCAGGAAACCGCGGTTACTTTTATCCTTCTGTATCTATTTCGTCGGCAATTACTGATTACCTGAAATTGCCCGAAGCTATAAGCTTCCTGAAAGTAAGAGGATCTGCAGCTATGGTAAAAAGTGGTTTAACACAATCGAGCATTGGTTCGGCCTACTTCCAAAACACTGGTAATACTACAGGCTCTAACGCGTTGTTAGGTTATGGTTCAGAGTTGTACAGCTCTTATGACGGACCCAGCTATGTGAACCAAAATACAGTTAGCCCTATCTCTTATTACAATAATACACCTTCAGCGGTATATTCAAATACGCTTGCTGATGCTAATTTGAAAGCTTACAAGCGTATATCATACGAAGCCGGTTTGGATGTTAAATTTTTGAATAACCGCTTAGGTTTAGATGCAACTTATTTTAATACAGAGAACGGTCCGCAGATATATCCGGTGATCCTCTCTCCATCAACTACATTTAGCGCACACAACCTAAACGCTATAACAACCAAACGTTCAGGTTTCGAGATCGCTTTAAACGGTGCGCCTATCAGAAACCCTAACGGATTTTCATGGGATATTAATGTTAACTACTCTACATTTAAAGAAACCATTACCGATATTGGTGTAGATGGTTTAAACGAGCTTCCGCTTGGTAACCATAACTTTAAAGTAGGTGATCGTATTGATGAAGTGTACGGAACAAAATTCCTGAGAGATAAAAGCGGTAATATTGTGTATGACGCTACAGGTAACTTGTTAAAAGCTACAGGCGGAAACAGCCAGACTTTAGGCTTACTGGGCCATTTAAATCCTGATTTCTCTTTCGGTATAAACAATAAGTTCTCTTACAAGAATTGGAATTTCAGTTTCCAGTTTGACGGCCGTATAGGTGGTGTAATTTATGATTATAATTATTACTCGGCACGCCAGGGCGGTAGTGATATTTCTACCGTACAGGGGGTAATTGGCGCCGCACGTTTAGCAGAGTGGAATTCAACCGCAAGCGGCACTAAAGCACCAACGCCGGCATTAATTGGTAACGAGTTTGGCCAGGGTGTTAAAATAGTGAGCGGTACGCCACGTTATGTAAATGGTGAAATAGCTAATATTGATGAACTTACATTTGCGCCAAACGTTACGCCAATTACTGTTCAGGGTTACTTGAACGGTACTATTAAAACCATTGATGAGTCGTTTATGATCAGCAGGTCATATGCTAAACTGCGCGAGGTTACCCTTGGTTACACTTTCAACAAAACATTCCTTCAAAAAATCGGTATCAGATCGGCCACTGTATCATTAGTGGGCAGAAACCTATTATACTTTGCCAAACGTAAAGACTTTGATATTGACCAGTATGCATCAGGTTATAACTCAGCCGATAGAACCGCTAACGGATCTTCGTCAAACGGTGCATTGCAAAGTTCAACCTTCCGCAGGTTTGGTTTCAATATTAATTTAAGCTTCTAATAACAGTATTAACATGAAAAATACAACATTCAAAATATTTGCTGCATGTTTCCTGCTGGTATTCTCGATATCGGGCTGCCAGAAAGGGGAACTTGATAAAAACCCGAATGCAGGCAACGCCAATTCGATAGTTCCGGTTTCGTTGATCTTAAACCACCTTACAGCTACTTTTATCAGAAGCGAAGAAATGCCTTTTGCCAGTAGTGATTATATTCCGTATAAGTCAAGCCAGTTTCAGGTATCTAACTATGCCAAATACTGGGCTACCAATGAGGATACATGGTCATACAGCGCTCATAGCTACGATATGCTGAAATATGCTATACAGTTAGAAATACAGGCCACAAGCCAGGTTGGCGCTAATAGTAAATATGCCGCGGTTGCCAAATTTTTCCGCGCTTATTCTGCTATATGGCTTTCACAGCGTGTAGGTGATATACCAATGTCACAGGCCGGTGATCCTCAAAAATATCCAACTCCTGTGTTTGATAAACAAAAAGACATTTATAAAAATTCGCTTCAATTATTGGAAGAAGCCAATGTAATTATGAATGCAACAATAGCCGGTATACCAGGTGCCGTATTTGATAGCGGTGATATTTTCGGATTAACAAATCAGCAATGGCAAAAATTGATCAACACTTACAGGTTAAGGGTTTTAATAAGCCTTAGCAAAAGAGCCGATGATAATGCCGACCTTAATATCAAAAACCAGGTAGCAACTATTATTGGTAATGCCACAACTTACCCTATTATGATTGCCAACAGCGATAATATGGTTTATAAGTTCGTAGCTTCTAACCAGTATCCTCCTTTTGCAACCGGTAACGACTCGTACAACAATTTCCAGAACGTTGGTAAGCCTGTACTTGATATTACTACATCAACTAAAGATCCGCGTACTTATTTAATAGCCAGCCCTATTACATCAACAGATGTTGCTTCACCGGATGTTACGTCATTCAGCAATTATATAGGCGCAGACCCGGGTACAGCTTTGGCCACATTACAAAACACTGCCGGAAAATACTCCGCATTTAACGGCGCACGCTATTTCAGAAGCAATTTAGGTACAACTGCCGAGCCTTTTATTTTCATAGGTTATCCTGAAATGTGTTTTAACATTGCAGAAGCCATCAACAGGGGCTGGGTTCCTTCACTTTCAGCAACTGATGCTAAAACGTGGTATGATAAGGGTATTGCGGCATCGTTTTCAAACTTCGGTTTAAATGTTACTTCAAACGCTACTTTAACCATCTCTGATGCAGGAGGTAAAACCTTGGGTACTGTTAATACAGATAATGCTGCCTTTTTGGCTAACGTAGCTTATAACACCGGTAATTCAACAACAGCACTTTCGCAAATATTGCAGCAAAAGTATATTGCCTTGTTTATGAATTCGGGCTGGGAAGCTTATTTAAATCATCGCCGTACCAACCTGCCTGCCTTTAGTGAAGGCGGTGTAGGTATAGGAACCATAGGTGGTAAACTGCCGCGCCGCTGGTTATATCCTTTAGATGAGATAAACGCTAATAATGTTAATTATCAGGCGGCCATACAAAGTCAGTTTGGTGGTGCAGAGGACGTGTTCAAAGACATCTGGTTAGTCAAATAAATTATTTAATAACTGTAAAACAGGGCTTGCCAAAACAAGCCCTGTTTTTTTAATTGATACAATATGAAAAAGGCCTTTTTATTATTAGTTATAGTAGCCTGTGTTACAACTGTATTTGCACAGGTGGCAGATAGCGCCAAACGCCACGTAATACTTAACGGTGCTGCTAACTTCAGAGATTTGGGCGGCTACAAAACAAAAAGCGGAAAAACGGTTAAGTGGGGTAAGGTTTACCGCAGTGCTGATATAAGCAAACTAAGCGAAGCCGACCTTGCTGCGCTAAGTGCCAGAAAAATTACTTATGATGTTGACCTGCGCGGGCGCGAAGAAGCACAGGAAGCGCCTGATAAACTTAACCCGGGGGTTGATTATGTTTTATGCCCTGCCGGTAGCGATAGCATCAATATTAAAATGCGTAAAATAATGATGGCGCCTAATGTAAACGGCGACTCGGTGATGATCAATTTTTATAGCAACACCAATTACCTTGCAGACAGGTATACACCGTTCTTTAATAAGCTTTTATTGGTTCCGGACGATCAAAGTTTACTGTTTCATTGTACGGCGGGTAAAGACCGCACCGGTATAGCAGCAGCTTTGTTTTTATACAGTCTTGGTGTACCCTACAAAACTATTGTTGCCGATTATGTTGCTACAGATTATTATCGCCAGGCAGATAACGCACGTAGCGTAAAAGCCATGTCGGCAATGCATATTGATCCGAGTGTTGCAACATCTATGCAAAGTGCAAAAAAGGAATACCTTGATGCAACGTTTGCGGCTATCAATAAAAAGTATGGTTCGGTAGATAACTTTTTAAAGAATCAATTAAAGTTGGATGATAAACAACTAACTGTTTTAAAAAGCAAGTACTTAGAATAGTATAAACGGAAAGAAGTGGCCGGCCACTGAAGCTGATCCTGATATTACATAAGCGCTTATTTAAAATATTTAAGATTCGGCTTTAATTATTTGTGAACTTATGATATATTTGCGACCCGAACGGGGGATTAGCTCAGCTGGCTAGAGCGCTTGCATGGCATGCAAGAGGTCATCGGTTCGACTCCGATATTCTCCACAATTCAAAGATCACCTGCATGCATTTGCAGGTGATTTTTTTGTTAAATAAAACAGCCCCGAACCTTACAAGGCCCGGGGCTGTTTTGGTATTAGTATTATTTACTAAAATCTGTAATTAACTGATAAGCGGAAGTTTCTCGGGGCTTCTGCCTGGTAGTAGTATGATGATAGGTAGGTATAGTACGAACCGCTGTAAAGGTATTTATCCAAAATGTTGAAAACGTTACCTGCTACCCTAATCTTGCCATTATCCCAAAATAAGCCACCATCAAGTTTAAAATACGTAGGCAATTTTTGCTGGCCTTCAATAAATGTATCATTAGTGTGGCGATCACCATAATAAGTAAAACCACCCGCGATTCCTGAATTTTTTAATACGCCGTTACGCAGTTTATAGGTTAACCATGCATTGGCAACATGTTTTGCATAAGCAGGTACGATATCGCCTTTTTTCATGCCGGTGCTTTCTGTTACCCCCGGTGCCACCTCAATTATTCTTGAATCGGTTAGGGCATAGTTAGCGGTAAGGTCTAAGCCCGGTAATAATTCGCCGCGAAGGTCAAACTCGATACCTTTTGCTCTTTTTTTACCGAAAACAATGCTCAGGCCTTCGTTAGGGCCTGCGGTAGGGTCGCTGGTAAGTTCGTTATTTTTGGTGATGCTATAAACCGATACGGTAGTATTCCATTTACCATCTGCCCAATCTTTCTTAATACCAAACTCAATATTGCTACCGGTCAACGGTTTTACGGTACCGGTTCTTAATTTGCCGGATTGAGGCACAAATGCCTGATCGTACAAACCGTAAACAGATGTTTGCTCGTTAATAGAATAGCTTACGCCCACACGCGGAGTAAAATGTTTGGCCTCATCTTCTGAGCCAAAGCTGGCTTGTTTTACGTAGGTATAACGGCCTGCAAGTGTAAGGCGTAGTTTATTATCCAAAAAGCCAAGTTCATCTTGTATATATAAACTTGAATATTTCGAATCAATAATACCAAAACCAGCCGCGGCCCTGGTGTTTAAATCCTGACTGCGATCGTATACCGGGTAACCGTTTGATGGTGTACCGTTGTTGGGGTTTTGCGGATCGAACATTTGATCCTCAGTATCTAAAGCGAAAGTTTGGGCATAGTCGGCAGCGTATTTTTTATTTGCAGCATCAACACCTGCCAAAATTTTGTGTGTAATAAAACCGGTAGTAACCTTACCGTTAACAAATATTTGACCCAATTTCATGGTGCTTTTAGCCTCCCATATACCGGCATTGCGTATATACCGGCTATCAGGCGCAACAGTATCGGCCCACATTGAGGTACCATCCTGATGGTAGTTATAATAAGCAGCTTGTGTTGTAAGTTTCCAGTTGCTGCTTAACTGGTTTTGCATATTAAGGGTAAAGCTATGGTCGTTAATTTTAGTAGTGGGTAAATCAGGAGGGAGGGGAGAAAAATTGCGCGGTAAGGCAGCATAACCTTTAGGGCTGAATACATAGTATGAACCAACGTCAGAAGTATTGGCGCGTTGATAAATGTATTCGGCGGTAATTTTGGTTTTGTCATCAACTTGGTATGATAGCACCGGAGCAACGCTGTAGCGATCGTTAAACTCGTTGGCGCGGAACGATTTCTTTTTTTGTGCTGCCAGGTTTAAGCGATATAGTAATTTACCATTCTTACTCAGCTTGCCATCAAGATCTGCAGTAGCGCGGTAAAGGTTAAAGCTACCTGTTGTAAAACTAACCTCGCCTTTAGTTTCGCCGGTAGGTTTTTTGGTAACCACGTTATATAAACCGCTCGGGTCGCCGTTTGAAAGCATGAAACCCGACGGGCCTTTCACAAACTCGATATGATCAACAAAGCTCATATCCTCAGTAAGTGGTCCCCAAAAAGAGCTCACTACGTTAAAGCCATTACGGAAAGCCTGGATCTGCGAACCGCGCATGTTGATGTTGGTATACAGATCGCCCCAGTGCTCTAAACGTACGGCGCCGCTCACGTTACGGATAAGACCATCGCTTAAGCTGATGATCTGCTGCTCTTTAAGCGCCTGGGTAGATACTACCTGTATATTTTGCGGTATCTCTATCAATGGCTCCTGCAAGCGTAATGATTGCGATGGATTATCCATTTTGATGCGGTTGCTGTGCGAGTTAACTATTACTTCCTGTAATTGCGAGGTGTTAATATCCAAAACAAAATTAAGTTCGGTGTTTTTACCTGCGGTAACAGTAACCTGCTGCTCTTGTGGAGTTAGGTTCACCGCGCTCACGCTAATAGTATAAGTTCCCGGTTTTAGCCTTGTTAAGCGGAAGTGGCCTTTATCATTAGTTAGTGTACCATCGGCAGAGCCTTTTACACCAACGGTTACATATGGGGCCGCGCTACCTTCGCGGGTGGTTACCTCGCCACTAACAGTACCATTTTGCTGTTGGGCAAAAGTGCTGTATCCGAGTACGATGGAAATAAAAAGAGTAAGGAGTTTTTTCATGCAATTTTGAATTATTCTAAATAATGCAAAGAAACACGAAAAATACATCCTCACCAAACTTTATTTAGATTTAGTATAAATAGTGAAAAGTGTGCGAAGTGGGATTGTTTTGCGGCTTTTTTTATAGAAGCAAACACTTATTGATATGCCTTAGGTTGTATGAGTGCATTTGTGTTTAGCTGAAAATGCTTGCTTTCGTGCAAAACATGTGCTGTTAGAGTAAATAAAGATTACTTCTGATAAACCCTCACATAATCTATTTCATATCGCCGCGGGAAGGTGGTATCCGACGGATCACCGCCATTATCGCCGCCGATGGCGAGGTTTAGTAGTATGTAATGCGGCTGCTTGAAAGGGTTAAAGTTGCTTCCATCGGTATTTACAAGGTCTTTGAGTTGTACACGGTTTAATAGCTGATCGTCAACATACAAACTGATCGCGGTTTCATCCCAGTCCATACGCCAAATATGGAATTTCTTGTTCCAGTTAGGGCCGAAGCTTTCAAGCGGTTTGCTGTTGCTATACCACTTCGCTTTCCATTGGGTATTGGTGCCGCAGGCAATATTGGCCAGCAGCATATCGCGGTAATACTCCATAATGTCTATCTCGCCGTTTGATGGCCAGGGCTTATCGATGCCCAGCGTCCAAAAGGCGGGCCACAAGCCTGCATCGGTTTCTATTTTGGCGCGCATCACAAACCGGCCATATTGCCAATGGTGCTTGCCGTTAGTATTGATACTGGCCGATGTATAAGTGATCAGCTGCCGGTTGGTTTTCCAGTTGGTGCTGTTGGGTACATAATCAGGGTTAGGGCGGCTCTCTTTGCGGGCCTCTATAATCAACGATCCATTTTTACAGAAAGCGTTTTGCGGCTGGTACCATTGCGTTTCGTTATTGCGTACAAAGCCGTTCTCAAATTGCCAAGCGGTACTGTCGGGCACGCCGGTTTTGTTAAATTCATCGGCCCATATCAATTTATAGCCATCGCGGGCAAAGGTATCTTTAGCGGCTTGTGCATGAGCAACACCTACGTAAAGGGTAAGCAATATGCAGATGAGAAAAGTCGGTGTTTTCATTCCGGTAGTAATATAAAACAGATTTACCAGCTTAATTGATTTACCAGCTTAATTTTAGTAAGGATATGCCCTGCCTTGGCAGTGTGATTTTTATAGCTAAGTTACCATTAGTTGCTTTCCTGTTTTCAACTTCGCCGATGGTTTGTAACTGACCGGCCTTTTCCAATTCAGTAATTTGGGCTGCCGTTGGCTCTTTGGGCGATCCCATCTTTTTCCATACTTCGTAGGAGTTGCTGTGTGTTTGATCTATCCTGTACTGGATGATCTTTATCGTTTTTTGGGGCAGGCCTTTTACGGTAATTTCTATAGGTTCGCCATCTGTTTGTATATCATCATCGTGGTAGTTCCAAACCATTATACCTGCCGAATTCTTGTCTTTCGATGCTAATGCGCCAATGTCGGTATTAACTGCCCGCACGCCCGAATCAATAATTTGGTTTACGCTGTACATGCGTTTGCTTTCTGCCTTTATACGGTCGCCGGTCATCATGCCCAGCATCCGGAAAACGTTGAGCACCGGTTTATCCACACCATTGGTAGCCAAATCGCGGAAACCGAAAAACCAGGGCTGGTCTTCAAACTCGAACGACCATGATACCGCCCCCAATAAATTCACCTGCAACGAGTCGGCCAGTAAATATTTACGCGCGAAAGATGCCGCCGTATAACTCGAATACATGGTGCCGTTGCGATAAGCATTCTCGGGGTTGGTAAACATACCACAGGCCGCGCAACCTTCCGGGTCCGATTCGCCTATTACTATTGGCAGGTTTTTAGTTTGCGGATATGAGGCCACAATTTTAAAACCTTCGGCAATATCTTTCAGCTGCGTGCCCATGTTCATGCGCACGTGACCGTCTTTTAAACGGGGCTGCCCTTTGGCATGGAATGATATTACCTCCAGCGGTGTGCCCACTTTGCCGGTAGCGTAATTGGTATCTGCAATACAATGTTTAATAAATGCCCGCAAAAACTTCATCCCGCCCGGACTTGAGCCCCCTGCAATTTCGGGGCCGCCAATACGGGCGGTGGGCAAGGCACGTTTTAGGCCATGGGCAGCATAATCATACAGTTTAAAAAACTCTTGCATGGTGCCTTTCCAGTAGCCAATGTTAGGCTCGTTCCATACTTCCCAATACCAGCTTTCTACCTCTTTTTTGCCGTAACGGCTCACCGAGTGTTTCACCCATTGATAAACCAGTTCTTCCCATTTATTATAATCTTTTGGCGGATACGTCCAGCCGGTATACACATCGTTATAGTTGTCGCCGGGTTTCCAGTAATGGCGGTATGGGGTAGGGCGGGTTGACAGCGCCTCGGGCATAAAGCCAATTTGCGCGTAGGGTTTCATACCCCGCTGTATATAGGCATCAAAAATACTATCCACAATATGCCAGTTGTACATGGGCTTGCCATTGGCATCTTCGGTGTAAGCGTTGGTTGATCCCCATTTCAAAGCGGCCTTGCCATCCCCGCTGGTGAGCAGGTTATGCACGCGCATATACACAGGTGTAGGGCTTAGCTTTGATAGTTCGGTTAACAGTTTCCGGCCATCTTTCATGTAGGTGTAATTAGGCTCATCGTGCCCGAACCATGCCCAAAACGGGTACATGGTACCTGTTTTACTGTTCAGATCGACCGATATAATAGCCGGTTGTGTGCTGCCCGACTGTGCATGCGCGCGGTTAAACAACAATGCAAGCACAATGGATAATGAAATCGCTTTCAAAAACTGCATAATAATACTATTAATAATAAATACCCTGATGAATGTTAAGCCGCTATTGATCTGCTTTTTAAAATGCATAAATGGCGGTCGCTTAGAAAGTTTATAATTGTAAAAATAACAATTAAATAACGCCTTGCAATAGCCCCGGTCAATATATTATGTAAAGAAAGTATGACGGTAGTATCCCGTTGATAATGAGTAGCGAGAATAGTATGGCTCACGTGAATTTGTGTCAGTAATACCCACTTTTGTATAAATTATGCAGCCTGCCGCGATATAGTTTTGTGATGTAAATTAAAACACAAAAAAATGTCAAAAATAATTTTAGTTACCGGTGCTTCGAGAGGTTTCGGTAAACTATGGGCCGAGGCCTTGTTACAACGCGGCGATAAAGTAGCTGCCACTGCCAGAAATTTAGATACGCTGAACGACCTGGTTGAAAAATATGGAGATGCCGTATTGCCTATTCAATTAGATGTTAACGACCGCGAAGCCGGGTTTGCCGCGGTAAACAAAGTAAACGCGCATTTTGGCCGTATAGATGTACTTATTAACAACGCGGGTTATGGCCTTTTCGGCGCTATTGAAGAAACAACAGAAGAGCAGGCCCGTGCTCAAATGGAAACCAACTTTTTCGGTTTGCTTTGGTTAACGCAAGCGGTGCTGCCAATTATGCGTGCGCAAAAAAGCGGTCACATTATACAGGTATCAAGCTTTTTAGGTTTGGCTACGCTGCCGGTGCTTGGCTTATACAACGCCTCAAAATTCGCGGTAGAAGGTTTAAGCGAAACATTATCGCAAGAGGTGAAAGATTTCGGGATCAATATTACGCTTATTGAGCCTAATGGTTTTTCAACCGATTGGTCGGGTGCGTCAGCATTTCAAACAGAGGCTACCGAAACTTACGCGCCAATTAAAAAGGCCTTTATGGAAGGAGCTACGCCAGATACCTGGGGTAAACCCGAGGCTACAATTGAGCCGGTGCTGAAAATTGTTGATAGCCCTAACCCTCCATTGCGGTTGCTGTTGGGTAAAATAGCTTATCCGGCTGTTAAGGCGCTTTATGAAAGCCGTTTGGCATCGTGGGATGAGTGGAAAGAGGTATCAGCCGCGGCTCACGGTCACTAAGTAAATATTACAATAGTACAATAATTCGCATCGCATTCCTGCCTACATTAGCAGGAGTGCGATGTATTTTAATTTTAAGCAGATGAAGCATTATAAAAGTTTAATAGAGCTGCACCGTGAGAACGGTTTTACCCCGCCAGAGCACCCGCTGATCAGCCTGTATCATTGTAACAATACCTGCTCACTGGGCGACCGTGAGTTTACCACCGATTTTTATATGGTGGGTTTTAAAAAGCTTAAATCGGGCATTATTAAATATGGCCGTACCAAGTACGACCACGAAAGTGGTTACATGCTGTTTGTAAAGCCACGCCAGGTTATTGAAATGAAGGACTTGCATTTTGAAGAAAACGGCTTCCTGATCTTTTTTCATGAAGACTTTTTGAACGGGCATACCCTGCATAATGAAATAAAGGATTATCATTATTTTGATTACGAAACCAACGAGGCGCTGCACTTGTCGCCAAAAGAGGAACAGATAGTTTGGGGCATATATAACGCGCTGCAAACCGAATACGAAAACAACCAGGACGAGTTTAGCCGCGAACTGATGCTGACCAACATCGGCACCATGCTTAAATACGCGCAGCGCTTTTACAAAAGGCAGTTTATAAACCGTACCGATCTTTCGGGTAAGACAGTGTCGCGGTTTAACGATGTGCTTACTAAATATTTTAAGCAAGATCAATTACAACTTAAAGGCCTGCCCTCGGTAAATATGATGGCCGACCAGTTGAATATTTCGCCACGATATTTGAGTGATTTGCTAAAGCAGGAAACCGGAAAAACAGCAATCGAACTTATCCATATTTTCCTGATCTCCGAAGCCAAGAACCTGCTAAGAAGTGCCGATCAATCTGTAGCGGAAATAGCTTATTACCTTGGGTTCGAAAATATGTCGTACTTCTCGCGGCTGTTTAAACAGGAGGTAGGTGTGAGTCCTGTGCAGTTTAAGAAGCAGCAATTGAACTGATGTTTATATGATTGTGCAGTGGGAACGGGATTTTGTCATTGCGAAGAAATGAAGCAATCCTGTCACGTTTTAGCTTTCTTTATAAATCGCGTCATTGCGAGGAACGAAGCAATCTCTACTTAGGGTGAGCTTGTGCTGTAATCAACGTTCGTCTGCTCATTGCCGCAGGGGCTACTACTTTTGGCTATGCCCCAAAAGTAGCAAAAACGCAAGTCCAGCAAAAAGGCTTCTTTGCCGGACGAGGCCATTGCCCTGCAAAGCGGCCAGAACTTGGGGCTGGAACTTTTGCCCCGCCGCTCATTTTCTACCCGCATGCAACAAGTCCCTATGCCCGCCTTTGCGCTCTTGGCCTGCACAGTTCTGCCCGCTTTCGGCCGAAGCTGCTTTGCTGACGGTAGGAGCTCCTCTGCTACCTGCCATCATGAACTTTTCAGCTTTGACAACTTTTTAAAAGTTGTCAAAGCTCACCGATTGAACGTAAACTACTTCGCTGTCGCGAGTTTAGCGTAGCGTAACTCGTGACACAGCATGGCCGGAGCTTTCAGCTCCCGCTTACACGCACTACGTTAACCGACTTAAACCCGGGAGTAGAGGATACCGGCCTGCGGTTAAGACCTTGTGCGCGTATGAGCGGATCACGGGGCTGTTTTGACAAATTATCATAGGCATTGATTTTCTGATCTCTATTATACGATTCTTTAATTCTGATCATTTGTCACCTTATTTAATCAAAAATAATTAAATAGTACTATGTATTGTATAGTACCATGTTTTATATTAGCTTTGTATGCCCGGATAGTTCGGGTTAATTAATACTTATAATTATGCGGACTCATTATTTACTTTATACAGGCATTACGTTGCCGGTCATCTTTTGGGTAAGTACCGTTATCGGGGGCTTTATCCATGGTAATTACAACCATTTAAGCGGCACCATCAGTCAGCTTGGTGCATTAAGCAGTTGCTCGCATGTGTTCATGACCACCTGCACAGCCATTTGCGGTGCACTAAGCATCTGTTTTGTAATTGGGGTTTACCAGGCTTGCCGGCAAATGGGTATAAACATTGCACCCGTGTTTGGTATGTTAGCTGTGCCAGTTATGTTTTTGTGGGCGGCCGCATTTCCGTTGGGTAACCCGCTGCACGCGGTGATGGGGCCGGTAATTTTGCTGCTTTATGTTGGTATCCTGATCTCCGCTTTTGTGTGGCGAGGTATGGCATTGCAGCAATTTCGGTTGATCTCTGTTATTAGTCTGCTCATCTTACTGCTCATTTTTTTACGCTTTATACCGGCAGTACAAAACCATTACCCGGGCCTGGTGCAACGCTTTGTGCATTTCGGGTGGTCGTTTTGGTTTGTATCAGTAGCCATTACTTTCAACAGGCTTTTAAGCACAAACTATACTATCAATAATTTAAAATCTTAATAATCATGAAAAAACTACACGTATTTATTATGGTGATCTGCCTGTTGGCCATTACCACCTCATGCCATCGTGGCAACGTAACCAGTATTACCAGCAATGCCGATGGCTACAAAACCAAAATTGAATATTCGGGCCGTATTGTTTTTAATGAGGAGAAAACCGCTATCGCGGATATGTCGCCCAACAGCTACCTTAAATACGACGAAGATGGCAAAGAGCTTACCGCCGAAAGCGACTCGAAAAGTCGCATTATTTACGTAATTGACGGCAAGGTTAAAAACGGCAAGCTTGACGAAGCCGACCAGGAATTTTTAAGCCATGCCATCAAGATCATTACCAAACAACAGGCTAAACTGAAAGCAGGGAAATAAATTCAAAAGTTAAAATTCAAAAGTCAAAACCTTGAACCCGAATACTAAGGTTTTGACTTTTGAATTCCTGTGTTTTATATCACTTTTTGCTTTAAGCGTAAATAGTTATCTTTGCCGCTCATTTAACACTGTTTGCAGCAGTATCAATGTATTTTATGGCAAAATATAACACAATACTATACTATTGTTATTCAACAATAGCCGAAGGCGAGCAATTTGCGGCCGATCATCTTAAATTTTGTAAAGGACTTGGCTTAACCGGCCGTATCATTGTGGCCGACGAAGGCCTGAATGGTACCGTATCGGGCACCGAAGAAGCTTGTAAAGCTTATATGGAAGCAGTGCATGCTGATGAACGCTTTGCCAAAACAGAGTTCAAGGTTGACGAGGTGGATACCCCTTCGTTTGTAAAAATGCACGTTCGTTATAAATCGGAAATTGTACACTCGGGGCTGCGCGATCCTAATATGATCAATCCGCAAATTCAAACAGGGAAACACCTGGAACCTGTTGATTTTATGGCGATGAAAGACCGCGACGATGTAGTGATACTCGACGTACGTTCAAACTACGAGCACTCTTTAGGTAAGTTTAAAAACGCGGTAACACTTGATATTGAGAACTTCCGCGATTTCCCAGCCAAAATAAACGAACTGGCCCAATACAAGGATAAAAAAATACTTACCTATTGCACCGGTGGCATCAAATGCGAAAAGGCATCAGCCTTATTACTACACGAAGGCTTTACCGATGTATATCAGTTGCATGGCGGTATCATCAAATACGGTAAAGAAGCCGGCGGTAAAGATTTTGACGGCAAATGCTATGTTTTCGACAACCGCCTGTCGGTTGATGTAAACAGCGTGAACCCGGTGGTAATTTCTACCTGCTTTAACTGCGGTACAGTGACACATAAAATGATCAATTGCGCCAACCCCGAGTGCAATGAGCATTTTACCCAGTGCGATGCCTGTGGCGAAAAACTGGATGGCTGCTGCTCTGATGCCTGCCAAAGCCATCCGCGTAAGCGTGTTTATGATGGTACAGGTTACTATGTAAAAGTGCCTCAACCGGTAAATGTTAAGAAGGATAAATTGGAATTAGCAGAGTAAATAACTTAAAAAATGCCGTTGCCTTTTCCTCGCAATGGCGTTTTTTATAGAGGTATGCCATCACGCGACGAAGCAATCTCGTCGTGTTTTGTGCTTACTCTAAAACCACCATCGTCATTGCGAGGAACGAAGCAATCTCTACTTAGGATGTGTTTGTGCTGTAATCAACGTTCATCTGCTCTTGGCCGCAGGGGCCCATTACTTTTGAGCACAAAAGTAACAAAAGGCTTGTCCAGCAAAAGGCTTCTTGCCACACAGGCCTTCCCCTGCAAAACGTGCAGAACTTAGGGCTGGAACTTTTGCCCCACCACGCTATCCCTGCCCACATGCAACAAGTTCACTATGCCCGCCTTTGTGCTCGTGGCCTTCAACGTTCTGCCCGTTTTCACCCGAAGCTCTTTGCTGACGGGAAGAGCGAGACTTACTTATCACTAATAAACCACATACCAGGGCGCATCCAGCAATCCCTTCTTGAGCTCTACGTTTACATCTTCATCAACATCAACGCTGTTGTACATGTCCTGGCTTACGGTTTCGTCTTTGCTTTCGTGGTTTGGCCCCCAGGGAGCCAGTTGCAGGTGATAGGTAGTGCTTTTGCCACGGTGTACACTTTTATCGAGCACTTTGGCATGGTAATATTCCGGGGCAGATTTATCGAAGGTGGTATTGATAAGCGCGGTAGTGACAAAGCTGTAAACATATATCAGGATGATGCCAACGATAAGTCCGGCTTTTTCGCCCTTAAAATCAAAGAAAGGGGCACCCATTAACAATGCCACAATAAGGGCTATGAATACACCACCCGAAATCAGCAGCAGGTTTTGGTAAAGCAAAATATCGAAATCAAATATACACCTGAAAACCAACGCTATGGTAGGTGCCAAAAAAGCGATTAATAACGATGGGTGCGCCGAATTTTTCTTACTGTCAAATTTGATGAGTCCGTTGCTTGTTTTAATCGCCACTAAAGGGATCAGCGGGAATACTATGCCTATCACAATAGCCAATAAATAAGGTTTGGTGTAAAAACCTATCCATAACGCTATCACTATTCCGGCTATGTTAATAAAGCGGGCTAATGTTTTGGCTTGTTCAAGCTTACTAATGCGATCTTCATCGCTGTAACCGTAATCTGTGTTACTTAGTATAGCTTGGCGCTCTTGCTCGTATTCTACCACATCAAGATTAATAAAGTTTTGGCTAAGCCATTCCTTCAAGGCTTTTACTTTACCTGTATTTTCTGATATGATTATTTTGCGACTACTGCTTTTTGAGCGGATATAGATATTCTTGTTATCCTTATTAAAACCCTTAACATCATCAAAATGAATTTCCTTTTGCCCGAACAGGGTATTACGAATGAAACTTTGTTGGGTAATGATCAACTTTTCGCGAATTATCCATAACAGCAATAAAAGAAAACCGGCTGCACCGAAAATCGAAAAAACGATCATTCCTGCGGGGCTAACGGCACCCTTTCCGCCATCAATTATCAGCCATAAAAAACCGGCCACCATAATTACGGAGAACGTGATGCCCAAAATTTTCAGGCCGATGGGTGCGGCATATTCTTGCTTCGGTGGTAAGGTGGGTTGCATGTTTTAATCGTTAAATAAACAGCCTAAATGTAAACACTTTTCAGGTTTTTATAAAACAAAACCGGGATGTTTCGTCACCCCGGTTCTATATAAATTTAGCGATTAACTTACCAGATCATACTCACCTTTACCCCATCAGGGTTGTTATCAAAGCCTAAAAAGTAAGTTTTTGAGGCCGCATCCCATGAACTGTTGATATCCGTTACAGGTTTGCCCTTGCTGTCGGTAACCTTAACTGTAAGCGGTATCGATGGCATGTATATGCGCATGGCATTTAAGGTTTTAATGGGGCTTTTGGCAATAAAAGTGTAGTTGTTATCCTTATTTTCTTCTTTGTAGATCCTTGCCGCCGTAGCTACCACCTGCGGTATTTTCTTATTTTCTATACGGCTCACATTGTACAGGTAAGCCTGCTCGCCGGGTTTGACCACCTTTTCAGTAAGTACAGGCAATTGCGGGTCGAACAGGTCGATCACCGGGCCGTAAATGGTAAGCGGTTCGGCATCTACACTTTCATCCATCACGGCAGCTATGTCATAAGCGCCGCGTTCAAGGTACAGGCTGTTCTTCAGTTGCAGTTCGCCGCCTTTGGCTTCTTTTTCGTAGGCTTGTTTTACGGTTTCAAGGTAACCTGCTCCACCATTCTTCTGCATTACAAATTCTTTAGGGTTCTTCCGGATGACGTGTACCATACCCTTACCTACCTTAAAGCTACCGTCGTCGGTTAATGATGGCTCAATATTGAGCAGCTTGAACAAATGCTCTGATGGCGCTTTAAAGCTGTTATCCTTGGTATCCCACCATTCCATTACGGTTTGGAACGGATCGTTATCCCTGCCGCAATAGATTAGCACGCCACCTTTGCGCACCCAGTCGGCAATGTGCTGGTGTACTTCGGCGGCATGAGGTTTCATGTTAGAGTAGCTTACCACCAGCACTTTAATATCCTTCAGCGTGTTCGGGTATTGCAGGTTTTCCATGTGCACGGTTTGCACCGGTACGCCACGTTTAAGCAGCGGCATGGCCTGCCCGTAAAAGTTAGCGAAGTAAGGATCATCATAGCCGTTATGCGACGGAAAATTCTGGAACATCAGCGAATTACTCATCAGCACCCCGATGCCGTTAACCCCGCTCACCTTATTAACCGAAACGGGTATATTATTCAGCGAGTTTACCATCACCTGCATTTGGGTGGAGTAATATTTAGGTATCAGCACCCGCTCGTTAGTGTTGGGCATTTTGTAGGTATGGGTATAAATACGCTCGGGCCATGGCATTACCTCGTAGTCGGCCACTGTGGGGTATAGCAGCTTGGCTATAAAGGTAGCCTGGTAGTTGCGTTTATAGTCGGCCCAGTCACGGGCACGGTCTTCAATGGGGTCTGTCAGAAAGAAGAGCTTACGGTTGGTAGGCGCCGTCATTGATACCATGGAACCATACTCCAGAAAGGCATTCTCAAACACGCGTTCTTTGGCGGTTCCTTCATAAAATACCGGTTCGCGGCTGGTACCTGTCCATACCTGGGCTATGTAGCCATCAATGCCTGGCAATGAGGCCAGGCTGGCCTCCGGACTAACAATATGCCACGATGAATAGTTAACCAATGAATGCGTTGGGATATAAACGCGCACCTTTAAACCCTTCGATTGGCCGTACTCCTTGGCATAGTTGGAAACCTCCTTTATAGCGTTATAAAACAGCTGGTATTTCAGTTTATTGGAGAGGTAAGTATTCTCGGGCGAGAGGTGCTGCGCGCGCCACTCGAAACCGTAAAATTTTTGCCATTCCTCTTTAAAGGCTTCACCATAACCACCGCGTGCCCAAAATTCAGGCTCTTCAAGGTAGATGGAAGTGATACCGGCATCAATCACCTTTTTTATAACGGCCGTTTTCATGTAATCAATAAACGACTGTACCGGCACCACATAAGGGATATTGCGGCCATGCCATATAGTATCGCCTTTCATGTTCACCTGGCCTATGCCAAGGTGGTTCTTGCCATCCCACTTACCCAAAAAGTAATCGGGATACTGGCCCCAGGCAATGCCGGTCATAAAATCGGTTTGATAACCGCGGTCGCGCCACGATTTTACGCGTTGCTCAAAGGTCATATCGTCATGATCATTCGCCCCATACACAATGGCAATGTCTGATCGTACGTCTATCTCGGGCCGCCACGAACTACCGGTTTGAAAAGCGGTTTTCTCTTTGGCCGCCCCGGGCGTTTTTTTTGCAGATTGGGCATAACCTGCCAATGCAACAACTGTGCAGCAGGTAAATAGTAGCGTAGTCTTTTTTATCATAACAAATTACTGATCAAAAATAATTAAGCGTTAACCCACCGCACAAATTTCATCCATTAAAAAAACCAATATTGGCAGCAACATTGGTTTAAATAGTGTCAAAAAAAATAAGCACCCGTTTTTGGCGGGTGCTTATGGTATGTTTTATTTACTGTCTGACAGTGAGAAAGGGAAATCAGCAGCGCTGATACCTCTTTGTTTGTTTGGTGCAGGAGCCATATTAAAGTTAATAACACCACCCGCTTGCAGCGCTTTGTGGCTAAACCAGTTTTGGCTGTATGGCTTGCCGTTAACCGTAACGCTGTTAATGTATTTATTGGCAGCACTGTTGGTTGGCGCGTTTATTACCACTGTTTTACCGTTCTCTAATGATAGGGTAAGTTTTTTAAACAGCGGCGTACCAATTACATACTGATCGCTTGCAGGGCAAACCGGGTAGAAACCCATTGCCGAGAATACATACCAGGCTGATGTTTGGCCGTTATCCTCATCACCGCAATAACCATCAGGAGTTGCTTTGTACAGTTTGTCCATCACTTCGCGAACATGCAGTTGTGATTTCCATGGCTCACCTGCGTAGTTGTACAGGTAGGTCATGTGTTGTATAGGCTGGTTACCGTGCGCGTACTGACCCATGTTGGCAATTTGCATCTCACGGATCTCGTGGATAACGCCACCGTAGTAGCTATCGTCAAATACCGGTGGTACGGTAAATACTGAATCTAATTTAGCTATGAATTTTTTATTGCCGCCAATTAGGTTGATCAGGCCTTTCATATCATGAAATACCGACCAGGTGTAGTGCCAGCTGTTACCTTCGGTAAAGGCATCGCCCCATTTAAGTGGGTTAAACGGTTTTTGGAACTGACCATCTTTGTTTTTGCCACGCATAAAACCGGTTTCTTTATCAAACAGGTTAACGTAGTTTAAGCTGCGTTTTTTGAAGATAGCGATCTCTGATTCCGGTTTGTTCAGCGCTTTACCTAATTGGTAAATAGCAAAGTCGTCATAAGCATACTCTAAAGTACGGGCAGCATTTTCGTTGATATCAACATCATAAGGCACATAACCTAATTCGTTGTAGTATTTAACACCTTTACGGCCTACGGCAGATATTGGGCCTTCGTTGTTAGCGCCATGTACTACGGCTTCATAAAGTGTATTGATATCATAACCACGGATACCTTTTATGTAAGCATCAGCTACTACCGAAGCAGAGTTGTTACCCACCATAATATCGGCATAACCAGGGCTCGACCACTCGGGCAACCAACCACCTTCTTTGTAGTCGTTGATCAGGCCTTCCTGCATTTCTTTGTTTATTGAAGGATAAACCAGGTTCAGGAACGGATACAATGCACGGAAGGTATCCCAAAAACCGGTACCTGCAAACATATAACCCGGCGCGGTATTACCTGTGTAAGGGCTATAGTGTACAATTTTGTTGTTGGCATCAAACTCGTACAGTTTGTTAGGGAAAAACAGCATGCGGTATAAGCATGAGTAGAAAGTACGGGTTTGGTCAACTGTACCGCCTTCAACATTGATGCGGCTTAAAGTTTTGTTCCAGGTTGCTTTCGCTTTTGCTTCGGTAGCGTCAAAGCTATCGCTTGCCAACTCGCGTTTCAGGTTAATTTCGGCTTGCTCAATGCTGATGAAAGATGAAGCAACACGCAGGTTAACTTTTTCGCCCAGTTTGGTTTTGAAACCGATAACCGCTAAAGCGTGATTAGTAGTAACTTCTAAACCTTCGGCTAAGGTAGTGTCTTGGTAAACCTTTGATGTTTCAATAGCTTTATCTACATAAATTACGAAGTAGTTTTTGAAGTTTTTAAGCGGACCGCGGGCATATTTGGTTGAGTAACCAACAATCTTTTTTTCGCCCGGGATAACTTTGATATATGAACCTCTATCGAACGCATCAATAACGATAGCCGACAGCTCATTTTTAGGATAAGTGATCCTGAATTGAGCGGCACGTTCTGTTGGGGTGATCTCGGTAGTTACATCATGATCGGCCAGGTAAACGCTGTAGTAGTAAGGTTTTGCAACCTCAGCTTTATGCGAGAACCAGCTTGCGCGTGAGTTTTGGTTGGGCTTTAAGTTACCAACGATAGGCATGATAGAGAACTGACCGTAATCGTTCATCCATGGTGATGGCTGGTGAGTTTGTTTAAAGCCGCGTATTTTGTGCGCATCGTAAGTATAGGCCCATCCGTCGCCGTTTACACCGGTTTGCGGAGTCCAGAAGTTCATGCCCCATGGCACAGCTACTGCCGGATAAGTGTTACCGTTTGACAGGTCGGGCTTTGAGTCTGTACCCATTAGCGGGTTTATCCACTCAACAGGGTCCGTTATTTTACCTACCTGTTGTGCGTAGCCTTTAAAGCATAACGACACGAACAGAATAATAAAGATTTTCTTCATGATTAATACTGGGTGATTTTGTTGCTTAACGTTTAATTGTATCTATGTTTTTATAGTACCTGATGATAATGTTTTGCGATTTAGCAATTTTACTTGTATTATGCTATAAAGATTTTAAAAATAAGCAAAAAACAGGCATTTCGGCGCTGCTAAATCATTTACCTGCGAATGCAAAACTGCATAAAACTACTCTTTTTTTAGCAATTACCAGCCGCTTATTGAGCTATAAGCCCAACACCACGTTTTTGTATTAGGATTGATACAAAAAAGAAGATCAGAAATAGGTTTGCCTCACCCAACTCTCTCCATAGGAGAGGGCTATATATTTTTTATGTAAGCCTCCTTTATGTCAGCAAACAGCTTCGGGCGAAAACGGGCGGAACTGCGGAGGCCTAGTGCGCAAAGGCGGGCATAGGAACTTGTTGCATGTGGGCGGGGATAGCGCGGCGGGGCAAAAGTTCCAGCCCCAAGTTCTGCACGTTTTGCAGGGCGTGGCCTTGTGCGTAAGAAGCCTTTTGCTGGACAAGGGTTTTGTTACTTTTGCCCCCAAAAGTAATGGGCCACTGCGGCCAAGAGCAGACCAACGTTAACTTAGCACAAACACATCCTAAGTAGCAATTGCTTCGTACCTACAAAAAACTGTCATTCTGAATGTTTGAAGAATCTTCTTCGCTATGCTTATCTGCGATAGATGCTTCGTTCCTCAGCATGACAGTGTAGAGGGGGTATAAGCCATCGTCATTTTACCTTCATAGTCCAAAAAAAATAAAATTCGCGCAATGACGATGGTTTATATAGCAAGCACAAAACGCGACGAGATTGCTTCGTCGCGTTTTGACAGGCATCTATAAAAACGCCCCTTTATATATTATTATTTCGGATTATTGATAAGTGCCCTATCCAAATGTACATAACCGCCATCGATATGGAATAACTGCCCGGTAGTATGGCTTGAGCGCTGCGACAGTAAGAATACCGCCATATTGGCTATTTCTTCGGCAGTGGTCATGCGGTTTTCCAATGGTATTTTAGCGGTGATCTCTTTTAACTTTTGTTCGGGATCACTCAGGGTATTGATCCAGGTTTCGTAAAGCGGTGTCCAGCACTCGGCAACTACGATGGCATTTACCCTGATGCTGTATGGCAACAACTCTACCGCCCATTCGCGGGTAAGGCCGTTACGCGCGCCGTTAGCAGCGGCATAGCCGGATGTACCGCCCTGCCCTGTTTCGGCAGTTTTTGAGGCGATGTTTACGATAGCGCCCTTGCTTTCCTTTAAAGCAGGTAAGGCATGGTGGGCCATCAGGTAATAATGCACCAGGCTTTTGTGCAGGCTCTCGATAAACTGCTCGTAACCGCCGCTCTCTAAACCTACGCCATCATTTACCCCGGCATTGTTCACCAAACCATCGATGCGGCCAAATTGAGCAAGTACCGCGTCTACCGCGTTTTTGCATTGGTCGGCCTGCGTTAGTTCGGCAGCTACCTGGTATACGTTAAAGCCGCTGCCTTGTAATTCGGCAAGCAGTTTGTTGTTGTCTTTTTCGTTACGGCCAACAATAACCGGTATAGCGCCTTCCTGCGCAAGCAGTTTCACAATACCTTCGCCAATACCTTTAGCGCCGCCGGTAACTATAATAACTTTATCCTTTAATAACAGATCCATACAATAATTTTATAATGAAACCCCTCTTTTCCATGGGATAAAATCATCCTGACCTAACTGCACTGATTTAGGTGTGCTGTAACCGCTGGCCACATCTATCACATAATTTAAAATACGTTCGGCGTTTTGTTTTATCGTTTCGGTGCCCTCTATAATGGTACCGCAATTTATGTCAATAATATCGGGCATTCTGATACTTAATGCCGTGTTGGTTGATAGTTTTATTACCGGCGTTACCGGGTTGCCTGTTGGCGTACCCAAGCCGGTAGTAAACAATACAATGTTAGCGCCCGCCGCTACTTCGGCCGTAGTGCTTTCCACATCACTGCCGGGGGTACATAACAGGTTAAGGCCGGGTTTGGTTACCTTTTCAGGATAATCAAGCACGGCGGTCACCGGCGATGTACCGCCTTTTTTGGCTGCGCCTGCCGACTTAATGGCATCGGTAATTAAACCATCTTTAATATTGCCCGGCGATGGGTTAGCGTAAAAACCCGATCCACCCTGTTCGGCTAACGCGTTATAATCCGTCATTAACTGCATAAAGCGGTTGGCGGTTGGCACATCGATGCAACGATCGCTCAATTGCTGCTCTACGCCGCAAAGCTCGGGGAACTCGGCCAGTATTACCGAACCTCCCATGGTTACCAGCATATCCGACAGGTAACCCAACGCTGGGTTTGCCGAAATACCCGAAAACCCATCAGAACCACCGCACTCCAACCCTATACATAGTTTTGACAAGGGCGCGGGTGTGCGTTCGGTACGATTAGCCTCTATCAGTCCGGCAAAGGTTTGCTTGATGGCTTCCTGCAATAATTTCTTTTCGGTACCTAATTTTTGTTGTTCAAGTATTATCAGCGGTTTGCTGAAATTGGGGTCACGCTTCGCGATCTCATCCTGCATTATACCGGCCTGCGCATGCTGGCAACCTAAGCTTAGTATGGTAGCGCCTGCCACGTTGGGGTGGGTAATATAACCGGCTATCAGTCCGCAAAGGGTATCCGAATCGAGCCGGGTACCGCCGCAGCCCATATCATGGTTCAGGAATTTGATCCCATCTATATTTTTGAACAGCCTTGCCGATGCGGGAGTGTCCGCGGCAGCCTCGATATCTGTTTGAAGGATCTCTTCAACCGAATGACCTGTTTGGTATAAACCGATCAGGTTATCAATATCGTACTCGTATTTTTTAGGTTTTTTGTAGCCCAGTTTATCGTTAAGCGCTTCTTTCAGCGTATCAACATTACGGTTTTCGCAAAATACGAGGGGCACCACTATCCAGTAATTGGCCGTACCTACCGAACCATCTGCACGGTGATAGCCCAAAAATGTTTTATCGGCATAATTACTTACATCGGGGCGCTCCCACTCTAAATGGCGCTCCCCCAAATGGAAGCCGTCAGCAGCGTGGTGTATGTTGTTTACAGTAATTCCACCCCCTTTTACAATGGTGCTATTAGCCTTACCCACCAGTACGCCATACATGTAAATGGCATCGCCCTCGGCAAGCTCGCTTATGGTGAATTTATGCTTGGCCAGTACCCTGTCAACCAGCGGAAAGGTATCGCCATTAAAAGTAATGAGGGTTCCCGGCGCGAGGTCCTTCAAGGCTACCAGCACATTATCGGCCGGGTGTATCTGTAAAAAGGTTTCTTGTGAAGCAGCAGGTATTTCCATTACAATTCAAATATTTTATCCATTAGCACCCATTTTTCTCCGGCAAGCGCGTTTTTAACCGGCTGCTGGTACTTCCACATCAGGGTTTCCCACTCCTGCACTTTAGCATTAGCTGCATCGGCGGCACCTTTTTTTTCAAAGCTGAAATCGTCGTTAACCTCCATGATCATAAACAGGCGCACATCAAAACGGTAGATCTCCATATTGGTGATACCCGAATCAATTATAGACGCGCGAATTTCGGGCCATATACTTACGTGATATTGCTCGTATTCGGCTATAAGTGCCTGATCATCTTTCAGATCGAGCGTTAAACAGTATTTCTTCATTTGTTACCGGGTCGGGCTAATTGGCGCGTTAAAAATCACTTTATGCATTTAGCATACATAAACAACCAAAATAAAGGTTTTATAGCGCGTTTATATTTTGCCTTTTTAACATATAATTAAGTTATTTTGGCATGTTAGCGCATCCATTAAACCAATAGCCGCATATTTAGTTTAAAAAATTATATAACTTAGTATTATTGTACAATTATAAACTTTTAAATGAAGCCCCAGTTACTTAAAGTTTCCACCAGCATGGTACAATCGTTCGGTGCACGGCGCGATACCGTACCGTATGTGAACAACCGCTGGCACTACCATCCCGAGGTTGAGCTCATCTATTTCAGGGAGGGCGAGGGCACGCAATTCATCGGCGACGATATACGGCATTTCCGCGCGGGCGATGTGGTATTGCTGGGTACTTACCTGCCCCATTACTGGAAATTTGATGAAATGTATTTTGAAGAAAACTCAACCGCCCGTGCCGATGTAAGCGTGGTACATTTTTGCGAAGACTTTTGGGGAAGCCAGTTTTTGCAGCTGCCCGAAAATAAAGTGATACGATCTGTACTGGACAAGGCCAAGCGGGGTATACAAGTAAATGGCGACAGCAGAGAAAAGATAGGCCGCATCATCGAAAATATTCTGGAAGCCGACGGCCCCAAACGCATTATGCTGCTGATGGACGCGCTCAATAATATAGGCAACAGCGATTTCAACTTGTTATCGTCCATTGGTTTCAGGCACGATTTTGAGGAGGCCGAGAATAACCGGATCAATGATATTTACGAGTTCACCCTCAGCAATTTTAAACGCAAAATACAAACCGAAGAGGTAGCCGGTGTGGCCAACATTAGCCCAAATTCTTTTTGCAGGTATTTTAAATCGCGCACACGCAAAACTTATTCGCAGTTTATCAACGAGATCCGCGTGGGGCATGCTTGTAAGTTATTGATCGATAATAACATCAGCATTAAACAGATCTGTTACGAAAGCGGCTTTTACAACTTTGCCAGCTTTCACAAGTATTTTAAGAGTATCACGGGTAAAAGCCCGCTAACTTATCAAAAGGAATTTTTCAGGGGGAATTGATATTTTTGAAGCTCTCTTTTCAACTATACAAATGAAGAAACTGTTACTCATTGTTAACCTTATACTGTTTACCACAAGCTTAAGCTTCGCTCAAAAAACTGATGCACGCGTTAAAACTACCGAACGTTTTATACAGGCTGTTTTTGCTGATAATAAGGATGCTGTTTTTATTACCAACGAGTTGCTATACCATACCCCCAACGATAAAATTTCAACGTACGAGCGCTTTGATATGGTTGATAGCCAGGTGAAGCTTTTTAAAAAGAAGTATGGTAAAGCATTCGCCGGGGCACGCTACTCGGTATCGTCTTACACAGCCTACAAAGGCAAAAAACTAAGCTTTGCCAACCCTAAAGATATATACATAGTGAGCATCAAAAATAAACCCGTTGTGTATCTGCTGTTCCACGAGAACAGGATATTCGGGTTTGATTATGTGGTGAAGGGCAACAAAGGCGATTTTGTAATATTTTAACGCGACACCGCCTTTTTAAGCACTATCGGTTCGTTCAGTATTTCGGTAAGGCTTTTATAAAATTGTTTAAGGCCGCCGTACTCTTCCTTTTTGTAGAAAACTCTGCTGCGGTTTATGGTATAACTCACGTTGATATGATCGTCGGTTTGTTCAATTAGCCGCTTAATACTAATGCTGTGGTCATCCATGCGTATCACTGTATTTTTGGGCAAGGTTTCGGCCTTGTAACCCGGCGGTAGTTTATAATTACCGGTGATGGCATAGTTACTGGCGTACAAAAACTCAATATCCGAATAACGGTTCTCGCTCAAAAAAGGGTTTACCATATAGGCCGAGAATATATTAGGATTTAAATAAAGGTAATCATCGTGCCCGCTGCCTGTCATATCCAGCTCGAAGCCGATATCCTGCCTTAACGGCAACGAGTCGGTTTCTGCATTATCAAACCTTACCGATTCAATTTTGAGGTTATTGTTGCCCTGTTTAAGATATTGCTTATAGCTTTCTTTTTTCAGATCGTCCCTTTTCAATATCAGGCCCCTGCTGTAGCCGTTACTGGCTACATGTGCCGTACCCGTCATTTTACCGTCGGCGCTAATTTCGGCATCAATATAAACCGCATCCTTTGTGGGCGACATGTTACGGATAACAAACAGCGAAGTGCGGCTGGCCTCGGGCTGCACGGCATCCTTAGCGGCAATAACTTCCTCCGATGTTATGATATCCCCCTTGGGGTTAACAGCCATTGCCGTAAGGTTGAGCATGCTGTAAGGCACTTCGTTATACTTATTCCGTTTGTTAGTTGCGTCGAGTATATAATATGACGCGCTATCAACCGGTACATATACAATAGTTTTGTTAAACTGCGCAAGCGAAGGATAATCAACCTCCACTTCGCCGTTATCGGGCGTACTGATAATGGCCGGGTAGCAGGTAACACCCGCATGACGCAATAAATTATACAGTACCAGGTTTATTTCGGTGGCGTTGCCTGTCCTTTTGTTCCAGGCTTCTTTTACGCCAATAGCCGTAAAACAATCATCGCTGCCGTTCCACGTTAGGGTATTCTTTACCGTTTCAAACAGCATTTCTATTTTTTTGGCACGGTTTACCACCTGATCTGCCTTTACAATAATATCTTCCTCGTTTTTAAGGTAGCTATTAAACTGCCCGCCGAATTTGTTAGCGGCCAGCAGCATTTCGCCCAAAACAGGCCAGGTGGTATAGAGATCGTCGAAAAAGCTGATCCTTTGCAGGTTGTTATCGGTGGCGGGCATCAGGGGTTCATCAACCAGTGAGGGCACATTGGCCATAGCCCAGGTGTTGCTTACTTTCACGGGCCAATACTTAGGACCTAACCTTTCGCTGGTGCTTTTGGTAAACTCCTGTATTTTGCGGGTGTACACATCAACCGGCGATTTAAAATTGGTTACCAACTCGCTATATCTCACCGGAATATCTGCCTGAAACTCCCACACCGGATAATGCTCATACGTTGTAGACCATTTGTACCTGAACTCGACAATAGAACCCTGCTTTACCGCCGGAAACGAGAAGGTGATGGTTTTACGGTACTTATCGGCTTTTTGAATGTAGATCTGTTTTTTATCAACCGGGATGTATTGTATAGTATTGCCTGTAAGGTTGATGGTTTGCGCCTCAATGTCCGTTATGTTTTCGAAACCGCTTTTGCTGATATAACTTAGCGTGATGTTAGCTTTATCCTTACCGGCATCGCTGAGTATTTTGATACGCTTATGCCTGATGAGCAGGGTTGATTTGGCGAGGCTGCGCAGGTCGCCGCGATCGAAAAGTACCATTGCCCCGGCACCTTTTTCAAAATCGCATTCCTTAAGTTTAAGGTCGGCCGTATCAACTTTGCCATAGGGTTTTATTTGTGCCGATGCCAGCTGCATGGCCAAAACAAACACCAATAACATGATACAGGCTTTCATCCAATAATTTAAGTTACCCGAAGATAGTGAATTATCGCCGTTGATTTAACAAAAAAAGGCACCTGCATTAAATGCAAGTGCCTTTACAAGTTGTGTATCCTCTTTTACAGCGTAGCCATATCAATTACAAAGCGGTAACGTACATCGCCTTTTTCCATACGATCGTAAGCGGTTTGAATATCCTTAATATCTATCTTCTCGATATCGGATACGATATTGTTCTCGGCGCAAAAATCAAGCATTTCCTGAGTTTCGGCAATGCCCCCGATACCCGAACCTGCAACGCTTTTACGGCCACCTAATAAACTAAAGGCAGCAATTTCGGCAGGTTTTGGTGGTACACCCACGCAAATGTGTACACCGTTGGTTCTTAACAACGACAGGTACATATTAAAATCGTGCTCGGCAGATACGGTATCCAATATAAAATCGAATGTATTTTTAGCCGCGTTTACCTGCGCTTCATCGGTAGTTACCACAAAATGATGCGCACCCAATCTTTTAGCGTCTTCTTCTTTTTTAGAAGATGTACTTAGCACGGTAACATCGGCACCAAAAGCGACACCAAATTTAACAGCCATGTGGCCTAATCCGCCCAAGCCTAATACAGCCAGTTTATGCCCTTTGCCCACCTTCCAGTGGCGTAATGGCGAGTAAGTGGTAATGCCCGCGCAAAGCAGCGGCGCTACAGCGGCAAGGTCTAAATTTTCTTTAATGTGCAGTACAAAATCTTCGTTCACTACAATGGTGTTTGAGTAACCTCCGTAGGTAGGGGTTTTGCCATCCTGCTCGTAACCATTATAGGTTTGAGAGTTACCCTTTAGGCAGTATTGCTCCAGATCCTGCTTGCAGTTTTCGCACTCGCGGCACGAATCAACCAAACAGCCGGTACCGGCCAGGTCGCCAACCTTAAAGTTTTTTACGTGATCGCCAACCTTAATTACACGGCCAACAATTTCGTGACCCGGCACCATAGGGAAAATGCCCGGAAACCAGTCGTTCTTGATCTGGTGCAGATCGGAGTGGCATACGCCGCAAAATAAAATATCAAATTGAACATCATGCGGACCTACATCGCGTCGCTCAAATGTCCATGGGGCCAAAGGCGTCTTTTCGTCCTGGGCCGCGTAAGCTTTTGTTTCAATCATTGGTGGTATGTTTATGTACGTTAAAGGTAAAGCAATTAATAAGTGTTGCCAACTAGGCCGGGCTTAAAAATTTAAACAGGTGTTTAAACAGTTGTTGGTAACAACAGCATGCTTGCCGATAGGTTTTAATGTGCCTTCTTTAATTATAAACAACCCATACTGTATTACTCTTCGGGCCGAAACATGGCTACCATATTTTCAATAGCCTGCGGCGAATGCAGGGATGCTGTTTGTTCGAGCGTGATGGCGCCTATTTCTGATGCACGGGCGCGCATTTGCTCTTCGTAAGCTGCTATTGCCGCGTGGATATTGGTATACTGGTCGCTGAGCAGGCATTCGGCCAGTTCCAGCGCATCAAGCATAGCCATGTTTACGCCTTCGCCGGCGTAAGGCGGCATCAGGTGGGCAGCATCGCCCAGCATGGTGATATTGGGTTGTGCTTCCCAGGTTTGATCTAAAGGCATGCAATATTGCGGCCTTGGAATAAACACCGGGTTGGCGTTTTCAAATAGTTCATCCCATATCGCATCCCAACCGGCAAACTCCTGTTCAAACCAGGCAAATACCTGCGTTTTATCGTTAAAATCGATACCGCTTTCGCGAAACCAAAATTCATCTGTTTTACAGCCGGTATAAAACACCAAACTCCCATCACCTTTTGAACTTACGATGATCGTTTTTTCATCCCCCATGGCAAAAATCTTTCCGCCGTTAAGCAATTGATGAATTCGCGGGCTTGCCGTAGCCGAATGATACACCGCCCCCTCCACTACAGAAATGCCCGCGTAAAATGGTTTTACAGGCGTAATGTATGGCCTTATCTTTGAGTTGGCGCCATCCGCCGCTATTACTACGTCGGCATAGGCTACTGTTCCGTTTTTAAATTCGAGTTTTATCGTTCCGTCCGACTGCTGTTCGAGGGCGACAAACTGGCTATCCCAAACCACGGTATCGGCCTGTAAGGAATTCAGCATAATTTCGCGGAGCGGACCACGATCTATCTCCGGCCTAAAGAAACCGCCTTCGCCGCCGCCCTCATCGGCATAAATAATTTGCGCGCTTTTATCTACAATGCGCATTTTATCGGCACCGGGGCGATAGTTGGCCTCAAACTCATTCATCAATCCCGCAGCACGCAAAGCTTTTAAACCCGATTCGTCGTGCAGATCAAGCGTTGCGCCTTGTACCCTTACTTCGCGGTTGAGGTCGCGCTCGTATACTTTTACGTGGGCGCCGTTCATTTGTAATAATCGTGCAAGTGTAAGTCCACCCGGACCGCCACCTACTATAGCTATGTTTTTGTTTTTAATTGAGTTCATGTTAAATCTGTTTACTTTAAAATCCCTTTAGTAACCGCTTCGCAGCAAGTGGTTATCACCTCATCGGTAATAATTTGCACGGGGCGGTCGGTATGGTCAAAATATTCGTTCACCAAATCAAGCAGCGGCGCGAAAAGCAGGGCACGAAGCACATCAAACGGCAGGTTTTTTATCACCCCAGCTTTAATATTAGCCATAATGAAGCTGTGGATAGGTGCAAAAAACTGCCCCTGCTGTATGTTTTCCTGCTGAAAAGCCTTGTTTAGCAATGGCGATGATTTACCATGCTGAATAAGCGCGAACGATGGCCGGTTATTTTTCAAATACCCGAAGCCGTTAATCCACAGTTTTTCAACGCCTTCGGCAAAAGGCATATCCTCGTTAAAGCCGTTCAATATTGCCTTTTCATAAGCCGCCAAAACATCCTTGATAAATAGTTTGATGAGCAGGTCTTCTTTGTTTTCGTACTTAATATAAATGGTACGCGGCGACACCCCGGCAGCAGCAGCCAGCTTTTGCATAGTCAAATTTTCGAGGCCTTCGTTCGCTATTATATCTAAAGCAATGGTACGTATGGCTTCTTCCTTCTCTAAATTTCGTGGGCGCATGCTATGTTATCTATCTGATTTAAAATATCGATACAATAATAAGTAAATGTTTATTTACTTAAAAATATATTTTGATTATACATTGATTTTAACTGTATTATGACGGAGGTAGAAACTAATAAAAAATTGTCATTGCGAGGCACGAAGCAATCTCTTAGTATTTTGTACTTCTTTTATGTCAGGATAGCGCATGTAATTAAGCCCGATCCTCCCAAAGCCAATTGGCTCCTACTTTTAGTTATTCAGCAATTCACAACATAGAATAGCATCAGAAAATCAATGCCTGTGATCATTGGTCAAAACAGCCCCGTGATCCGCTCATACGCCACAAGGCCTTAACCACAGGCCGGTATCCGCTACTCCCGGGTTTAAGTCGGTTAGGATAGTGCATGTAAGCCGGAGCTGAAAGCTCCGGCTATGTCGTGTCCGAAATACGCTACGTTAAACTCGCGACAGCGGGGAGGGCAACGGGCAAACTTTGACAACTTTTTAAAGTTGTCAAAGCTGAAAAGTTCATGAAGGCAGGTAACGGAGAAGCTCCTACCGTCAGCAAACCAGCTTTGCAGGGTAATGGCCTTGTGCGGCAAAGAAGCCTTTTTGCTGACTTGACTTTTGGTTACTTTGTGGCGAAGACAAAGTAACTGGGGCCCTGCGCCCAAGAGCAGACTGCCGCAAATTAAAGCACAAACAAAATATAGGAGCATCTAACTCCCTCCAAAAAATACATCGCACTGTAAACCCACAAAAAATCCACTCATGTTATTCACCATTAACACGTTATACACCTAAAATGCAATCTTGTGTAATTAATATATTTAAAAGGTTAATTTTTAACCCTTAAATACATGGTAATGATTAATTTTGCCGATTAAAAAATAAGCAGATATGTACAATACCTTACAGCCGGTTTTACAGCAGGAACTAACTGAAATAGAAAACGCCGGGTTATATAAAAGAGAAAGGATCATTACATCGCCACAGGGTGCGGATATTACTGTACAGGGTGGTAAAGAAGTAATTAATTTTTGCGCTAACAACTACCTTGGCCTGTCATCAAACCCTAAAGTAATTGAGGCGGCAAAAGCGGCTATGGATACCCATGGTTACGGCCTTTCATCTGTACGTTTTATTTGCGGTACACAAGATATTCACAAAGAACTTGAACAAAAGATAGCCGAATTTTTAGGCACAGAAGATACCATACTTTACGCCGCGGCATTTGATGCTAACGGTGGTGTGTTCGAGCCATTGTTCAACGCCGAGGATGCCATCATTTCCGATGAGTTGAACCATGCCTCTATTATTGATGGCGTACGTTTGTGTAAAGCACAGCGTTACCGCTATAAACACGATGATATGGCCGACCTGGAAGAGAAACTACAGGCAACACAAAACCTGCGTCACCGTATCATCGTTACCGATGGCGCTTTCAGTATGGATGGTACTATTGCCCAACTGGATAAAGTCTGCGAGCTGGCCGAAAAGTATAATGCCCTGGTAATGATAGACGAGAGCCATTGCTCGGGCTTTATGGGTAAAACCGGGCGTGGTACGCATGAGCACCATAACGTAATGGGTAAAATAGACATCATTACCGGTACCTTGGGTAAGGCATTGGGTGGCGCTTCGGGCGGTTTTACATCGGGCCGTAAAGAGATCATCGATATGCTGCGCCAGCGCTCGCGTCCGTATTTGTTTTCGAACACTTTAGCTCCGGCTATTACCGGCGCTTCAATAGCAGTACTGGATATGCTAAGCGAAACCACCGACCTGCGTGATAAACTGGAAAGCAATACCCAATACTTCCGCGAAAAGATGACCGCTGCCGGTTTTGATATTAAACCGGGTGTGCACCCGATAGTACCCGTTATGCTTTACGAAGCTAAATTGGCCCAGGAGTTTGCCGCGAAAATGCTGGAAGAAGGTATATACGTAATTGGTTTTTATTACCCGGTAGTACCGCAGGGTAAAGCCCGTATCAGGGTACAAATCTCTGCCGCACACGAGGTGGAGCATTTGGACAAATCCATAGCCGCCTTTACCAAAGTAGGTAAGGAACTGGGCGTGATCAAATAATACGTATAGTTTATTTATATTTGTACGTATAAGTTAAATTAAACGGTTATGGCAACTACAAAGCTGACATTAAGCGCTGATAAGGAAACTATCCAGTTGGCAAAGCGAATTGCTTCGGAGAGTAACATCAGTGTGTCTAAACTGTTTAAGAATTTGGTGACGGAGATAGCAAAAAAGAAAAGTAAGAAAGACCCGCTGTTAGAGAAACTGAAAAGCACCGAGATGCCCGATTGGATTCAGCAGTTAACACTTGTTGATAAGCCAACCCCCGATTTTGACCACAAAGCAGAATACGGGAAGCATTTAGAAGAAAAGTATGGTGCATGAAGTCAATATTTATTGATTCGGACATATTGCTTGATGCCTTATTAAAGCGGGAGCCTTTTGATATTTGGGCTAAAGGTGTTTTAATGCTGTTAGATAATGGTGAATATACTGGTTGCACATCAGTACACTCGCTGTTAAATACGCATTATATAGTAAAGAAACACGTAGGTGAAAAAGCCGCGCGTGCATCAATAAAAGTACTGGCCCAAAAGCTAAACATACTTACAGAAGATGCTGCTGTTGTTGATCAGGCTATAGCTTCAGTTTTTTCGGACCTGGAAGATGCCGTACAATACTATACAGCCGTGAACGGCAGGGCCGATGTTATCATCACCAGGAATATAAAAGACTATAAAAATTCTGCTATACCTGTTTTAACGGCCGAGCAGTTTTTAAGAACATTATAACAATGCAAGAAACAATAGATAAATACACCTCTGAAATTAAAGCTTTTACACAGGCTAATGCCGAAAAGCTGGAGGAGTTCCGTATAAAATTTCTGGGTACTAAGGGGATCATTAAAGACCTGTTTGAGCAGTTTAAAACTGTTGGTGCCGAAGAGAAACGTACTTTTGGTAAAGTGCTTAACGAGTTTAAGCAACTGGCCGAGGCGCGCTATAACGAATTGAAAGAAGGCCTGAGCGCACACGATACAACAGGCGATCAGCAGCAGGACCTTACCCTGCCGGGCGAAGGTTTCGCGGTAGGCTCCCGTCACCCGCTGTCATTGGTGCGTAACGAGATCATCGATATTTTTAAACGTTCGGGTTTCGTAGTGGCAGAAGGGCCTGAGATTGAAGACGACTGGCATAACTTCTCGGCACTAAACTTCCCTGAAGAACACCCGGCGAGGGATATGCAGGATACCTTCTTTATAAAAAAGAATAACGGTAAGGATGATATCGCCCTACGTACGCATACCTCATCGGTACAGGTACGTATGATGGAGAATGGTAAACCGCCGTTCCGCGCTATTATGCCAGGTCGTGTTTACCGTAACGAGGCTATATCTGCCCGTGCACATTGTTTCTTTCACCAGGTAGAAGGCTTGTATGTAGATGAGAACGTATCATTTGCCGACCTGAAACAAACGCTTTTCCACTTCGTGCAGGAACTTTACGGCGAAGGTACCAAGCTGCGTTTCCGTCCGTCGTATTTCCCATTCACCGAGCCATCGGCCGAGATGGATATATCATGTACCATCTGTAAAGGCGATGGCTGTAATATGTGCAAATACAGCGGCTGGGTTGAAATTTTAGGTTGCGGTATGGTTGACCCTAACGTGCTCGAAAATTGCGGCATTGATAGTAAGAAATATACCGGCTTTGCCTTTGGTATGGGTATTGAACGTATTACCAACCTGAAATACGTAATTCGCGACCTGCGCCTGTTCTCAGAGAACGATGTTCGTTTCCTGAAACAGTTCCAGACTGATATTATATGAGGAAATTGCTTATATTGGCATTACTGAGCTGTTGTTTTCTGAGTTGCGGAAAGCAAAGCGAAGTAGTGCCGTATGCGCGTGTAGATGTAACGGTACAAATAAACGATCCGCGGTACTCGCTTACAAGGGTAGGAGGGTACGCTTTGGTACAGGGCGGTGTGGCCGGTGTTATTGTTTACCGCCGCTCGCAGGATGCCTTTGTGGCGTACGACCGTTGCAGCAGTTATCAGCCCGAAAATAAATGCGCTGTTAATATTGATGAGGTTGATATACAAGTGGTAGACCCATGCAGCGGATCGAAGTTTTTGCTTTCGGACGGTTCGCCGGTTAAAGCGCCCGCTTCGCGATCGTTACGTGCGTACATAGCGGTTTCAAATGGGTTTGAGATACATGTTACTAATTAATTGAATGGAAGCCGATAAAATTAAAGACAGCATAAAGCGTGCCGCGCAGGACCTGTTCCGCAAGTTCGGTTACCATAAAACAAGTGTTAACGAAATAGCTAAGAAGGCCAAAATTGCAAAGGCCACTATCTATAAATATTTTGACAGCAAGGAAGCCGTATTGCACTCCCTGCTGATGGACTATATACGCGTAAGTGTTGACGAGCTGATACACGTTACCACGCCAGAAATGGACGAGGAAGAGCACCTGCGCAACCTCATCATGAAAACCTGCCGTCTCTCGTACACTGTATGTAATGAGTTTATAGGCTGGGAGTTCATCCGCGAATCGGCCAACTCGCAAGAGTTTTTAAAGAACCTCTCTAACGAGTTGGAAGACCTGCTGGTATTATCATTTACCCAGCTTACCCACATCCGCAAGCACGAAACCTATCAGCAACGCCTGCGCTTTTTAATTAAATGCAGTAAAAGCATCGTGTTCAGCTTCGCGTTTACCTCGGTAAGTGATGCCGACGTACGCAAGAACTTCGTATCCTTTCAAAAAGAAATATTGCCGTATTTGGTAAAGGCGGCTATTACTGTTTAAGGCGCATCTAAAAACATCGTCTCTAAAACCATTGTCATTGCGAGGCACGAAGCAATCTCTACTTAGGTGTTAGCTTGTGGTTTGATCAACATTAGTCTGCTCTTGGGCGCAGGGCCCCATTACTTTTGAAGGCAAAAGTAACAGAACTAAGCGAAGCGATCTCATGAGTACCTAAAAAAACAAACAGCGAATAAACCCTTGTCCAGCAAAAGGCTTCTTGCCGCACGAGGCCATTACCCTGCAAAACTGCCAGAACTTAGAGCTGGAACTTTTGCCCCGAAGCGCCATCCATCCCTACATGCAGCAAGTTCACTATGCCCGCCATTACGCTCATGGCTTTCACAGTTATGCCTGCTTTCGCCCGAAGCTGTTTGCTGACTGGTGAGGCTAAAATTGTTCGATCCATCCAATACATAAATATGAAATAAATTTGCTGATACGGATTATTATCAATTACTTTGAAAATAAAAGTACTTTCAAGTGAAAGAAGATCAATTACAAGACGAGCTTACCTCTATCCGCGCATTGATGGAGCGTTCATCAAAGTTTATTTCGTTAAGCGGCCTTTCGGGCGTGCTGGCGGGTATATATGCTTTGATAGGGGCGGTTATCGCATACAAAATGGTATACACTCATAATGGCTTGTTCTACACGCGCGATTATGTGGTAGCATCAACCGAAAGCGATCCGTCAACACTTTATAACCTTATTATAGTAGCATTATCGGTGCTAATTTTATCAATCGTATCGGGCATTATCTTAACCCGCCGCAAGGCGAAAAAGAACGGGCAGCCGGTATGGGGTAAAACCAGTAAGTCGTTATTGTTTTATATGGCCACGCCTTTGCTAACCGGCGGGGCGCTTATTATCATCTTCATTATTAGGGGGTATTTGGGCATTGTGGCACCTGCTTCATTAATTTTTTATGGGCTTGCACTTATCGGCGCAAGTAATTTTACCTTTGGCGACGTTAAATACCTCGGTATTTTCGAAATTATTTTAGGCCTGATAGCCGCCCTGCTACCCGGCTATGGTTTATTGTTTTGGGCAATAGGTTTTGGTATACTGCATATAATATACGGCAGTATAATGTACTTTAAATATGACCGGTAAAAACCCTTTTGAAAAGCTCGACAAAGCTTTTGAGAACCGCGTAAGACTGCAAATTATGAGCGTTTTAATGGCTAACGACCGTTACGACTTTAACTCGCTTAAAGAATTGCTGAACATTACCGACGGTAACCTGGCATCGCACCTTAAGGCTTTAGAAAAAGACGAATATATTGTGGTGAACAAGAGTTTTTTAGGGCGTAAACCCAACACCAATTATGAAGCATCGGCAAAAGGAAAAACAGCTTTTAAACAACACCTCGACGCTATGGAGCAACTGATAAAATTGCAGAAGAAGCTATAGCTATATTTTTTTGCCTATTAACTTTGAAATGCAAAGTACTTTTAATATATAAAATATAAATAATACGATCATGTTTGAACAACCTCAAAAACCAAAAACAACCGACTGGCTTAAGGAGTCGGTAACATTTAAGCTGATATTTATATGCGTGCTGGCGCTGGTACTGCTTATTCCATCAGTATTTATCCAAAACCTCATCAGCGAACGTGCCGTTCGGCAGGAAGAAGTGATCAGTAAGGTGTCCGATACCTGGTCGGGCAGTCAGCAGGTGAACGGGCCGGTGCTGGTGATTCCCTATAAAAAGAACGAAAACTACATTGATACCTCACGCAGGCAAACTGTACGCCAGGTGATAGATTACCTGTACATACTGCCCGATGGCCTTAATTACAAAGCCAATGTAAAAGGCGAATTGCTGCACAGGGGAATATTTAAGGTAGTAGTATATAATACCGATATTAAGGTATCGGGTAATTTCTCTAAAACGGATATCAGCGCGCTGGGTATTGCCAGCGATCAGCTGATGCTGGATAAAGCCATCATCACTTTCGGCGTATCCGATTTAAAAGGACTAAAAAACAATCCCGTAATAAAGGCTGCCGGGCAGTCGCTCAATTCCGAACCATCATACAGTGATCAATCTGTTTTTGAGAATGGCCTGCAAGCCCGTATTAACCTAACCAACGTGACTGACAATGCCTTTACCTTTAATTACGACCTGCAACTAAAAGGCAGCCAGCAGCTATATTTTTTACACCTGGGTAAGGTAACCGATGTGCAGTCTGCCGGTAACTGGGCCACTCCAAGTTTTGATGGCCGCTACCTGCCCGATGATCGTAAGGTTGATAAAAACGGGTTTAGCGCCAAATGGCGGATGTTGTACTATAACAGGCCGTTCCCGCAACAATGGGTAGGGGATAGTCACCTGCTCGATGATAAGAAAAAGCAAGCTGATGCCACCTTTGGTATAAAGCTGCAATTACCGGTTGATGAATATCAGAAAACCATGCGCACCAGTAAATATTCGCTGCTCATCATTCTGCTTTCTTTTATCTCGTTGTTTTTAACCGAGCTGATAGGCAAGCAAAAGGTACATGCCTTTAACTATATCCTCATCGGCGCAGCCATGGTGATCTATTATACCCTCCTGCTCTCTTTTTCCGAGCAAATTGGCTTTAATTGGGCCTACCTGGTGGCTTCGGGCGCCACTATATGTTTAATAAGCGTGTTTATCGCGTCGTTATTAAAAAACAAAAAAGCGGCGGCATTATTCGCGCTTATCCTGTCGGTATTTTACACGTTCATCTTCGTTATTATTCAACTGGAAGACCTCGCGCTCATGGTAGGCAGTGTAGCCCTGTTCATCATCATCGCCATACTCATGTATGTATCCCGCCGTATCGATTGGGATAAGCAATAAGCATTACACCTAACCTTATCACCCGCACCCGGTGGCCATAAGCGCCGGGTGCTTTTTAAAAACAACAAATTAATATCATAAATCAATGTACGAAGCTTTTAAATATTCTGTAAGGGTGTGGTTAACCGGTGTGCTTTTATCACCGGCCATCATCGCGGTTTTCGGGATAATTCCCCGCAATAATTTTGATAACATCGTATTCATCTTTTTTTTCGGTACCATATTCGGCCTGGTATTATCTATACCAAGCTTCCTGTTATTGCTATCGCTCACAGCCATCATAGTTAAGCGGGATTTTAAACCATGGTATAAAAAAATTATCCTGTCATTTACCGGTATCGCCCTAACACTATTGGCATTTTATCTGTATCAGCAAAACAGAATGCTACATGGCGAAAATCTTCAATTCGCTATTGTGTACGCGTTGGTAATTATAGCCGGAATTTGGTATTACAAATTTCACGGCATTGCTGAGGATCAAATTTCCTGGAATCAGCCTGTATAATTTATATATTATTCCTCTGCTCTCACGAACATAAATCAGCAAGTAGTAAAAACAGCATTTAAATATGCTGCAAGGGTATGGCTTACAGCCGCTTTTGTGTCTCCTTTGCTTATTTCTTTGTATTTATCCATCGAAAACAATAATTCAAACGAGTGGATTTTTTTGCTGGTAGCAGGAACTATTGTAGGCGGGCTTGCCTCTACTCCCAGCTTAATATTATTATGGATAGCAACCACCTTACTCACCGCTCAAAGCTATAGGTGGTATAATAAGATAATTCTCTCTATCATTGGTCTATCATTAACATGGTTTAATTTCTTTCCGTTCTTTTCAGATCTAAAAATGCTTAATTATGATGTATTTATCTTCGTTCCCACTTATGCTGCTGTAATTGTGGGCGGTATTTGGCTTTACAAGTTAAATAATACTGACAATGATGAAAGTGCCACAGAAGCCTTCGATTCCGTATATTCAGAAAATCAAAGCCAGTAGCGTTTGGTTCCCGATAGCCCCGTGATCCGCTCATACTGCACAAGGTCTTAGCCACTTTGGCCGGTATCCGCTACTCCCGGGTTTAGGGTTGCGAGGGTAGTGCCTTTTTCGGTGAGCGAGCTTTGACAAATTTTAAATTTATCAAAGCTTTCAATAGCAGAATGAAGTTGCTGGTAAGCCGTGCGGCGGGACGCCGCGTAATAGTCGTCACTCGGCTGAAGCCGTAGCGACTGTGTGATGTTTAAAACAGTACACAGAAAATCTCTGTGTAACTCCGTGCAAACCTCAGCGCTCTGTAATGAATGCCTTCATCGCAATGCAAAAGCACAAACCATTAATACTCACAAAATGCGGCATCGTAAGGAACGGGTAGCACAAGCCCTGCCTAATCAGAAACTTTGAAAGTTTCTTGCGCAGCCGCGACTTTTTTCTTTGGTGACTTTCTTTTTTGAGAGAAAAAAGAAAGTTACATCCACTAACATACAATAAAGCACTACCATTCCTAACGAAGAACAAAACGACGAAAATGCTTCGTTTCGCTCAGGGTGAGATACTGCGTGATTTATTTGAAAAACAGAAAACTCTCTGTGTAACTCCGTGCAAACCTCAGTGCGCTCTGTGGTAAAAATCTTCGCCATGCAAAAGCACCAAATCCTAATCAATCCCTACACCCTCGAATTTTTAAATAATTGCTTTACCTTTGCAGGCTGATGAGCAGAGGTCCAAAAAAAAGTAAGTTTTTCGAGAACGTAACCATAATTGATATTGCCGAAGAAGGCAAGGGTGTAGGCAAGGCAGACGATTTTGTGCTGTTTGTTGATAAGGCCGTGCCCGGCGATATAGCCGATGTGGAGGTTTTTCGCAGCAAAAAGAATTTCGGCGAGGGCAAAATAACCGCGCTGAAAAAGGAATCGGAACACCGTGTTAAGGCCTTTTGCGAACACTTTGGTACCTGCGGCGGCTGTAAATGGCAGCACATGACGTACAGTGCCCAGCTTACTTTTAAACAAAAGGCCGTGGCCGATGCATTGGGCCGCATGGCTAAGATAGATGTGAGCGGCATGTCGCCCATTGTACCTTCGCCTGCTGATAAATATTACCGTAATAAGCTGGAATTTACCTTTTCAAACAAACGCTGGTTGTACGATGGCGAAAGTCGCGACAACGAGCAGCTGGATATGAATGCGCTTGGCTTCCATATCCCGGGCAGGTTTGATAAGATATTGGAGGTAAACCATTGCTACCTGCAAGCCGAACCTTCAAACTCGTTGCGTAACAGCATTGGCGCGTTTGCCAAAAAGCAGGGCTATAGCTTTTACGATTTAAAGCAGCACACCGGCGCGTTGCGTAACCTCATCATCCGCACCTCGTCGACAGGCGAAGTAATGGTGGTGGTAGTGTTTGCTTACGTAACGCAGGAAGAAGTAGATACGCTGATGGGCTATATTGACGCGGAATTTCCGCAGATCACTTCCCTGCTGTATATCATCAACCAAAAAAAGAACGATACCATTTTCGATCAGGAAGTGATAGCCTGGAAAGGCCCCGAATATATTTACGAAGAAATGCCATCGCCAAATGGCAACATTAAGTTCAGGATAGGGCCAAAGTCGTTTTACCAAACCAACTCGATACAGGCATTAAAGCTATATGAAATAACCCGCGATTTTGCAGGTTTTACCGGTAACGAACTGGTGTATGACCTTTACACAGGTGCCGGCACCATAGCCAATTTTGTGGCGGCGCATGTAAAAGAAGTTGTTGGGGTTGAATACGTTCCCCAGGCTATTGAAGATGCCAAAGTGAACTCGGCCATTAACAATATCACCAACACCAAGTTTTACGCGGGCGACATGAAAGATGTGCTATCGGCCGAGTTTGTTGTAGAACATGGCAAACCCGAGGTGATCATCACCGATCCGCCGCGTGCGGGGATGCATGCCGATGTGGTAGCCAGGTTAATGGAAATTGAAGCGCCCAAAATTGTATACGTGAGCTGCAATGCTGCCACCCAGGCCCGCGACCTGCAAATACTGAAAGAAAAATACGACACTGTGAAGATACAGCCTGTAGATATGTTTCCGCATACACAGCATGTGGAAAACGTGGTATTGCTGGTATTAAGAGAACAACAGCCCGGGGCAGAAGAAGCCGCGGTTTAATAATAAAAGTGTTTAGCGATTGTTAAATAAGAGATGGATCCGGAAGAATTATTAAATGAAGGTGCAGGCGAACAAAAAGAAAGTCCGCTGGTAAGCCTCGAAACAGATCTGAAATTTTTCAGCGAATCAATACGTGAAGTAGCGGTAGAGATAATGGTGGAAGGCCTTTCGGCTTATCCCATATTTGCAGCTCACCAGCACGACCTGAGCCTTGGCGAAGTGATACTGGACAAGAACGAGATCAACTCCGAGTGGACCATCCACGCCTCCACCCTCGAAGAATTTGTAGAGCGTGGTATCATCAAAAAAGAGCTTAAAGAACGCTTTATCGGCAGTTATAAAAGTCCGCACGATTATATGTGCGTATTTGTAATTGTGCCCGAGGGGGCAAATTTTGTTTATTTTCCGTATAGTAAGGAATAGTATAAAAGGTATCTTAGCTCATAAATTATATATCGATATGTCGGGTAAAAAACTACTCATATTAAACAGCCAGCAAATACAGCAAAAGATAGATCGTATTGCCTACCAGATACTGGAAGATAATTTTGAAGAGCAGGAGATAATGATTGCGGGTATTTTGCCGCGCGGTAATACCCTTGCTCAAAGGTTAAAAGATATCCTCGATAATATTGCCCCATTTAAAAGCACGCTCATCACTATCGAGCTTGAAAAACAAAGCAGCACGTTAAAAGCCAACACCAATTTTAACGTAGCCGACTGTACCGATAAGGTAGTAATACTGGTTGACGATGTACTTAACAGCGGCAAAACGCTGGCCTACGGTTTAGGTGTATTTTTAAACGTTCCGCTGAAGAAAGTACGTAGCGTAGTGTTAGTTGACCGCAACCACAAAAGCTTCCCGGTAACTACCGATTATTCGGGGATAGCCCTCTCTACCGTGATAAAAGACCATGTGGATGTTGTTTTAGATAAAACAAACGAAGAGGATGCCGTGTATTTAGTATAAGCTTTTGTTGAGGCCTAAAATCCCGAATTTCCTCAATTGAGAAAATTTAACCTCTCTATTGTGGAATTAATTTCCCGCAATATTTCCACATAGTAGAAAATAGCCTTAATTATAAGTATAAAATTGCTTTTTGTTACTTGGCATTACATTTGAATATGTATTAATACCCTTCTCAAAGGGTTTGTTTTTCATAGGTAGATGTAAGGCCAAGAAACTGCGAGAGTTTTCTGGCCTTTTTTTCTTTGCTTTGGATTACACAGATTTTTAGTGGGGGGCACCGATTTTTAAAAGGTTTATGACCTATTTCTATTTAAAAGGTTGCGATGAGTGTTTTGGAGTATCGGCGTGTATTATTCCGGGCATCGTACGGCATATATAACCTTGCGGAAACATGCTGCTAATAATTATATCGATATATTAGGGCATCAAACTGCACAATGAAACCTAACCTGCTTACGCTATTATTTACATTATTGTTTTTTACCGGTGCATTTGCGCAGGACAGTACTAAAAGTAATAACCCAATTATCTACTATGATGGGCAAATAGGGTACGCAATATCTAAATACAGCGGTTAGCGTTAAGTAGCGGCATTAATTATCAATTTAAAAACAACCTGCTTACCTTGCGTGGTACATTAACTACAGATCGTTTTGGAGAATCTATCGGTGTGCCGCTTAAATCAAAAAATATACTTGCAGAAATAGGGCTTTTATATGGTAAGCGATTAATTAAGGATGGGCATGCCATAAGCTTTTCGGCAGGTGTTTCCTATAATCATGCCCAACTTGGCAGTTTGCAAGCCGATGACCTGTACAATACCCAATATAGTAATTACCCGGGCCTGCCCTTTGAGTTTAATATCTCATGGTTTAAAAGCCATAAAAAGAAATACAAAATATACTGGCTAATCCCGGTTGGCAGGCCCACCGGGTTTGGCGGTAGCTTGGGCTTCAAACTAAGTGGCAACGTTTCTAAATATAGTTACGTAGCTTTAGGCATGGTGATTGGTATGGGCTATCATAAACACTACTAATATGCCTCTGTAATTTTATCCTGATAAAGTAACTTATACCATTATCAGATAAACCTTCCAAGTTAATACCCGTCACCCAAACGGGAGTTAAAAGATTATTCTGTAAAATTAACCTGCTCTCCCTGTATCTCCATTATTTTTTGTTGATCTCAACGTAAAACTTTTTGGTAAAGTATTGCTCTTCCTTACTAAACTCCGACAATATTCATTCCCCGAACTTACATTATGGTTTCTCCACCAATAATGTGACATTATTTAACAACTCCACATCTCAAATAAGGCATAATTCACAATTCGTTAATTTATCTAACCCCTTATCTTAATAAACAATGTTTAGTATTGCTTAACATTTAGCGAAGGGATTAAGCTGCTCCTTTAGCCTGATGGAAAATTAAAAGCTGTACAAATTCATGTTCATGAAAAACAGGTCTGGTTGTAAAATCTTGAAACGATAATTATGAAGTTATTGCCAAAATGCATTTGGAAAACTATGTTTCTTTTTCTCGCGTCTGCAGGGGCAGCGATGAATGCACATGCCCAGGATACACTGGTGGTTGACAGTGTTATCTCATCAAACCGAAGCGGAATTGAGAATACCCTGCTGGGCAACATTGCCGGCCTTAGGGTTAAAAGCTGGACTGGTACACCCGGTGTACAATCCACTATAAACCTTCGCGGTTTAAATATTGATCCTACCGACAAATCAACCATGCCGCTTATCCTTATCGACGGTATCCCGATGATCGGCAGTCCGTCGGATGTAACAGGCATTAACCCGCTCAGTTATTTTTCGGCAGATCAGGTAGAGCGGATAGAAGTGATAAAAAACATTGATCTGCTGGCGGCTTATGGTGTTCAGGCTCCTAACGGGGCCATTAACATTGTTATGAAAGAGGGTAAATCAGGCGCTATCCATGTAAGGGCTAACGCGTTTGCAGGTGCCAACTTTGTGCCCAATAATGATTATAAGAAGGATGCCTTTTACAATTTTAATAACATGGCCCGCAGAGATGTATATGGCAACGGCGGCATTGTTAACGAACAAAATGTAATGGTAGATGGTGGCGGCGATTTCGGTTCGTACCTTTTTGGTTTATCAAATTACCAGGATAAAGGCTACATCAAAGATTCAGGTTTTGGCCGCCAGTCGTTGTTTCTTAATGCTAAGTATAATATTTCTCCGAAGTTTTCGGCACACTTTTACAATAACCTGGCGCTTACCAGCAGGAACGGGCGTTACGCGGGCGAGTTCAATCGCGAGCTGCCGCTGCCGGTTATAAACGACGAAGGTTTTGTAATGGATAAGAAAAGGAATGTTGGTTTGGTTTCCTTCGTGGGGCTTAACTATCAGTTCAACCCTGCATTTAAAGCCAGTACGGTTGCCTCATTATCATATGAAGCAGCAAGCAGGGATGTGTTTGTGCCATCTACCGTGTTAAACGGAAATGTGTATGCCGCAAGCGTTACCAGCAAAAGGCAACTCATCACTATTAATACCTCTGTAAACTACCTGCACCAATTTACCGACTGGTTGAAATTGGATATGACCCTCGGCAATGAGCTCAGAACCAACGACGACAGGCTGACCTCGGTTGACGGGCAACGCAGTTTAGAAAGCGGGGGCTCAAACTTTGTAAAAGTAGTAACAGGTTATAACGCCAACCAGGTGAATGCTTTATCAGATCATGAGATGGAGAAGATCTTTTCTTTCTATGGTAAATGGAATTGGAACTATAAGGAAGATCTGGATATTAACATGGTGTTGCGTACCGATGGTAGCTCATTCTACAAAAACAAATGGGCGCTTTACCCGGCATTGGGTGTGCATTACAACCTCAAAAACACCCTGAATATACCGGTAAAAGCTAATGTAGCTTACGGTAAAACAGGCATATTAAGCCGTCCCGAAACTTACCGTGGGCAATTAAGCGGGTATGGCGATTATTACGGTGGTAACGAGTTGGGTGTAGGCCTGCTTTATCCTGCCTTTGCCGATGCCAAAAGCATAGGTGTTTACCAGCTTGATGCAGGTTTATCTTTCGATATCAATTCTTCAATAAATTTTTCAGTTAACTATTTCAATAAAATATACAAAGACTTTACTTATCAAAGATACCTGCCCAACATTAGCGGTATCGATTACGAATACGAAACAGGTGGCTCAATCGGTCTTTCGGGATTTGAGTTTAACCTTGATGGCAAATGGATCCACACCCGCGATTTTAGCTGGACAACCAACCTGAACGTAGCGGCATATAAAAATAAGGTAAGATCGTTACCTGCCGATATTCAAAACACCAGCCTTGCTTACCTGGGCGCGCTTTCAAAAGGCGACGCGGTTACCTCGCTCATAGCCTACGAAGGCAACCAGCAGAAAGTGATCGGTAACAGCGAGGCAAAAGGCTTCGGTGGTATCAGCAATACTTGGCGATATAAAAATATTTCGGCCGATGTAATGATTAGCTATGCCTGGGGAGCTGATGTAGCAGCACAATCTTTCACCAGTACTTATTTTGCCGATCAGGTTAGCAATAACTTCCCGCTAAAAAGCGCCGAAACACCTTACTATACTACCAGTACTGATGCTACGGGCCGCACTATTTACCAGGGGATAAGCAATATCGAAAATGCAAGTTTTGTACGCTTAAACAAAGCTGCCCTAACTTACCATTTCGGCTCATCGCTTAACCGCCTGTTATCTATCAGTGATATGCAAGTATTTGTTCGTGGTGATAATTTGATCACCCTTTCAAAATACAGCGGGCTTAATCCCGAGGAGAACATAACAGGTATCCGCAAGCGCGACCTAAGTTATACAGGAACCCCACTACCCGCATCTCTTGTATTGGGCTTAAAACTGGTATTATAAAACTACGACATTAAAAATGAACGATATGAAATTTTGGAAGCTCATCCCGGTTGTGCTGTTGTGTGTCCTTACTTCGTGCAAGGATTCGCTCACTACCGATTTGGATAACAGAACAGTTGCCGAAGGATATTATGATTCGGCGCAGAAGATAGAGCAGGCTGTTGTTGGAGGCTATGTTGACCTTCGGAGGGCGCTACTGGCCAATTACGCATGGTTAATGTATGGCGAAGCCAGAACCGGCGATCTTACGGTAACCGTTAACTATCAGCAGGCAGTAGCAACACAAAAGCTAACCTCAGATGATCGTTACGTAAAACAACTTACCGACTGGGGCTACTTTTACGATGTAATAAAAGATGCTAACGATTTGCTTAATATTATTAATAAGGCAGATGCAAGCATACTAAATAACAACCAGCGTAATTTATTTAAAGGTGAAGCACTGGCGCTTAAATCGTCGGCATATTTTTACCTGGCCCGTATATGGGGCGATATCCCATCTGCCGAAAAAAGCAACTTCGGTGTACGCCTGAGCAATCAGGACGCTGTTAAGATGGCCGCAGCCTGGGCATTGGAAGCCAAAGGCCTTTTACCATGGATGCTGATCAACGATGACGGTATAGAAAGCGTTTCCTTAACCAATATCAGGTTTAATAAAACAGCAGCTACTTCATTGCTGGCACAAGAACAGCTATGGCTGGGTAACGGCCAAAATGCTTATGATGTACTTAATAATACTTTTACCGCTGCCACTGCCGATAGCTTATCTGCTTTCGGTTTATCGGTAGGGGCTGACAGGCGGACCGAGATTCCTCAAAATCCGCTGGATGAGAAAGTAGTGCGCATGCCGCTTGAGAGGTTCAACACCATTTATCCAACCGGAGATACCAGGCGTAATATGTTCAACATTTCAACCGCCGACAATACCGCAACGCTGATAATTAGCAACAAAGATATGCTGGAGCTTTTACCGCTGCGCGAAATCAACCTGCTTTTCGCGGAAGCGGCCTGGCGGGGCGGGCACTTGAGCGAGGCTAAAACCTACCTGATAAAAGCAGCAGCCGGCGCAAAAGAAGATTACAGCACATTAAGCGAAACAACCTTTGCCGATGCCCTGCTAACCGAACGCAGGCGTATGCTGCCGGGCACCGGTCAGCGCGTGTTCGACCTCATCAGGTTTGGTAAAGTGAGCACATTCATCCCGGTATTTACCGAAGCCGATGTGCAAAACGGGGCAGCTTACTGGCCATTATCGGCAAATAGCTTGAAGGGTAATTCATTAAGTCAAAACAGTTATTGGTTATCGAAAAATTAAATATAATGAAGGCATTAATAAAAAGAGTTTTTCTTTTTGTAGTACTGGTGATTCCTGTAAGTGTTATCGCTCAAACTGTTACAACGGGTAAAGTAACCGATCAGCGGGGCGAAGCAGTGATAGGAGCTACCATAAAAGTACAAGGTAAAAAAGGCGGCGCCATGACGGATAATTCCGGAACGTTCCGTTTACCGCTCACCGTAGGCGATACGTTGCTTTGTACGTCTATCGGTTTTCAAAACCTTAAAGTAGTTTATAAAAAAGCATCTGATTTAACCATCCGTTTGGTTGAGGATAATAAAACACTGGGTGAAGTATTGGTAGTAGGTTATAAAACCCAGGCCAAGCTTGAAATTACCGGTTCGGTAGCTTCTGTTAAAATGGATAAGATCACCGAAACCCAGGCGGCAGAATCTTTCGAATCATTATTGCAGGGTAGGGTAGCGGGTGTAAACATCCAACTCAATTCCGGTGAGCCGGGCGCATCGCCTGCCATTATCATCAGGGGTTTGGCGGCCGTAAGCCGTGATGATGCTTCCGCGATGTCTGAACCCTTATATGTGGTTGATGGTATTCCCATCATTTCAAAAACAAGCAGCGAGTTTGCCATTACCAGTACCAACGTACTGGCCGATCTTAACCCGAGCGATATTGAAGATGTAGTAGTACTAAAGGATGCATCCGCGGCGGCCATTTATGGTTCGAGGGCGGCTAATGGTGTAATTTTGATCACCACTAAAAAAGGAAAGATAGGCAAACCGCAAATCAATCTGAATATTCGTACGGGTATCAACTTTGTACCGCAATTGCAGGATGTTGCCGGAGGAAATAAAGAGCGTGAGCAGGTTACCCGCTTATACGATTTGTATGCGCCGTTTGGTACCTATATGCCATCAATGTACAGTGATGTAACTAACCCATTTTATCATAACTCGTCTGACTGGCAGGGGTATTTGTATAATACTTCCGTTACCCAGGATTATAGCGGTTCTGTAAGGGGCGCGGGCGATTTTGGTCAGTACAGTATCAGCATGGGTTATATGAATAACGAAGGTATTCTGTTCAATACAGGGTTCAAACGTTACAGCACCATGGCCAGTACAACCTTCAATGCCTTAAACAAGAAACTGATCATCAACAATACGCTGGCTATTTCACGTACAGATAAAGGCAGTAACCCGGGTTCGCTTAACAGTAATTATTCATCCTTGCTGCCACTTCCGGATAATAATACTGTAAAAGGCGCTGAAGTGTACCAGCCGGGCAAAATATCAAATCTTAACGACAGGGTACGTTTTAGTACTGATGCTACATTAAATATCATAAAAAACCTAAGCTATAAAGCCAGTTTAAGTTTAGAATATCTGAGGTTAATGCAGGATTCATCTGCTTCATCGCGCCGCACGCTGCGGTCGGGCAATAAAAGCGGAGTAGGTGAAAACCGAAACCTGCTTTTTCAAAATACTTTAACCTACGCGCCTAAGTTTGGCGACGGCCACAAAATAAGTTTGCTGGTTGGCCAGAGTGCTGAAAAACTGGAATCGAAAATTACAACGGTAAGCGCTGTAAGCGCGGCGCCAACTTTATCTGAAACCGTTAACTGGCCTAAGGGGCAAAGTATAGGTAACAGTAATTATACCGCTAATACGCTGATGTCGTACTTCAGCAGGTTAGATTATTCATACAAAGAGAAATACCTGTTTGGCGCTTCTATCCGTACAGATGGGTCATCAAAATTTGGCGCGGCTAACCGTTGGGGTATCTTCCCCTCTGTTTCGGCCGGCTGGAACTTTAGCAAAGAAAAAATATTTGAAAACTGGAACTGGTTATCAAGCGGAAAGATCCGCGGTAGCTACGGTTTATCCGGTACCACGTGGGATAACGATTACCTCGCCCTTGGTATCATGAATGGCGGCGCGCTTGATCAGTATAATTCATTGCTGCAAATCTCTTACGGTGGTATCTCCGGCTATACACCTACCTGGTACAATGGTTTCAAAAACGAGAACCTAACCTGGGTAAAAACCTCAATGAGCAACATCGGTGTGGATCTTTCCTTCTTTAATAAAAAAGTGGAGTTCATATTTGATGCTTACGAGAAATTAACAAAAGGATTGCTGTTGACTACAGACCTGCCTACAACATCGGGGTATAACCAGGTTTACCGTAATGCGGCCAACGTATTAAACCGCGGTTTAGAGTTTACGCTGAACACCAATATGAATGTAAGCCGCAATTTTACCTGGAGCACAGGCTTAAACTTCGCTTTTAACAAAAACAGGGTGATCTCGCTTCCTGATGGTAACGCCGACATTGTAAAAGTGGGCAAAAGCGGCGGCCAGGACTTTGGTACTATAATCAGGGTAGGTGCACCGTTAAACGGCTTCTTTTTCTACGAATCGCAGGGGATTTATCAAACGGAAAACCAAATACCGGTAGATCCTAAAACAGGAGCGCCGCTAACCGGGCTTGATCGTAAGATACTAAAGGTTGGCGACCGTAATTTTAAAGATCAGAACGGCGATTACAGGATAGATGTATCTGACCGTATCTATGCAGGTAACCCCAATCCGAAATGGACCGGCGGCTGGACCAACGACCTCAACTATAAAGGCTTCGGTTTAAATATAGTTTCCACTTTCGTTATCGGCCGGGATATTGTTAATACCGCTTTGCTTGACAGGCTTAAACTGGATAAAAGCTTTGCCGGTATCTCATCTTTGCCCAACTTCGATAACTATTCGATATGGGAAAAAAGCGGTGACAATGCCAGGTACCCTACTTTAAACCCATGGAATGGTATATCGCAAGTTGTTAATCTCGACTCTGAATACATTGAGGATGGTTCTTACTTCAAAATTAAAGCGGTTACATTATCATACAATTTCACTAAGAAGATTATACCACGCCTGCCTTTTGACAGGATGAGAGTGTATTGCACTATGGATAACGTGATTACCTTCCAAAAATACAGCGGCCCTGATGCGGAGCTGGTAAGTATAGATGGTTTTGATGTTTCGGGAGGTTACCCAATGCGCAGAATGTTACTGTTTGGCGTGTCATTAGGGTTTTAATCTGACGGAGAGATATAGGTTCAATTTAATATGAAGGCCGTCGTGATAAGAGATCATGATAGCATCATCAAAAAAATAAAAATTAAAGAGATGAAAAATAAGGTAATTGCCATGTTCCTGCTGGTGATAATGATTGCCGAAACAAGCTGTAAAAAGTGGCTGGACGAAAAACCGATCAATACGGTAACAGAAGACCAGGCCTGGCAAACAGGTGCTGATGCTGAAGGCGCGGTGGCGGCAGCTTTCGCTATCTTCCGCAGAGGATTGTCGGGTTTAACAAAAGACGATACCCCTTCAACTACACGTAACGGCTCATGGGGTGATTATTATTTCTGGGGTGATTCGCGTTCAGGCGACTGGATCACACCTAATAACGACGGCGACTGGAACGCGGGTTTCCAAAACCACCTGATACAGCGTACTGAGTTGGAGCCGATGACCAACTGGCGCCTGTTTTACAGGGCTATTGAGCAATGTAACCTGGTGCTGGAGAAAATACCGGCCATTACAAACGGACTAACCAACGAAAGAAAGGCCCAGTTACTTGCCGATGCACGTTTCCTGCGCGCCATGTCGCATTTTTATGCAGCACGTATTTGGGGCGATGTGCCTATTAATCTTACCGCGCGTAACGTAGAGGCACTGGGCAGAAAACCACTTGCCGAGGTAATGAAAATGGTGGTTGATGAAGTGAACATAGCACTGCCTGATCTGGTATGGCAAAATAAAGGTACCCGTAAGGAGTCGATGTCGAGAGGTACAAAAGGTGCCGCCCTTGCCCTTAAAGCGCATGCTTTAATGTGGCTGAAGGATTACCAGGGGGCTTCTGATGCCATTAAAGAAATTATGGATTCGGGCGTTTTCAAACTGGTGACAATGGATGGCCTGCGTACCTTGTTTGATACCGGCGAATCTGAAGAGATCATCTTTGAGATGTACTACGATGTTAAAAAAGGGGAATATTCAGATTACTACGGCCACATCATGACGTATTATCTAACCAACCCATACACCTCAAGGGGCGAGCTTTCGCTGGCCGTGCCAAAATCAAAAATATTGGAGATCTATCCGGACTATGCGAGGGATAAATCAGATAAAAGGGTTAATGCTTTCTTTCAAAGTATAGATTTTTCGGTAAGCAGCAGCGAGCTTAGGCCAATATTCCCTGATCCGTTGCAAAATGGTGAGCGTGCAATCATGTTCGCCAAATTCAGAAAGGTGAAAGACAGAAGTTATAACCTGATGGATGCACCGGTACCTATTTTCAGGTATGCTGATGTGCTGCTTCTGAAAGCGGAAGCCGATGCAAGGCTTGGCCGTGTTCCGGAGGCTTTAGACAACCTGAACAAAGTACGTATCCGTGCCGGTATCCCGGTATTTACAAGGGATGATGCACCGGTTGTTATTGAAGAAGTACTGGCAGAAAGGCGCAGAGAACTGATCGGTGAGTTTCACCGTGTGTATGACCTGGTTCGCTTAGGCCGCCTGCACGAGTTTAACAGCTTCATTACCGCTCAGGGCGAAAAAGACGGTGCCGGTTTCTTCCCGGTTAGCGACGAGGCCTTTGCCAACAACCCTAATATGGAGCAAACCTATTACTGGCAGTTTAATCAATAATATAAACACGCATTCGAAATGATAAAATTAATCAAAGCAATCGCGTTAATAGGTGTCCTGTTTGTTGTGGGATGCAAAGACGCCTATTTTACTGACGGGGGTAATGTACCCGCCGAGCAATCAGGTGTTTTGGGTGTATCCACTATGGATTACCTGACCAGCCACCCTGCTACGTTTGATACGCTGGCCCGTTTAATAAAGCTTACCGGCCTTGAGAGCGCTGTTAACGCCAAGGGCAACACATTTTTAGCCCCGAGGGATTATTCAATTCACAACTATTTTAAACTGTTATACCCTGATCCGGAAAAAAGACCGGCAACATTAGAGGCCATTCCGCAGGAAGATATGGTGAAGATAACGGAGATCCTTAAAAACTACATTATTCCTAACGAAGAGATAGTTCGTAATAAACTGGCTACTACCTACAGCTACGCCACCACATTTGATGGTAAAAAAGCCCGCTTTAACATTATAACAGATGATTATTTGGGCAATGTTAACATGGGAGCCAAGTATGTGGTTTTCTCTCTTAACATCAGCCCTGATGGGCAAAAAGAGATTTACCAATCGGTAGAGGTGGTCACAGCCGATCTGCGGTCGACCAACGGCATAGTGCATATACTCAATTCAAACACACACATTTTTGGATTTAATTAAGTAATGGTGATGAAACGCAACAGAAAAATATCCTTGTTTTTAATAACGGCGCTTTTTGCCTGCGGTACACTGCTCATGAGTGCCTGTACCAAAATTCCGCAGGAGGGAAGCCTTGCGCCCGATATCAGCTACAAGAACAGGAAGCAATACGCCATTTCGGGCTTGCAGCAAAACATCGGCAATTTCCAGGTATCAACCTCAACACTGCCGCTCAATTTTGAAATTGTTGAAGTGCGCGAACTTAACGGGCTTAAAACAACCGCCCTAAACGAAAATATACCGGTAGTGCGCTACAAAGAGCCTATTGTAGGTAACGAAACACCTGCCGAACTACTACTTAAAACAGATACGGTAATGACGCCCGCTGTAAGCATTAATCAACATACCGGCCAGCTGGAAATACTGGAAGGTAACAGGATCCCTGCCGGTGAGTACCACTTTGATATAAGGGTGGCTAACCAATCGGGCGGCAGGGTGCTTAAAGACGCGCTGGTAATTGAATTTAAAGAATTTGAAGTGAAAACATGGTCGGCCGGGATGGCTAAACAGCCCGAGATAGAACGTGTGGGCGATACACCTAATCAGATCAAGTTTGTGGGTTATTTGAACGGTACCCCGCTTGGCGGCGATCAGATCGACTTTACCAAAGATCGAGCTATGGGCTTTAAGGGCACATTTGTTAACGATGCCAATGACGGCGAGATATGGAATGTGAATTTCCCGGTAAAGGAGGCAGATACTTACTGTACCTGGAAAATAACAAGCAGTACAGGCGTAGTAAGCTATGTAAGCGAGAACTTCAATTTTGTGATAGGTCTGCCGGGTAGTTACGTGATTCGGTTATATAAATAAGGAGAAGAGAAATGAAACGTATTTTTAAATATTCCTGCTTAATACTGGCCATCTTTTTAGGCGCCGGTGAAGGAGCTTACGCTCAGACGGCTAAAACCAAAAAAATACTGGTTATCGGCGTAGATGGTATTATCAATACTGCCATTGATTACGCGGCTACACCGGGTATTGATAAAATAACCGCTGATGCTTCGTACAGTATGAACGGTTACGGCGGCATACCTGCCTTTTCAAGCTCTGGCTGGGCAACCATGCTTACCGGTGTATCATCTGATAAACATGGGGTAACAATAAACAAATCGTATTCGGGTAATAAGTTTACGCAATACCCTTCGGTAGTGGCACGTATCAAAACAGGCGCTCCATCTATAGTAGTGGCTTCTATTGTGCGTACCCCCGAGATCAATACCCTGCTTAACCAGGCGGCCGATCAAAAATTTCAGTACGGTACTGACGAGGAAGTGTACAAAAAAGCTGCCGAGCTTGTAAAACAGGCAGATATGGGCGCGGTATTCGTACAGTTCAGCAGCCCGGCCGAAGTGGGTGAGCAGGTTGGCTTTCAGCTTCGCCAGGCACGTTATGTATTGGCTATCCAAAAAATTGACGAGTATGTTGCAGGCTTAAACGCGGCTATTGAAGCACGTACAGGTTATGCCAATGAAGATTGGGATATTTTCCTGGCATCTACATATGGCGGTACAGAATCAGGCGTGCCTCAAAGTACAAGCCCGGAAGAGATCAACGTGCCTATCATTCTTTCGGGAAGCGAGCTGGATAACAAAGAGCTTGTAGGCGCGTCATTGGCCCCGAGGGAAAACGCTGATAATATCCTCACGATCAATAAAGCCAGTTCGGGCGACCGTACTTATGTGCGTGTGCCCATTAAAGGAACACCGCTACAGGGTATGAACAAGTTTACCATAGAGACATGGGTAAAGGCAGGCGCTAATACCAGTGACCCATCAATCATTGGGGATAAAAACTGGGATTCGGGCGGTTTACCGGGTTATACTATTTGCCGCAGCGGTTCAACCTGGAAGATCAACATCGCCAACAAAAAATCAGAACGTTACGATATTGGCTCAACCAAGGCGCTGGAAGACGGCAACTGGCATCACCTGGCTGTTACTTTCGATAAAACCAAAGTTTGCGCGGTTTACCAGGATGGTGTAAAGGTAGCCGAATCAACGCTTACCTATAAGGACGGCGATAACATGGCTTCACCTTATGATTATTTGTGCCTTGGACAAGATGGTACGCAAACCTATAGTGGTGGCGCGCCTAACTGGGCCGGTTCATTTAACGAGGTAAGGATCTGGACGGATGTACTGTCAGCCGCTACCATTCAAAAATACATGTACCTACGCAATATCGAAACCAGCGATCACCCTAACAAAGCCTCTTTAAACCTCTACCTGAAAATGGATGATGTAAGGGGAACTATTGTAAAAGATTATAGCGGCAAAGGCAATAACGGCGAGTTGGTTGGCCCGGCGAGCGAGCGCCACCCGTATTACCCTATCGGCCTTACTGATGTATCAGTAAATATTTTGAGCCACCTGGGCATGCGTGCCGATGGCAGCTGGGGTTTGGAAGGAAGCGTACTGAAATCTAACGTTCCGTATCGCCTGTTTAAAGTGAACAATTAACACAAAATGATATGATAAAGAGATTTAGCTTAAGATCGGTTTTTATTGTGCTTGTGGCATTGATTGTTGTAGCAGGAGCTACTTCGTGCAACAAGGATTTGGTGCATCCCGATAACAACCTGAGTGCAGACCAACTGGTAGCAGGCAGGCTTGACGGTACCTGGGCAACGCCAAGGGATATTGTAACGCCTGAAAATGTACCGGCAGAAGTATTTGGATCTATGCGTTTGGTATTTACCACAGAGGCATCAGGCAACCCGGCCAGGTTTATGGCACAGGATTGTCCGGTTGTATTTGGCAACAACGCGTCGGGTACCTGGAGTGTGAAACAAACTGCTGATAGCGCCAAAGTTAACGTGGCAGGCATTGGCCCGGTGGATGATTTTAATATAAAGGTTTCATCAAACTCCCTAACTATCTCATTTTTTATGGGATGGGAAAATACCGATACCAAGGCGACCGGAAAAGGAAACTTCAGGGTAACACTTGCCCGTCAATAATAGCTGCACTGAAATATATAAAGAGATTTTCAATTAAGATATGAAGAAAATTTACACTAAACCATTTGCTGTATCATGCACAATGGTTATGCTTGGCCTGGCCTTGTTCACGTCATGTAAACAGGAAAACGATTATACAGTTGATACGGGTAACCCGGTTGTTGTCAGCTATAACCCTACTTCGGCGGTTGAGGGAGTTGCAGTAGGTAGTAACCTGGTGCTAACCTTTAACGAAATTATTAAAAAAGGTGCAGGTACCGTGGTAATTGCCAGTAAGGTAGATACCCAACGCATAGATATCACCTCTGACGCGGTTACTATTGCCGATGATAAACGTATCCTGGTAATTAACCCGGTAAACGATCTGGAAGCAGACCAAAACTACACCGTTAGCCTTGAACAGGGCATTGTTACCGACTTGCTTGGCAATAAATTTATGGGCTTGCCCGATGGTTTTTCGTGGACGTTTAAAACGGTTGGCTCAAGCGGCCTTCCGCTTACTTCACTTAGCCCGCTACCGGGTAGTACCGATGGTTCTTTGTTAAAACTGGAACTTACCTTTGCCAACAACGTTATAAAAGGCGCCGGAAATATCGCTGTATATGAAACTACAGGTAACGTAAAAGTAGCAGAGCTTGCAGTAGGCAGCCAGTCGGTTGTGGTTGAGGGTAAGCGTGTAACAGTTAAACTGGCAACGCCGCTTAAATTTGGTACTGCTTACTACGTACTTGCCGATGCCGGTACTATTGTGGATGCCGATGGAAAAGCCTTTGAAGGGTTTTTAACCCCAACATCATGGAGCTTTACCACTACCAGCGGCAGTAACACCGCTTTGGTTGCCTGGTTACCAATGGATAACGACTTGCACGATGCCAGCGGAAACAAGCTTGACGCGATGTTGGGTGAGCATGCAACCGCCAGTGTAAGCTTCGTTAATGACGCTGACAGAGGCAGGGTTGCATCATTTGTTTCAGGTTCGTATGCGGTATTCCCTAAGCATAATTTATTAAAACCGTCACTTACACAAAACTTCAGCTTCAGCATTTGGGTGAAACTAAAAGGTATCGGTTCTGATCCTGCATTGTTCTCAAACTCTAATTGGGATAGCGGCGGTAACCCGGGTTTTGTGGTAGCTACCGATGGAGGCGATACCTATACCGGGCCCGGTTCACCAGGCAGAGGCTGGTTGGTGAAAATAACAGGCGATGCAGGTGGCGTAAGTAACCGTATGGACTGGAGAGCTAATGAAACTACCCCCCAGGCAGCGGCGGTTGCCGATGATAAATGGCACATGGTGACCGTAGTGGTTGACCAGACAGCTAAATTACTGCATGTATATATCGATGCCAAAGAAACCGTTCAGGCTACAAAACCTGCCAGCTTTGATTTGAATACATTAAAAGGTCCGCTTTGGGATAGCGCCAACGATTATCCGTTCACTATATGGGAAGATGGATCAGGCGTTTACAACAGCGGCGACGATACACGCAAAACACTTAGCGGTTTAGTAGATGATGTAAGGATCTACAACAAAGCACTAAGCGCGGCAGAAGTATCAGGCCTTTACGTAACCGACTAAATAGAGAATGTGCGATTCCCTCCCTCGGGAGGGTGTAGGGAGGGGTTTCATCAACAGAGCTTTTCATTTGAAACTGTAAAAATCCCTCCCTGCCATCGCAATAATCAACTCACCCGGTCTACGCTTCGCTGGACCACCCTCTCTACGGCTTTGCCGCAAAGAGGGTAGTAATAGCAAGAAGTGAAGCCCCCTCTTTGCGAAGCAGAGAGGGGTGACAAGCGAAGCGATGTCGGGGTGAGTTAATACAAGCATTATAAAAATTGAACTAAATGACAAACCGCGAAGGATATCTGCATACAGAAGGCGATCTTAATTTAAGTGAAAGCCGCGAGAGTTGGAATCAAAGTATTAATGATCCGGCTTCGCAAGCTGCGCTGAAAAACGATTCGGATCATTTTCTGCATCAGGCCCTGTCTACGCCTTGTTTGGATGTACTGGAATCGGCAGAAGGTATCAGGATCACCAACCTGTCGGGGAAATCATACATTGATTTTCACGGGAACAACGTACATCAGCTGGGTTATCATAACGAGTACATTATCGGCAGGGTAAAAGAGCAGTTAGATACACTGGCTTTTTGTCCGCGCCGGTATACCAATATCCCGGCTATAAGCCTTGCCGAACGGCTTTCTGCATTAACGGATAATGCCTTGTCGCGCGTGCTGTTTGCTCCGGGAGGAACATCAGCCATAGCGATGGCCATGAAACTGGCGCGTATTTATACCGGCAAGTACAAAACCATAGCCATGTACGATTCTTTTCACGGCGCATCTATGGATAGTATTTCGCTTGGCGGCGAATACGTTTTTCAGCAAGGGCTTGGTCCGCTGATGGCCGGTAGTGTACACGTACCACCGGTTGACAGCTACAGGGGCATGTGGTTCAATCCCAACAATACCGAAGGCGGCGATTTGGCTTATGCCGATTATCTGGAGTATATTATACAAAAAGAAGGAGACGTGGGCATACTGGTGGCCGAAACTATTCGCAGTACCACTGTTCATGTGCCATCAAAAGCGTACTGGCAAAGGGTGCGCGAAATATGCGATAAGCATGGCGTTTTACTGGTGTTCGATGAAATTCCTATCGGGATGGGCCGCACCGGAACCATGTTTGCCTATCAGCATTACGGCATAGTGCCCGATATACTGGTACTGGGTAAAGGGCTGGGCGCCGGTATTATACCTATGGCCGCTATAGTTTGTAAGGACGAACTGAACGTTGCCGCGCAGGTATCATTGGGGCATTTCACCCACGAAAAAAACCCATTGGGTGCTGTGGCTGCCCTGGCCGCTTTCGATTATATGGAAAGCAACAACACCCTGGCGCATGTAGCACAAGCAGCCGAATTTATGGACAATCGCCTGCAAGCAATGAAACAGCGTTTTGCCTTTATTGGCGATGTACGCGGCAAGGGCCTTTTATGGGGAGTTGAACTGGTAAAAGACCGCTCTACCAAAGAGAAGTACACGCAATCCGCAGAAAAAATACTGTACAAATGCCTCGAACTGGGTTTAAGCCTTAAGGTATCAGATGGTAATGTGCTATGCCTTTACCCGCCTTTGATCATTACCCTGCAAGAGCTGGATGAAGCCCTGAATATATTGGAACAAGCCATGGTGTATGCCAATGGCGGTGCAGAATAAAAACAATAGAATATAAACAGAAGAAAAACTACTATGAAACGTATTTTAAGTGTATTGGCGATTATCGCTTTAGGAGGTACAAATTTGCAGGCCCAGCAAAGGAGCGGTAAACCGCTGGCTGAGCATGTGATAGTTATCGGTATTGACGGATTAAGCGTTAACGGGTTGTTAAAAGCTAATGCCCCGGTTATGCACCGCATGATTGAGGAAGGCGCTTTTAAACAAAACGCGCGTACTGTATTACCATCATCAAGCTCATCAAACTGGTCGGCCATGATTTTGGGTGCAGGTCCTGAAATAACCGGTATCACCTCAAACGATTGGAAACCCGATGCTAAACACATGACCCCTGTAGCGGTTAATAAGGTTGGTCGTTCACCAAGCATTTACGACATTATTCGCCAGCAACGTCCGCAGGCTGAACAAGGTGTTGTTTTCCATTGGGATGATTACGGTCGCTTGTTGCAAAAAGAGATGGTGAACCATTACGAGTATGCCAAAACAGAAACCGAAGCTGCCGAGAAATTCGCGGATTATATTACTGCTAAAAAACCTACGTTCGCGTTGCTTCATTTTGACCACGTTGACGGTGCCGGACACGACAAAGGCCACATGACCCCTGAATATTTGCAAGCCATTGCCAAAGCCGATAGCCTGATAGGCACGGTTTTAAAAGCGATTGAAAAAGCAGGCATAAAAGAAAATACGATGGTAATAATTGTTGCTGATCATGGTGGTATCAACAAAGGCCACGGTGGCGAATCTGATGAGGAGATCAACATTCCGGTTATTTATTATGGTAAAGGCGTAAAAAAGGGCTACAAAATTCAGCAACCGGTATACCAGTATGACCTGGCCGCTACCATAGCGTTTGTTTTTAACCTTAAAGTACCTTATTCATGGACATCGCGCCCTGTAAAGGCTGCCTTCACCGGTTTCTCTGAACCTGAAAATCTTAATGTAGGGCTTAACTAAGCACTATAATCAGCGTATAATTTCTTTCACATAACAGAGCACGCGATTGTAAAGATCGCGTGCTTTTTGTATATATAAGAAAAGAATAGGGGCTTGGGATGGGGTTTAGTAACGATCTATGATGGGTAATAATTCCATCAAGTTATCGATAATATGATCCGGATTGGCAGACTGTAATTGCCCCGGTGTATGCGCGCCCGTGGTTATGCCAATGCTTAATGCGCTGCCGGCATTTTTGCCTTCTTCAATATCAATTATCGAATCGCCTACTTTTATTATTTCGGCAGGTTTAATGCCAAACTTATCAGCAGCGAAGAGTATCATATCCGGCTCGGGACGGCCGCCGCTTACATCGGTAGCGGTAACCAGTTGGTCGTATTCCGTACCCTCTTTCCAATCCAGTATGTCAATAATAGATTGCGCCACCGGTCTGCTGTAGCCCGTGTTTAATACCCTGAAGATATTGCGCTCTTTCAACGCCGAAAATAAATCGGCAGCATTAGGCTGCGGCAATAACTTAGCTGTTTGGTACGCCTCGGTCAACTGAACCGAAAAATTGCTGTAGATACGGTCGGCCAGTTCGGTATCGGTATTGCCTGCATAAGTTTTTAGTATGCTTTTAATGGCCTGCAATTTCTCTTTTCCGGCACCTTCCGCTAAAACTTCGTCGAGTGTAAAATTATATCCGGCCTCGTTGATGGCCTTTTGTAGTGTTTTATAAACTATGTTGTTTTCGTTTACCGTAGTGCCGGCCATATCAAAAACAACCATTTTAATTGTTCTGCTCATGTTAAAGTATGTTTAGCAAAACTAAACATACTTTATTATTAATAAACAAACATTGCGTTAAATTTTAGTTAATGTGGCTTAATTATCTTTGGTTGGTGAAAAAGAATGTGCTTAATTAGTACGCTGTTCTGAAAAGCAATAATATTATATTTTTATGAGTGATACACGCCGTGAGTTTATAAAAAAAGCGACCCTGTTAACAGGTGCCGCCGGATTATTTTCGGTACTGCCCGAATCTATACAAAAGGCTTTGGCCATTGATGCCGAAAAGGGGAGTACTTACCTTGATGCCGAACACATTGTATTTCTGATGCAGGAAAACCGCTCGTTCGACCATTGTTACGGTACCTTACAGGGTGTTCGCGGTTTTGACGATCCGCGGGCTATGCATTTGCCTAATAATAATCTCGTTTGGCTGCAAAGTAACAAAGCGGGCGAAACTTACATTCCGTTCAACCTCGATATTAAAAATTCAAAAGCTACCTGGATGCAATCGTTACCACATTCGTGGGATAATCAGGTTGACGCGCGTAACCAAGGTAAAATGGACGGCTGGCTGGAAAGCAAAAAATCGGGCAACCCCGAATATAAACACATGCCGCTAACCATGGGCTATTACGATAGGAGGGATATACCGTTCTATTACGCCCTTGCCGATGCCTTTACGGTTTGCGATCAAAACTTTTGCTCATCCTTAACCGGTACCAGCCCTAACCGCTGTTTTTATTGGTCGGGTACTATCCGCGAAGAGCAGAACGAGAACTCGCAAGCCAAGGTATATAACGGACAAATTGATTACCACGACCTTAACTGGAAAACTTTTCCGGAAAGGCTTGAAGAAGCGGGCGTATCATGGAAAGTATACCAGAATGAATTAAGTGTAGGTGTAGGACTTGAAGGCGAGGCAGATGACTGGTTGGCCAACTTTACCGATAACGACCTCGAATTTTTTAAACAATATAACGTGCGCCTGCATAAGGCCTACCGCGATAACCTTCCGAAAGAATTGGCGGCGATTGAAAAATCGATCAGCGAATTAGAAAAGCAACCATCAACACCGGAGATCGCCAAAAAACTTACGGAACAGAAGGCACAGCAGGAGCGGGTAAAAAAAGAGATAGCCGAATGGACGGCCGAAAGATATGATAAGCTGTCTGACTTTGAAAAGAACATCCATCAAAAGGCATTCGTAACCAATGTGAACGATCCTGATTATCACGAACTGGAAACACTTGTGTATGATGATAACGGCGTAAAACGTGAAGTGAAAGTGCCTAAAGGCGATGTGCTGCACCAGTTTAGGGAGGATGTGAACAAAGGTAAACTGCCTACAGTATCGTGGCTTACGGCATCGTCTAATTTCTCCGATCACCCGGGTTCGCCATGGTATGGTGCCTGGTATATATCGGAGGTGATGGATATCCTCACTAAAAACCCCGAGGTGTGGAAAAAGACCATTTTTATACTCAACTATGATGAGAACGATGGCTATTTTGACCACGTAGCGCCTTTTGTACCGCCACATTCGGCAAAGCCCGAAACAGGTAAAAGTTCGGCAGGTTTAGATACCAGTGTTGAACATGTAACCAAAGCGCAAAATGAAAAGGGCGGAAAAGATGGTGACAGTCACAGAGAAAGCCCGATAGGGCTTGGTTTCAGGGTGCCTATGGTGGTCGCCTCGCCATGGAGCCGCGGCGGCTGGGTAAATTCGCAGGTATTTGACCATACCTCTTGCCTGCAATTTCTGGAAACCTTTTTAAACAAAAAGAACGGTAAAAAACTAAAAGATACCAATATCAGCGACTGGAGACGCACCGTATGCGGCGACCTTACCTCCGTGTTCAGACCGTACAATGGCGAAAAGATCGCCTACCCGGTATCGTTAGATAGGGACAAAACCATACAAGGTATCTACAATAGTAAATTTAAAGCACTGCCGCATAACTATAAAGAACTAAACGGACAGGACATTAAAACGGTGAACGAACATCCTGCTTCATTCAAAGCTTTCCCGCAGCAGGAGAAAGGTAAAAGACGATCATGCGCTTTGCCTTATGAACTGCACGCCAACGGGCACCTGAACAAAACCGGCGACAGCTTCGAGATCACGATGAAAAGCGCGACTGCAAACGGCGCGCCTTTTAATGTTGCTACCCATACATCAAATAGCGAAACAGGGAAAATGCAGGTATGGGATTTTGCGGTAAAAGGTAACGATGAAATCAGTTACGTATGGCCTTTAAATGGTTTTGATAACAATGCCTATCAGTTAATTTTAAACGGACCTAACGGTTTTTCAAGGCATTTTGCAGGCAGTAAAAATGATCCGGAAATTTCTGTTAACGTAGCGTACAGCAAAACCGGTGAGCTGCTGATTGATCTGGTTAACTTAAACAAAACAAAAACATTCCAGCTAACTATAGCCGACCTCGCTTACAAACAGCCGGCCCAAAAACTTACCCTCAAACCGGGGCAAACAAGTAAAAAGGTGATCAACCTGCAAGCCAGTCACCATTGGTATGACTTGGGCATCGCATTAGATGGAAACGATACCTTTTTACGCAGGTACACCGGGCGTGTAGAAACCGGTCAGCATGGCTTTACTGATCCGGCGATAGGCGCGTGAGGAATAACTTAATCGAGTGGTGAAACTAATAGAGGGCTATCTGTTTGCAGATAGCCCTCTATTAGTTTTATGGTTAAAGTATGCAGGTGCTTATAACCAGGTTGAAATATGTTACCTCGCGTACTAAGGTTATCATATCTTTCCTCAGCGGTTTCACTAATGTCGCTCAATATCCTGTCTGATAAGGTGCATAATGCCGGGTTCTCCCAGTGTTGGTTGTGTAAAAAGATATTAATTATTCAGTTTGAACGTCGAGTGTTACAGGGCCAAGTAAACCTGATACGCGCAGAGGCATATCTTTGCCGGGGCCGGATATTGTCCAGGTTTTACGTTTGTCTTCAGGCTGCCCCGCATCAAAAACAAGGCGATTGAACCAGGTGCTTGTTACCTCCACGGTTAGGGAATTATTACCGGGTTTAATAAAGTTCTTTAAATTGATACGGTATGGAGGCGCCCACAATTTACCTGCATTATGCCCATTGATTGTTACAGAGGCAGCCATATCTACCTTTCCTAAATCGAGTACATACTCATGTCCGGCTGGTGTATTATCAATATTAAAGGTAGTGGTATACGTTGCGGTACCTGAAAACGCCTTACCTTCAGCAGAAATATCAAGATCTTTCCATGGCTTCAGTTCTGTCAACGCTATTGTTTCGGATAATCCCCAGCCGGCTGGGAAAGCCAGTTTCCAATTTCCGGATACGGGTATTGTAGTAATTACTTTATGTAACTTAAACGTGCCTGCCACATTTGAAATTTCTTTTTGCCTGAATACTACAAAGCATGATTCGCCTTTTGCCAGGTTAAACTTAACCGTATTACGATCGCTATTTTGCCTGCTTTCGGCAACTTCGGATGTCCCGGTAACCGGATCCCATATTTCTGCATGCCCATTTGCCCGAAAACTTAACTCTCCCTTAAAGCCGTTTCCCCGCGGGGCTGTAACAAAATACCAGTCTGCGCCTTCAGTGCGCCTGTGCACCCATAGCGCGTTGCCCCCGGTAACATCCGGTTTAATATTCAATGCTGTTAATGCCTGCTCTATGGTTAATCCCGCAACTACATAGCCTTTTCCAACTTTCCTTAAACCTTTGTGGCTTGTACCCCATATGTTTTTAATTGCAGCACTAAAACGTTGTTTAGCGTCATCACCGCCGGTAAGCGTGGCTAAACCGGTTGGCGCGTTGCCAATAATGGTTGCCCCGTTGCGTAATAAAGTTTGTATTTTCTCAAGTGTTTGGGGCAGCATGTTTGGTACATCAGGTAACCAAAGTACCCGGTAGCGGATTCCTTCAGGTGTTACTATCATGCCATTTTCGGTGGTTAAGCGGTTCAATAGCGCGTCAGGATTGCAATAATCGTATTTAAAACCTTCCGGAAAAGCTGCATTTTGGTTGGGTTTATGGTTAATTTCATCCCCAAGATACCAAAGTACATCAGATACGGGTTTGCCTCTTTCAAGCAGATAAGTACAGCGCGACAAATAATTTGTGAACTCAGGCATATATGGCCACCACGTTTGTCCCCTTAAAAACGGGGTGCCTATCCCTGCACCAAAGGAGCTGCCGGGAGCTTTGAAAGGCATTTGCGGATTATGCGTATAAGTATGAAATACATAATGACTAACCCCTTGCACACTATTAATGTTGGCTACTTCTTTAAGCATATCAAGATGCTCGTCCCATGATAATGATATGTTTGTGAATGACTCGGCCGCAACACGTGGCTTGCCGTACATCCTTGCTGCAGATGCTGTAGGTTTTATAGGTTTAAAATTGATTGAACCTACAAATCCATCACTCATAGGTTGCCAAAACTCGCACATGGGTACGTCTGCAAATTTGAAGTACTCCATAATATCAGCAGGTACAACGTCTCCGGGGCCGGTTTCATAGGCAACTGATAATCCGTTGTTTTTGGCCAGCGTACTCATACGACCATAATAGTTGTTCACCAGCAAGTCGTTAAGTGTTTTTCGCCAATCTGTTAAAAAACGCGAGGTTGTTTCGTGATCTTTGATCACATAGCCTAATAAGGCGGGCAACCATTTGCGCAGCCGGTAATTTGAAAGGCGTTTAAATTCCGATTCCATATCCGGTGTCCAGCTTTGGGTGTGGCATTCCCAGCTATCTATCAGCATTCCGTTCAAAAGGCCGCCGGCAAGTGGTCCATTTTGATTGGAAAGGCGCCCGATATAGCCTGCAAAATGAGCTTCAGCACCTGATTTGGAAAACTTATTCGCTTCCCATCCTGTACCTTCGGCAGGCGCAGGGCCGTTTTGTTTTCCCGAATTGATATGTCCCATTCGCAATATCGTCCAGTTACCTTTGGGGGCAAGCCAGTTCAGTTTTCCATCCGCGGTCATCTTGTCTGATATATCCAGTATTTGCCCGGGAGCTACAAATGCCCCGGCCGATTGTTTAGGGTGCTGACCGCTACGCTCAATGCTTCTTAATGTCCACGCTGCTTCTGATTCCCAACTGTTTTTTCGTGCAGCAGAGAACAAACGGAGCGAACTCAGCGCCATATCATATTTATTGCTAATAGAAATACGGTATTTTTTTACACCGGCAAGTTCAGAACAGGCAAAGGTGATAGGCCGGTCGTCTTGCCAGTTGGCCTGCGGCATTTCAGCAAGCAGTATATCCTTCGTCTTTCCATCGGGCAAAATACCCTGTATAGCTATAGTTACGCCGGGTTCATAAGATTGGCTGTGGTTAAAGGCCTGAACGCATGAAAACTCCACACTGCGCAGGACAACAGCATCAGGAAAGGTAACCTCTACCCAATTGGGTTTACCGGGTGCAACAGGCGGCAAATGGATAGGTTCACGAGCGCTTCCGGAAAAATACTGATCCAATTTAAAATTGGTATTGCTGTTAATAGATTGTGGTACAAGCGGCTTGCCGGTATCGCCGGCGGGCGTTGGAAACGCAAGTACGGTAATATCTTTATAATCCCGCCACTCTTCACTGTTGGGTTCGGGTATTGGCAATACCTGATCTATCAACCTGCCACCTGTAACATCGGTTCGGTTCCAGATCAAATTACGCATCGCATTTGATGGCGTAATCCAGGGGCCTCCTGATGTTGCCCAGCCCGGGCAGTTGTTCATAGAAAATCTCAAACCCAGGCGGCGGCATTCCAGCGCTGTATGCCTTACTGCATCGTCCCAATTAGCGCTTAAACTTGTTATTTGAGGTTCAACCCCGGGCCACGGGCCTCCAAACTGTCCGTGAAATAGCTGAATGCCCGATATCCCGGCGCTGGCTATCGCTTCCAGATCTTTCGTAATTCCTGCTTTTGATACATTACCGCCAATGTAATGAAACCAGGTTTCGGGGTGATAAACTTTTGACGGGTTGCGAAACAATACCTCGTCGTACTCACCAAACGGACGGTTAAGCTCTGCCTTAGAAGGTACGATAGGTACTTTAGCCAATTGAGCGGTACTAACAACCGGGCACATAATTAAAGGAAATAATGCCGGTAAAAAAGATTTGAACAGGTAGTTGTATTTCACGGTACAAGCTTATAAATAATTGGTTATGCCTTGGTTTATTGCACAAGGTAATTAACGATTATTTTATAACCTTCCTGCACTGTCGGGGCGCACTTATAGCAGATAAGTGCCCGGCTGAATGAACAATTACCCTTAATGTCACATAGTATGATATTAAGGGTAATTGATATACGTGGAAATTTAATTTTTCGATAATGGGTCCCGCTGTTTGCAGTTCCTTAATTTACCTTAAAGCTATTTATGCCGGAGGCAGATGTATTGCCCTTACTATCTTTAGTTATTACTTGCCAGTAATAGGTAGTTTTGCCGGTAACATCAACATCAAGCGTAGTTGATGACAGGTCTTTTTTGAAAGATACTGGCGTGGTTGATGTGCCAAAGTAAATTTCGTAGTTAGTAATATCGTTATCAACATCACTGCCTTTCCATTCGAGGGTTACTTTTTTAACGGTTGCGTCATACTGCTTTTGATTTATCGGAGCGATAATTTCTGCGGGGAACGGCGCATAGCTTACCGTGGCCGGTCCGGAGTTATAAAATTTCCAGTTATCGCTTGCAACGGATTTGCCCGATGCTGTATTGTAAGCTATAACCTGCCATTTATATGGCGCGTTACGGTTTATAGTTATTGATGTATCAGTTTTTGTCTGATTTGTTTTTAATACATCATTAGTTTGAAGGTTTGTAATAACCAACTCATACTTGTCGGCATTTTTAGCGGTGTTCCATTTAAAATTTACCTTGCTTTTAGTGGTTGATACTACCTCGCCGGTATTACAAAGCTCATTATTTGCCGGTAAGCTCATCACTACTTTATCAGGCATCACCGGATCGGGCTTCGGCTCTGTATCGTTGCTTTTTTTACTGGCGCAGCCCCAACACAATAACGCAATAGTTAATATACTGTATACCTTCCTCATTTTTTTACTATCTTATAAGTTTTACTTGTTTTATCAAAGCTTACCTTTATTACATAAACGCCGGCACTTAACTTAGCCAGGTTTACTTCGGCCGAACCATTGTTATTTATCACGTTATTTTCAAAAAACACCTTGCCTTGCAGGTCGCGCACCTCTATACCCACCAAGGGGGCTGAGTAGCCATTAAGTGCAATCTTCAATACATCTGTAAACGGATTTGGATAAAAAGATACATCGCCAACTACATTAAACGTTTTTTTGAAAACTCCCTGGCATTCCTTATCAGTTGTTACAGATACTTCGTTATTGCCTTTTTGCAAAGAGAGCAGCATATCGCCGGTTGTGTTGGTATAAGTTATACCATTAAGCTGTACCTGGTATTGTGTGCCGCCTTCCATTTTAAGGCTAAGTATATTTGTTGCCTTGTCTGCCACGGCAAAAACAGAAAGATCTTTAGGCTCGGTAATTACCAGGTTATAACATTGCTGAAATTTAGTATTGCCATCAATAGTAATACACATTGGGTATGTGCCAGCCTGCAAATTATTAATTGTTACGGCCGTAGTAAATTTGGCTAATAAGGTTGTGTCATTTGTGTTTATTGTTGCTGTATAGTTTAAAGGTTTTACTGCGGTAATGCTTATACTGCCATTGTTGCTGTTTTTACAAGTTTCGCTGCTAACAGATACATTGAAGTTAGTTACGGGGAGTTCCTCTGCCGGTTCTTCGGGTTGGCCGCTATTACTTGAAAGCAGTTTTAAGGTATATATATTGCCTGTTGGTTTGCGGTCTCTAACAAGATAAGAAATATCAGGATAACCGTCTTTATTATAATCAATAACTTGAACCGAACTATGGTCGCCAACTTTGTATGATTGCCTTTTGCTGAATGCTTCTCTATTAAAAACACCTGCTGTAATAGTATTGCGTAAAATTGTTAAGGTATCAATATTGTCCACCAGCAAATCGGGCTTGCCATCGCCGTCAAAATCTGCCACGTCAATTAATGTTTCGGCATTCAGTGGTAATTCCATTAACTCTGTTATGGCTGCAGTACCCGGCACACTATTGTTTTTATAAATGAGCACATTGTATCTTTGCTTAACTATTAACTCATCTTTTTTATCATTATCCAAATCAGCCCAAAATATTTTTTCGCCGCCTTTTTTATTTAACTCAACCGGTTCGGCAAAGGTTGCACTACTTTTAAGCGGATCTGCTAAATTGCGCATGTAAAACAATACTTTTTTATTTACATCTGTAGTAATATCATTAAATAATATATCGTTCCAACCGTCGCCATCAATATCGGCAATCATCATGTTGTCAATAGAAAAGTAATAAAGCCCAAGCTTATTATATCTGTTCAATTTTATATTATTGAACGGGCTGAAGGAAATACTTCCTCTTTTTGAGTTATTGTAATATATGTTGAGTTCGTTCGGTTTACCGGAACCGCTAATAATTTCCGGTTTCCCATCGTTGTTAAGGTCGGCTATAATATAGTTAAAATCAGCATCATATTCACCCCGGCCAATAAGCGCAACCCTCTTTAAATTATAGCCGCAACCGGCCTCGTATTGGTTTTCTAATATGGTAAGTCCGTCGTTTTCGGGCGAAAGAACATCAATTTTACCATCACCATCCAAGTCTGATACTTTTAAAATACCACTGTAAATATATGAACGGTAATTACCCGCTTTTGCGAAATTTATGGGGTTATTATAAGTATCCTTAGTTTGGCTTTTATAAATATCGATAGCATATCTATTGAAAGGACTAATATCTAAAAGATCACCAATAACTATTTCCTGGTTGCCGTCGCCATCCATATCTGCTACTTCGTAATTAAGCAAAAAACCTAAATTATTTACCATATCCGGTGCCTGTGTAAGCAGGGATGCATCAAAAACCTTTCCGTCAACCCCGGCAATTTTAGGGATGAATGATTGCGTTGATATAGCGTAACGCTTTGTTGTGGTATTAAGCACCTTAATGGGTTTATACAGGGCGCCAGCGGGCACTTTAACTGTAATGCGGTTATTTGTAGCGCTTACAATATCGGCAAGCAGATTCCCGAAATAAACCCTGCTGCCTGCCGGATCAAACCTTTCTCCCTCAATTACCACCTGGCTATTCACGCTTCCTGTTTGCGGATTAAATGATGTAATTACAGGGGGCTTATCGCCATCACTTATCTGCATTGTATTTTCATTGATCCTTAGTTCATTGAGTTCGTGATCGTAAAAAATAATTTCCGGTTTATTATCGTTGTTCAGGTCCTGCACCCCTAAAAAGTTTGTTAAAAAATATGTACCGCTATCAAAATTGTCAGATTGAGGGAACAAAACAGGAGTAGTAAATTTAAATGGCTGCCCTGCTTTTGCTCTATTTTGGAATATTAGCAGCGTATCGGGATCTTCCGGAAATTTCCCGGATTTCTGCCTGATCAGATCCGGCAGTCCATCACCGTTCACATCCGCATAAACATCATCTTTATTATACTGAATGTCTATAGGAGCATCAAATTTGAAAGTGCCGCCAATAGGAGTAACGTTTTTATAAAGCTTGCCTTGTGAGTACAGGTCGGGCATGTTATCATTATCAAAATCGGCGATTGTTGCATACTCCGTATTGGTAGGAACTGTTACAGCCGTAAAAGCCGAATCAGAAAATGAGCCAGGCACATTGTCATTTTTATACATTACCAATCCGTAATCAGTGAACGATTGCCGTGTCCATACCAGATCGGGCTTGCCATCACCATTCATGTCCATAAAAGTACAATTGGGCAATAATTTTAAATATACAGGTTCGTATGCATATACTGAAGTGGCGTTTTTAGGATATATACTTCTGTAGATGTTTCCATAGTCTGAAAAATCAGCACGGCCATCGCCGTCAACATCAATTATCAGATCATGGGGTAACTGTGGTGCAAATTGTTCAGTAGCCTCAAATAACAATTTTCCTTTTGTTGATTTGTTTAAGAAACTATTGGGCCCGGCAATAATATCAGTTAAACCATCGTAATTAATATCACTTAAAAAACCGATACGTTTTTCGTTATTAGGTGCGTTCAGTTTTATCGGCTCTTCAAATGTGGTGCAATCAATTCCCTTTTTTTTGCCGCTGTTACGTTGTACTACCGCGGTTCCGGCATCCAGGTAAAATAAATCTAAAAACCCATCACCATCAAAATCACGAAATTGAATTAAGTCAGCATATTCACCGGTCAACTTCATTTTACTAAACCTGAAATCCTGCCGTTCAATATTTGCCGGCGCTTTAAATGTTGCGCTGAAATTTCCATTTGCGTTTATTATTCGGTGTTCGCGGGTATTTAATATGCTTACCGGGCCGGTTGCTGTACCAATTGGAACTGTTACTTTAAAAAGGGTATCACTTGCCTGGGTTACTGTGGCCTCCCTCCCGCCTATAAATACCTTACTGGGTGTATTGCCCATCATTAAGTATTTTCCTTTTATAGTTAAAGTACTACCGGCAGCCCCACGCAATGGCGAAAAAGAACTTATTACCGGTATTAATGGCTCTTTGTTAATAATGATATTAATTTGGCCAGACGAACCAATTAGCAAGTCGGGCCGGCTATCATTATTGCAATCGCCAATTATAAATTTAGTTGAGCCGGGTATACCAATACGTATTTCTTTATCAAACCAAGGTGCTGCGGGAGTAGTACCATTAAAAGCATTTTTAAATATTGATACCGTTTTTTTTGTACTGCTTGCAATAATATCTACGCGGCCATCGCCGTCAATATCCGAAGCCGACAGAGATGAAGTGCCATCAGGTATAAATAACTTGGTTTGTAAAGCAAATGATAATGGGGTTATGGTTGCGCCCGCATCAATGTTGTTTTTGTAGATATGTATCGTGTTAGTTTCTGAAGTTCGGGCAAAGCAAACTATATCCGCGCGTGTATCGGCATTTACGTCGGCCACAATAAAGTTGCTTAGCCCCTCAACAACAAAAGGATATTTGGCAACCATGCATTCATTATTTAATACGCCATTGGTAACATGATTTTCAAATATTATTATCTTATTATCTGAACCTGCCACCACATCCAAACGATTATCTCCATTTATATCAGCAACCTTAATTCCGCCGCCAATGTAAGTAGAAGTAATGCTGGCCGCGGTTTCAAATAATGCGGGTGTGATTATACCCGGCGTACAATTATTTTTAATAATGCCCAAACCTTTGTCTACCGACGTTAAAATATCCGGTTTGCCATCATTATTCATATCTGCTATAGCCACAGCCTCTACGATGGTATTTAGTACAATATCAACAGGCTCAAAAGTTGGCGCGCCGGTACCTGTGCTGGTGTTTTTTAGGATGTGTATTTTACCGTTGAATGTAAAAACCTCAATATCGGGCTTGCCATCGCCATCCATATCTTCGGTCATGATTTTTATAGCGAGACTGGGTATATCAAAAGTTATTACATCGCCGTTAAAAGTATCATCAGCATTTGATACGCTCATGTTATTGAACCGTATTGATATTTTGCCGGCAAAATAATTACCTATAACAAGGTCGGGTTTACCGTCGCCGTTAAAGTCTTTTAACAACATTTCGGCAACTTCAGTATTAGGTATGTTTAATATGGAAGATGTTTCCAGTGCCGACCCGGTAAAAGGGTCGGACGAATCAAAGGCGAGCGTGAAAAAACCGCCTGAAGTAGCTCTTAGCCCTGTGCTCGTGTTAAGTACCGATATATGGTTATAACCTGCACCCGCAGGAGCCTTAACAGTGATCTTACCGGCCGAAGCGGATACGATAGTGCCTTTATCCTCGCCAAATAGTACCATGTTAGCCGCCGTTCCGCTGCCGAAATTGCTGCCGTTAATTGTAACTGTAGCTCCGGCTTTTGCAATTTTTGGACTGAAATTAGTAATTACAGGTGCTTGAGCAAAAAGCCGTGTAGCGAAAAGTAAAAGTGTTAACAGGAGAGCAGTGCGTAAGCGTGTTATCATAAAAATAAGTGAGGAGGCTATGGGTTACAACAAACCTATGCTAATTGCGGCGTTGCAGGAGTAAATACTGTTTGCGGCTTAACCTGATACAGCACATACGCTTTCTTATACAGTTCATCATTCTCCGGTAAATCATAAACCATGCAGTTAAATAATGCGAGTGCAAACAATAGTTTATATTTTTCAGGAGCTATGGCATCACCGGCAAGTTCTTGTTTCCAGTTGCTATCGGGGTATTGTTGTTTGTATTTTAGCTCTGATGTGCCCAGCATATTGCGCAGGTCGTTATAATCAAGCCAGTTGGGTAAGGCGTAAATACCAGCAACTGTTCCAATTTTTATACGTAACTCCACATCTTCGGCAGAGGCTTTGCCATAAAAAAAACAGAAGTATACCCATGCCGCGGCAAATAATAGCCCGGCAACAATGTAAGTAATTGTCTCGCTAACAGAATAATAGCTATTGTCATAAGCCATGAAAAAGAACCATGCGGCAAGCAAGAATGAAAACAATCGCGCATAGGTAGCAAAAACGCTTTTGCCTACAAGGTCAATTTCAAAACCCCGCCGGCTTCTGAACTCCGAACCGGTTACGAACATAGATGTTAGCGGAAATATCGGCAGAAACATGATCGTAAAGAATTTTGTTTCTATCCAGTTATCATTGACGTTTGATATTTTACCAAAAAAGCCGGTGCCGAAGGCAATGATCATACAGATAAGATTTAGCGACCCTAAAGTATGGAAATTAGCCGGATTTAGCAATATCCCTTCATTATCAAATAGGTAGATGGGCGTTATATTTTAATGTTATTATTAAATGTCGTGGCTTTAGTAATGATTTCGGGCTTTGCAGATAGCTGTTATAGTACGGAGATTACCATGCCTTTTTCACTATCAAATCCTGGGCGTACATAGCCCCTATCGGGATGATGTGTTCGTTAATATTGATCTGTGCCCGGTCGAACTTATCTATCTTGTCCCAGGCCACGATAAACGCCCTGTGAGTGCGGATGAATTTTTTGTCGGGCAGTAACAGTTGCATATCGGCCAGCGTAACGCGTGTACTCAACGATCGGTTGGCCGTGAGGTAAAGCTTGGTATAGTTCCCTGCCGCCTCTACAAACAGTATATCATCCAGCTGCACTTTTACCTGTTCGTAACCATCTTTTACAAAAATAAAATCGGGAGTGGCATCAGGTACCGGCTTGTTGCGCAGGTTAAACAGTTCGTGCGCCTTATTACAGGCCTTTAAAAACCGCGACAACGAAAAGGGTTTCAACAGGTAATCTATCGCGTCGAGTTCAAAACTTTTTACAGCGTGTTCGGAATAGGCCGTGGTAAAAACCACCATGGGCGGATTGCTCAGCGTATTTAAAAAATCAATACCGCTTATGTCGGGCATCTTAATATCTAAAAACATAAGGTCTACCTTGTTTTGTTGTAAATAGGCCAGGGCATCAAAAGCATTGGTGAAAGTTGCGGTAAGTTCAACAAACGGAACCTTGGCAGCGTGAGATCTTACCACGTCAAGGGCTATGGGTTCGTCGTCAATGGCAATGGCTATCATCCTTTAAAATTAACTATTAATATCTAACTGCAGGGTGAGGTGTATAAAAAACTCTTTGGCGTTTTCGCGTATAATAAGATCGTGCTTTTGCGGATATACCAGTGCCAGGCGTTGTTTTACATTCTCCAACCCGATGCCGCTCTGGCCTTTCTCCGGGTCGTTTTCGTTACGGATATGGATGCTGTTATGCACATCGAAATACACCGTGTTGCCGCTTATTTGAAGCGTTACCTTTATGTGCGATGGATTTTGCAAACTGATGCCATGCTTAAACGCGTTCTCCACAAAGGGGATCAGCAGCATTGGGGCTATCAGCAGTTCGCCAGCCTCTTCGTCTATCTGTGTTTCAATGGTAACATCTTCAGATGTTGATGTGCGCAGTTTTTGCAGCAATATATAGTTCTTCAGGTAATCAATATCGCGTGATAGCAATATTTTATCCTGCATGTTCTCCTGCAGCATAAAGCGCATCATATCGCCCAGTTTTTGGATTCCCTCGCCGGTACGTTCGGCATTTTCCTGCAAGGCGGTGCCGTACAGGGTGTTTAGAGCATTGAACAGAAAGTGCGGATTAATTTGCGATTTCAGGAAGTTGAGATTGGCATCGGTTTTACCCAGCTCGGTTTTTAATACTTTTATTTCTTCGTCGCGTTTAGCATGGCGGCTTTTATAAACGCCCCGTGCCAGCGGACTGATAATAAGCAGTACCGAAAAGAAATTGGTAGCCAAAATGGTAATCATGCGCTCATCATCAATTTTTTGCCAAATGTTTGTACCAACCAATTGGTTTAACAGTTGCAAGGGAATTTGCTGCATCACACCATTGGTATTATCCTTAAAGCACATGCATACGCCGTACAAGGCCAGGGTTGAGAGCATTGCCCACAAAAACAAACGTGGTAAATAGTACAAAAAAGGGCGTTTACGGGTAGTTGATTTTGGCATGAGGTGATGTAGCAGGAAAAGATAAACTACCATGGCCATAGGCAGGTTATACAGCAGGTAATAGTAAAACCATAGCGGAACACTCATGTAAGTAATACCGGTTCTTATGAGTAATAAGGATGCTGTAAGCAAGGCGGCATCATGGTACAATACATTATCTTTATTTTGCCTGTTGCGGCCAAAAAACACGAAGAGTATTTTGATAGCCAGCAAGGCCGCGAAGTGCATGTTGATAATGCCGGCCATAAAGCACACGGTAATAAAGATAAACACGAATATTGAGTTTGATGCCTTCTCGTCAGGGCTTTCAAAGGCCGGTATTACGTAGAAGCAAAGCATCAGGTAGCTCATCAGCGTGATGATATGATTAAAAAGTGCCGCTGTTAACGCGCTGCTTACATGATGAACAACCGGCATGGGCGCGCCATTGAGTATAGCGGTTTCTACATTAGCCGGGCCCGATCTGGCAATGTCTATCAGATCGAACAGGAGGGAGGCTGCTATACAGCCTATTACAATCCAAAATTCAATACGGGCCGTTTCTTTTAGCCGTTCGTTTATATACTTAATCATACTGTTGTAATATTGGGGTTATGTTTTACTCCAGCAATAGTACAGCACCGTTTTTTTACTAAAATAAAAATGTGACGAACCCCTATAAAAATGTGATAAACACCGGCTATTCTACATGCTGATTATAAGATGCCAAAATTGTTGATACTGTACGAGCAGCTAATCAGCACTATCCTGGTAATAAAGTTACTCCTGCTGGTTACTATGCTGTTACCATTAGTATATTGACCAACCTGGTTGGTCTGATTAAAGATATCTGATGCCTGTATGCTGATATTCAACTTATGCTTAAAAAATTGCTGGCTGGCAGAAGCATTTACAATAAACGGATTATTGGTATTGATATTAGTATAACCATGTAAAAAAGTCTTGCTGATATTCATATCCATCGACGTGTTTTCGGATAGATTGAGGCGTTGGCTGGCATTTATCGTCCATTGCGAAATTTTGCTGGTTAATCCCTGCCCCACAACATAATGATTAAATGATTGCGAATACGTTACGTTTACCTCGCTGCTAAATTTGGTAAGGTTGAGCATAGCCCTCACCGATTGCGTGATGTTGCGGCTATTATTATAGCTTTTTACATTATCGGTGTAAACTACCTGCCTGCTAAAACCAACCCAGCCGCCTAATTCTGTATTAAGTTTTGTTTTGCCAATTTTGATAGGGATATTCCATGAATAATTGCCCGATGTATTGTTTGAGCCACCGGCGTTTATAAAGGTAGTTACCTGCCTTAGCGAATTAAGCGTATCTTTTTCGATAATGGTATTGGAAAGGATTTGGTTTTGTGTAAAGGAGGTATTAAGCCCGAAAGAGATCATCTGTTGGTTTTCGGGATTAACATGCCTGAAATTGCTATTGATGGAGTGGTTGAATGCCGATTTTAGGTTAGGGTTGCCGATAATAACATTCTGGAGGTTGCGGGTATCGCGCACCGGTTGTAGTTGATCAATAGCCGGCGGTTGATTGTACCCATAATACCCTATTTCGAACTGATCTTTAGTTGATGGCGAATAGCTTAAGTTAAAAACAGGCGACAGATTAAAAGTGGCGTTGCTTACCTTTTCCGTACGCCCTTCATACAAGCCTGATTGTGCATTGCGCTGCGCGTTTATACCTATTGTGGTACGTAGTTTAGTACCCTCCCAACGATAGTTAATACCCAATTGGTTATTGGTAACAGTATTATGGTTGTTGTTGCTAAGCGAATCAATTTTACTTAAGCCGTTTGGTGGCTCTATCAGGTCGGTTTGCAGATCGTTCCTTTGTTTATTTTGGTTGATGTTATAAATAACATCGAGATTGGCTTTTTTGGTAAGTATAGCGGTATAGGTAATACCTGCCGACAAATTTTGCGACCGGCCGTTATTGGTAAGAAGGCTGTTGAATACCGAATCTTTTTTAAAATTGCCCAGCGTATCATAATACCTGATATTGCGATCTATCCGCTGTGTGGATTTTGCCGGGTTTTGGCCGAACTGTAAATTTACAGTAAGCCGGTTGTTAGTATCCAATGAGCGACCAACAGTAAGGTTAATACCCATATTAGGTGTTTTGTTAATTCCAAGACTATTGGTAACCAGGCCTTGTTTAATGATGCCTGTTTGTTGCGCGTCAGAGAATAAACTGTTGGTGCTTTTTGCTAAAGAAAGATTAGCTCCAAAGTTTATATATGTTTTTTTATCAGGATTGTAAGTGAGGTTAGTACTGAAATTGTGCTGGCTGCTGCTATTTGCCATTATACTGTTTACATCATTATTAATCTTCCCGATGGAACTGATACTTTCTGAATAGGTGTTGTTTTGTGCACTACCGCTTGAGTTATTATAACGGTATGACGAACTTAGGTTCAGTTTTTTAGCGATATCATTGCCAAAGGTAAGTCCCCAGCTTTTGTAATTGTTTGAACCCACTGCGTTTTTCATCGTTCTCACTTCGCCCGAAGCGGAGAGCTGTTTCATGGCTTTCCAGTAATTTGCACCTATGCCACCTCCAAGTTGCCGGTTAGTGCCTGCGCTTGCCGAAAGTGACCCAAATACGCCATTATCCATCCCCGGTTTGGTAACCAGGTTAAGGGTTTGGGTGTAATCTTTCTTTATCCCGGTAAAATCGGCATCCCTGCCGTAATCGTTCACTATTTGTACCTTGGTAAATATGCCGGCCGGTAGTTGTTTGATGAATTCCTTTACATTCCCGGTGAAAAAATCCCTTCCGTTTATGCGCAGTTTAGTTACCGGTTTGCCGCCCGATGTTAAGTTGCCATCCTTATCAACCCGCAGGCCCGGGAGGCGCTTCAACAGTTCCTGTATCATCTCTTCATTGCTACCGCGGTACGAACCCACGTTATACTCGATCGTATCTTTTTTGAGCACGATGGGCCTGGTTTTGCTTTTAATAACCACCTCGTTCAGGTTACTGGTATCAACCTGCAAAACAATAGCGGGAAGCGTTAATTCTGTGTTATTGTCGGGGATAGTTATATTTTTTGCGAAATCGAAATAACCCAAATAGCTTACCATTATTTGAAATGCCGGGCGCTTAATACCGTTAATGGTAAACTCGCCTTTATTATTGCTGGTAAATTTTAATGTATCGGTACCCAAAACCAGGCGGATGTTGGCACCTTCGAGCGGTGTAGTGGTACTATCGGTAATATTGCCCTTAATATTGTAACTGCTTTGAGCCCGGACCATGTTAAAGGCCAGCGAAAAGATGAGCATGAAAAGGCAGAAAAACTTAGGCAGCATATAATAAGGCGGTTCGCTTACAATGATATAAAAAATCTGCCAAAGGCTAATCAGTCGCAATCACTATTAACCGATGATTATTATAAAATATCTGCCTAAACCACAAGCGGAACAACCATTAACAAGAAAGGCCGCGCAATTACAGAGCGACCTTCTCTTTTTGCATAGGTATAGAAATTTGTGCCTGCATTACCCTGTTAACTAAAAGTATACGGGGGTAAACAGGACTTTAATATTATTTATTTACCTCAAAGCTTGAGGTTGCGCCCTGCCATGTAGCGGTAAAGCTTTTGCCATAATGATCGCCGGTTGTTTTTTCGTTATGGCTAACTTCAAGTACGTATCTGCCTGGCCAGGCCGGGGTAAAAGTTATCGCGCCATTTTCGTCGGTAGTAAATTCTTTTGTCCAGCCGGCAGGGCTAAAAACAGTAACCGGTTTGTTGGCCAGCGGCTTATTGTTGAGTACGGCTTTTAACTGTACAGGCGCGTTCAATTTGTAGTTTTTCGCTTCGGCGACCGCAATTTTTAAGTTATTGGGTATAGCTGCCAGATCAACTGTTTTTATCGGACCAACGGCTACGTTTGCCAATGATGAAAACTCGTATTTTGTAGTGCCGCCCAGTTCTTTAGCCTCATGCACCACACTTATTACGTATATGCCGTTACCTTCGGGCGTAAATGTTGCCGAGTAAAAATTGCTGCCCGGGGTAGTAGTTAGTTTCACTTTCTCTTTGCCGGGCGCGGTTAGCCATAGCGTAAAGTCTTTAACATCCGAATACCATTTGCTTACTTCATCGCGCTCGTTGGTGGCATATTCGCCGTAAAATACTTTTACTTCGTGTGCTTGTCTGGCTTTGCCTGTAGTATTGGTTTCAATCCATAAGGCGTGTGCCATAACCTGGTTTGCACCGATGATTAGTAATAGAGCGAGTAGTAAGGATCTCATAGTCTTCATTTACTTGTGGTGTATGGATATTAATTCTTATTTAGACTGATTAAAGTGAAGCAAATATATAGAAATATATTTCTTTAACGAATATTATTTAGAATAAATCTAAATAGTGGATTTTAATTAAGGATGCAAACTCAGGAGTGTTATTTAACGCATACACTTTAAAGCAATCGTCCGGATTTTTAATAAGTTTACCTTAATAAACCTATATCATAAATGAAGAATAGCTTATTGCTGTTGATGCTTTTATCGCTTGTGTGTTGCAAGCAACAAGTCCGGAAACATCTTAAACCTCTGAATAAATACAGGGTAGAGATATACAAAAAAGTTTTAACCAGCAAATCAACAGACTACACATTTGATGTAAGAACCAGCGTAATAGTAGCCGCCAGCGATACGCAAGCTTACAAAATGGGGTTGAAGATGTATAAGTCGGAATGTATTGGAGATCAATTAAAAGAAACCGAGGGCATGAAGTTAAAATCCCTCACACACTCATTTATTGTAAAGAAATTCATTAAAGGTTATGCGCCGACATCGGGAGTTGATATTGCAGATTCTTTGCCCCAAAACGTAACCGATAGTTTGAGAAGACTGATATTTAAAAGGCCAGCAAATAAAAATACTGATAAATTAATTTGAGGATTTTAAATAACCTGTAATTATTCTACAGGATTAAGCCCTATGGCTAAACGTCTGTAATTTAGGCTATCCTTATTAATTACAGGGTCGCCGGGGCGGGTACCGTAAATTTGGATCCCTTTGTCGGTAAAGGAAATCCTATCGGTAATGATGGCATAGTTTTCCGCGTCGATATTACCTTTTTTAAACGCGGTTGATATGAGCGGGTAGTAGCGTTTCTGGTCGGCAAAGTTGAGTTTGAGATAGAGGTAAATGAGCGATTCTACCCCATTATCATCAATCTCCTCGGGACCGGGCCAGCCATAGGTGTGAATAATGGATTTCAGTTTAAGCGCGTTCACAGCATCTTTAGCAACTACGGTATCCTGGTAAAGTTTGTATTCGTTGGAGTTTGTACCGAATTTTCGAGCTAAATCTATCCTTGTGAGGTCCATGCGCATGCGCTCTTTGCGTAAGCTTTCCAATTCGTAAGGTACCGAAGCATTGAAGCGCTTTTTTGCCTTTTCCATTTGTGCCAATAGCGGCTGCCATCTTTTATCGTGCCATAACTGTATAAACTCAGCTTCATGAACAATGGCATTATAAAATGTGCGTGGTTTCCGGCTTACAATTACCGATAGGAACGCGAAAGCGCTGTCAACCTGCTGATTATTGGTACATGCCTTTGCCGCGTTCAACAGGTTTATATTCGTTCGGGTAGCGGGCGATTGCGCAAACGATCTTAAATAATATTCGGCCGATCTGTTATAGGATTTTATCTTGAAAAGTGAATCGGCGGTTTTAATATCCGCGCTATTGCCCGGCAGGTTTTGCGCTTGTAGCAAGCTTGCGCCGAAACAAATGAAAAAGGAGGCGATAAGGGTTCTAATAAAAGCAGGCATCATCTTTAACCGAACTTATTATGTTTAGGTGCGTTTGTGAAAAAGGTTAATCACATTTATCGTGATAACAATTATTAAAACGGAAAACGGGTACAGAAATTGCAAACGGTTCAGATAATGTATTTTAATATCTGTTATGCTGCAAAATCATAAAACTGTATCTGTATTGCTTTGCCGGTTTTTCTGATATTTGCAAGTATAAAAGGAGGATAAGTATCAGATGAAGGATGCAAAATATTACCTGGCAGCTATTGTTGCCTACACAACCTGGGGGTTTTTCAGCTTGGTTTTAAAACCCATACATGCTTACGCGTCGTTAGATATTCTGTTTTACCGTGTATTTAGCTGCGCGATTTTAATGCTGTTGATCACTGTTTTATTTAAGCGCGCTGCATTACGCCAAACAATAAAGGCATTCACCCGGCTGCCCAAAAATGAAAAGCGCCGCACCGCGTTGCTAAACATTGGCGGCAGCGTGTTTTTATGTATCAACTGGTTCTCTTTTATATATGTAATGAACCATGTAAGTGTAAAGGCAACTTCGCTGGCTTATTTGGTTTGCCCGATATTAACAACACTGCTGGCCTATTTTCTGCTGCGCGAAAAATTGAATAAGTTTCAATGGATAGCAATTGGGTTAAGTGTTACAGGCTGTATCCTGTTATCGTACGCCAATATTATCGATATGTTTTACAGCATGATCATAGGCCTTAGCTATGCCAGCTATTTGGTGAGCCAGCGCCGTAATACCGGGTTCGATAAGTTTATTACGCTTACCTTCCATATCGTACTTTCGGCCATTATGCTGTTGCCGTTCTATCCCCAATTTTCAGGACCGGTACCAACGGAATTTAAATTCTATATGTACATAGAGGTGATAGCCGTAGCTTTCACCATCATCCCATTGTTCCTTAACCTGTATGCGCTTAAGCGCGTTAACTCATCAACGGTAGGTATGTTGCTTAACATTAACCCTATCATAGCGTTTATGCTGGCCAATTTGGTATATCACGAGCAAATGAGCTTTTTACAGGTAGCATCGTACGGTATCATATTTATTTCGGTGATCGTGTTTAACGCGCACCACATTGCCAAAGTAAGGCAGGTAAATATGAGCTTTAGTAAATAGGGTTAATCTTAATAAAACTACATTACAGTTGAAATAAAAAAAGGGGTTTCTTGTTTTAAGAAACCCCTTTTAGTTACTCTATAGTGTAGGAGAAATGACTGACCGTCCATACACTGTCTGTCTTTTTTAATTTGAAAGAATAGTCGGCCCGCTGATTGACTGCGTATACTGTTACGTTGGAAGAATCATGTTCAATAGAAAATGAAGTCACTATGTATCTCATGGGCTTATCATCTATTCGATTATTAAACTGCAAGCGCTTCGTTGTCTCCGGAGTTTCATCCCAATAATCAATTTTTATTTTACCGGCATATTTAGGCCATGAAGAATTGTATTTAGCCCTTTTCGTTTTTATAATAAAAATGGTATCAGGCTTGATATACATATCCTCAATAACCTTATCATACGTAAACACCAGGCTTAGTATTTTAACAGTATCTGTACCTGTTGATCTTTTTGAGGCATCATTTTTAAACGTGCATGACGGCAACAATGAACCAAAAAGAAGAAATAGCAGGAGCCTGTTCATGCGCAAAATACTATCCATCTTTATTATAAGCCGTTAAGTAACCGTAATTACCTTATCAGGCCACCAATCTGTTCCACTCCGGGTGGCGTTTTAAAAAACCTTGTATGTATACGCAAAGCGGTACTATCTTTTTGCCTTGTGCCTCAATATAGGTAAAGGCTTTTTCTACCAGCGCGCCTGCTACGCCTTTGCCTTCCAGTTCCTGTGGTACTTCGGTATGTATCAGGTAATACTTATCGTGTTTAAGCAGGTAATCAATAAAGGCGCGGTGCCCTTCAACAGTAAGCTCGAAATTATGAACAGGCTCGTTGTTGATCAGTTCTACTTCTTCGTATTTCATGGTATTCAGGTTTTAATTACTGCAAGATAGTTAACTAAAATCAATTACCTATGGTTGAAAATATAAGGCTATCAGCCAACTCTATCTCCTGTTGGGTAATGGTATGCGGCCTGCCTTTAAATACCTTTACCGTGGTTTGGGCATTTAAATCAGTCAAAATAACATTGCTTTCTTCCACGCGGCTTACCGGCACATGCGGGTCAGGATCGCCAGTGGTAATGAGTACCGGGGTGTTCTTAAAATCACCCGAGTAACGGGAGGTTATCAATTCCTGACCGATCAATCCGCCGGTGAAAGCTACCACGCCGCCATATTGTTTGGCATTGCGGCCTACGTATTCAAGCGTTAAACAAGCCCCCTGCGAAAAGCCCAGGAAATAGATCTTCTCTGACGGGATTCCATCGGCTTCAATCTGTTTTACCAGTTCGCCGATGTTTTCCAGTGCCGAATCTAATGCCGGTTGGTTTTGGCTTTCGGGTGCCATAAAACTATAAGGATACCAGCTTTGGTTAGTAGCCTGCGGCGCGTAAATGGCCAAATCCTTAGTGTTGAGTTCGCGGGCCAGGCTCACAATGTTTGCGGCTGTACCGCCCCGGCCATGTAGCATGACCAGGGCGCCTTTAGCCTCTTCAGCGGGTGTCCCGGCGGTAATATATTGTTTAGTGTGTTGGTACATTTTAATATAAGCTTGGTAATGTTTCTTCTAACTGGGTACGGTATTGCTCGTATTGTGCAGGTAATTTTAAATGACTGCCCAATTCTTCTACCGGTTCGTCTACGCTGAAGCCCGGGTTATCGGTAGCAATTTCAAACAACACGCCACCCGGTTCGCGGAAGTACAGTGAGTAGAAATAGTTACGGTCAATTTTTTCGGTAATGTGTAAGCCCAAGGCAGCTATTTTATCCCTGTATTGCATTAACACTTCCTCATTTTTAACCCTGAAAGCTACGTGGTGTACCGAACCTCCGGCTACATGGCCTGCTATTTCTCCGGGTACTTCTACCAGGTCAACAATGGCCGCGTTATCAACCGCGTCGGTAATAAAACGGAAACGGTTTACATGCTGCTCCAGCAAACGGTAGCCAAATACATTAGTCAAAATATCGGCAGTTGGCTGCATTTTGTTGGTGGTAATGGTTACGTTGTAAAAACCTCTTGTAGCGTTTTCGGCTTTCACCTCATCGGTTTCCCATGGTAAGCGGTTATCCGGTGTTTTTGAAGCAATCAGTTCCAGTTTCAAACCGTCAGGATCTAAGAAGGTAAGGTATTGCTCACCGAATTTTTCAGAGATCTTGTTGTAAGTTACGTTATGGTCTTCAAAACGTTTCAACCAAAAATCTAAACTGCCTTCAGGTACTGAATAACCAATTTCGGTTGCTTGCCTGCTGCCTCTTCTGCCGGTTTGTATATTGCCCCATGGGAAGAAAGTTAACACAGTGCCCGGTGTCCCTTCTTTGTCGCCATAGTATAAGTGATATGTTTCGGGATCATCAAAGTTCACCGTTTTTTTGATCAGGCGTAAGCCTAAAATTTTGGTATAAAAATCGTAGTTGCGTTTGGCATTGCCTGCTATCGCAGTGATGTGGTGGATGCCGTTGATTGTATTTTCCATGTTGTGTTTTGTTTTCGTGTGTTATGATTTGTGATTTAACACTACAAAAGTACCACGCGTTTTTACGCCCGCACTTGACGTAGGATAAGAAATGAATGGAGTGGGATTTTGATGGTTTTTGCCGGAGATGAGGGTATAAGATTTACGAAGAGGGGGGCATTAGGAAAGATAGCGCCTGCCGCTTACCTCATAGTAATATCGCCGGTAATTGCACCATGTTCATAACATTTCGCCAAAAGCCATATCTGTATCCTTTTTGTTAATATTCCACATCAATAAGCATTATTGGTTAATTTTATAACATCTTATATAACCATATAAAATGCGCTCTATAATCAAAATAACACTTATTATAGTAATTGCTACGCTTAGCCATTGGCAAAGTTATGGGCAGGCCCGTAGTTCAATTGGCTTGGCGTATGGTATTAACAAACCCTTAACTACCGATTTTAAAACAGGCAGCGGGTTTAACCTGCAAAGCAGTATACGTGTTAGTAACAAAGTAGCCATAACACCTTCCCTGGGATATGAAAAGCTGAACGCGAACTTTCGTAATGTGTATGATTCGTATGGCTACAGGGTTTATTCTGTTGAGAATATCGGACTGGTTTACCTTGGTGTAGGCGCTAAGTATTACTTTAAAGAACGTTTTTTTGCACGCGCAGGCGCCATGTTATATTTGGGCGGCGGTAATGAAGACCTGGTGACGGGCGGTGTAGGCGGCGCACTTGCAGCAGGGTACGAACTTATGCTCGACAGGCATAGCGATCTTGAATTTACCCTCCGTACAGATCTTATCAACTTAAGATCCAGCGAAACCAAGATAACACCTGTTATCGGGTTAAAAGTGGCCTATAACTTTAACTTCCGCAGGCTATTATAGCAAATCTTATTCCTGCCCTGCATAAATAGGCTGTTCGGGGATGTTGTTGTAGGCATAATCTTCAACCAATATTTGCTCTTTACCGGTAACGTGGGTAATCCTGATCCATCCGTAATGATATTTCCCGTTGATCTTAAATTTCATACCCATGTAAGCATGTTGCTTGCCTATCCACGGGCCGATATAGGTTTTTTGTACGCCATTATCTCTTACACCAATAATGTTGCCGTGCATTTGCGGCACATTCCATTCATTTCCGTTGCCGGCACTGTCCTCTATTTTGGCGCCTTTTGCCAGTGACCGTGCCCATCGGGCGTTAAGTACTTCGGGGTTGCTTTGCAAAAGCAACTTGCTGCCGTTAGTAGTTTCGCCGTTTGCAAAGAGATAAAGATAGGGCAGATCATTTTCCTCAATCAGTACACTGCCAAATGAGTAATCATATTCACCATTTTGGTCGATATCAATTTCAATATGGCGTTGATAGGCCACTATGGCGTTTATCTCATGATGAATTATTTCGGCAGGATGATTACCGTCATCAGGAACACATTCGCATCTATCATCTTTGCAAGCCTGTAGCATTGCAGTTAAAACAATTGTGGTTAAGATCAGGTGTTTTTTCATTGTGATATTTAATTAACAAGCTGTTAGCTGTACACGGCTTGTATTACCATGACGGATACTACTTCACGAATGTGACAGCCTCCAATAATTTTTTACACAAAGAATTATTCTACCTGAAAAAATTTTACCCTACTTGGCTACCTTACAAACAGGCTCATGATGAACCGGGAAATTACATGAATTGGCGATAAAGCATAAGCTGTTGGCTTTATGATGCAGCTCATTGGCTTTGTCAACCATTGTTGCATCGCTCACAGTTACTTCGGGATGCAGGGTTACACTGGTGAAGCGCCCGCCGCCGTTATTGTCTTCCTGCATCACACCGGCGGCTTGGTCTGTATAGTTTACCACTACTACCCCGGCTTCGGCACAAAGGTGCAGATACCAAAGCAGATGGCAGCTCGATAGCGAAGCCACCAGCATTTCTTCGGGATTATACCGGGTGTTGTCACCGCGAAAAGAAGGATCGGACGAGCATAAGATGTCGGCCTTATTTTGTACCGACACCGTGTGGTTCCGGCTGTACGCGTTATAGCCGCTCGTGCCTGTTCCCTGGTTGCCTATCCAGTCAATTCGCGCCGAATATTGATGCTGCCTGCTCATTTTATGCCCTTGGTTTTATTTCCAAAATTACTCAATCAAATATTGGCTTTGGCCAAACAATTACCAAAATTTAGATGTTAAAACATGCGAAATGCCGTTTCTAAGCTGCAAAGTATATTTAATAGGTAGGATATGTTTAAACACGCATACCTACAAGTAGGTACTTGAAAAATGCCCGCTTTTTTAAGTTATACACCAATTATGAGTAATAAGTGTTGTTTTTTTTGAAAAATTGATAATTTTCTATTCGCTAAATGCTTTTAAAAATTCATTTTCAGTTCAAAATTTTCAAAAACTATAAAAAATTATCTTTTTCTGTTAATTTCTTGTTAAAAAGCGTTAAAAAATTAGCATTTAATAAATGAGGAATATATATTTGCAGCATACAATTTATCGGCCTAAAACAACTTGTTCTTTATGATAAATTTTATGAGGTCAGTTAATATAAAAAGAGAAAGTTGCTGCTTTCTCTTTTTTTGTGCCTTATAAATTTACATGTCTGAACGGGTAAATTTTCTTTCCCTTTGGTTAAACATAACTTAAGTTTTTGCTGTTAATGTGATACACTTAAACACTTGAGTTATGAACGAGATAACACCTGCCGAAAAAGACGGCAAATACGAATTTAAGATCAACTACTCCGAACGCGAGCTTAACTGCAAAGTGGAAAAGGAGCAAGACAAATTGCACGTGAGCATTGATGATAACATCAACGCCGAATTGAAGATCAATAACGATGGCAGCATTGAGCAGGTAGAAGGCACGCCCATCCCGGCATCTACTATCGATTATATCAAAAAACAAATATTAGGTCACCAGGTATAAAGCACATTGGGCGCGCCCGGAGGTTGCCCGTAAGAAAGGTCATGCTGAACTTGTTTCAGCACCCCACGAGCCAGGTAAACACTTTGCTTGGCTGAAACTTTCTTAATGAGATACCGAAATAAATTCGGCATGACGGATTGAGAAATCGATCTTCTCATTACTTGGATCAACACCGGGCGCGCCTTAACCTAACACCTCTTCCAGTATTTCGTGCGAGTGCACATTCCCAAAGTTTTCGATATGCAAAGCGTAATATTCCAGCAGCTTTGCAATTAAATACCGGCGCTCATCCATAGTCAGTTTTATGTTGGCGGCATTCTCAAAGCTGCAATGTAGCAGGTTATAAAAATTCTGCGTGTGCGGGGGCGATAGGTATAGTGTAGTATCAGGCTTCATGCGACTGAAAACTCCGTTCTTCATATCAAAATAATCGGCATTGCCAGCCCATGTCTTGTCAGGATAAAAACCCAGGTAACGGGTAAGCTGTATCAAAAACAGCAGGTGAAAATTGGCCAGTCCTTCGGTTTGATGATCGAGCCATTCAATAGCGCTGAATATAAAGCTGAACAAATTTTCATCAGCCGCTTGCTGCTTGGCGGCCTTGTACAACACTTCGTTCAAAAACATGGCGATGCTGCTTTTCACCACATCGTAGGGGATGGTTTTAAAAACCGGTGCATTCTTTAATTCTGAAATACGCTGCACCCCACCGTTGTTTTTATGATACACCACCAGATCGAGCAAATGCAGGGGCTGTATCATGTTGCGGCTTATTTTGGCCTTCGGCTTTTTTACCCCATTAATGAGGTACGATTGCAGCCCGAATTTTTCGGTGAAAATTTGTACCACCACGCTGCTTTCGCTGTAATCGGTAGTTTTAAATACAATTCCGCGGGTTTTATGCAGCATGGCAAAATAAAAGGCAAAGCTTTGGCAAAAATATCATCATTCCAACTATCAATGCAAAAACCGCGCTAACTACTACAGCAGCAGCGCTTACATCTTTTACATGGCCTGCCTTTTCGTTATACTGGGGCGATACCAGGTCGGTAAGTGTTTCTATAGCGGTATTCAGCAATTCGGTAAGTAATACAATGGCAATGCAAAGGATGATCCACAACCATTCGGCCGTGCTGATGCGCAGCCAAAAACCCATTGCTGCCGCTATAAGGGTGGCAACCGAGTGTATGCGAAAGTTAAGCTGTGTTTTAAACGCGTAGCCTATCCCCTTAAAAGCATAACCAAAACTGCGTATTACCTTTTTCATACTGTAAAAACTTGCTGCAATATGGGGCTTTTCAAAATTTAAACGGGTATCGGGGTTTAATTTTCATGCGTCAAAATAAGATATTTTGGTTAAAATTCCGTATTTTTGCAACCTCTAAAAAACGAGGTAGAACATATTGATGTACAACGAATATAAGCAGTTAAACTTATCTAAAACCGGAAAAGAGATCCTTGAGTTTTGGAAAGCCAACAACATATTTGAAAAAAGTATCAGGAGCCGTCCTGCTGATAATCCTTACACCTTTTACGAGGGGCCGCCGTCTGCCAATGGTATGCCGGGTATACACCACGTAATGGCGCGTTCAATTAAGGATATTTTTTGCCGTTACAAAACACTTAAAGGTTACCGTGTTAAGCGTAAAGGCGGCTGGGATACCCATGGCTTGCCTATTGAGCTGGCCGTTGAAAAAGCGTTGGGCATTACTAAAGACGATATCGGCAAAAAGATCACCGTAAAAGAATACAACGATGCCTGCCGTAAGGAGGTAATGAGGTATACCGATGTATGGAACGATCTGACCGAAAAAATGGGCTACTGGGTTGATCTTAAAAACCCTTATGTAACCTACGAAAACGAGTACATTGAAAGCCTTTGGTGGATACTGCAACAATTTTACAATAAAGGCCTGTTATACAAAGGCTATACGGTACAACCTTACTCGCCAAAATCGGGTACCGGTTTAAGCTCGCACGAGCTGAACCAGCCGGGCACTTACAAAATGGTGAAAGATACCACCATTACCGCCCAGTTCAAGGTAAAGCGTGATGGTGATTCGGAGTTTTTGTTTGAAGGGATAGATACCGATGTGTTTATACTCGCCTGGACAACCACTCCGTGGACATTGCCGTCAAACTGTGCCCTTGCCGTTGGCGAAAACATTACTTATGCCAAAATCAGCACCTTTAACCCATACACTTACCAGCCGGTTTGCGTAGTGTTGGCTAAAGACCTGGTTAAAAAATATTTTAAAGCCGAATGCGAAAACGCTTCGTTTGCCGATTACAAAGGCGGCGATAAGGTGATCCCTTACAAAATAGAAGCCGAGTGCAAAGGCAGCCAACTGGTAGGTATCCATTACGAGCAGCTAATGCCGTATGTAACCAATGCCGACCTGGAAGCGAATGCTTTCCGTGTGATCCCAGCAGATTTTGTTACTACTGAAGATGGTACCGGTATAGTACACACCGCGTCTGTTTTTGGCGCGGATGACTTTAGGGCCTGTAAAGAGAACAATGTACCATCAGTAATGGTGCTTGACGAAGCAGGCAAAGAAGTACCGCTGGTTGATAAACAAGGCCGCTTTGTTGATGAAGTGACCGACTACGCCAAACGCTACGTTAAGGAAGAATACTACAGCGATGCCGAACGTGCCGAAGCGGATTTTAAACCGACCGATGTACTCATCGCCATTAAACTGAAAGAAGAGAACAAGGCGTTCGACGTTAAAAAATACGAGCACAGCTACCCACACTCGTGGCGTTCAGATGAGCCGATATTATATTATCCGCTGGATAGCTGGTTTATCCGCACTACCGCGGTTAAGGATAAAATGGTTGCTCTTAACAAAACCATCAACTGGAAACCGGAGTCGACCGGCACAGGTCGTTTTGGTAACTGGCTGGAGAACTTGGTTGACTGGAACCTGTCGCGCTCACGCTACTGGGGCACCCCGTTGCCAATTTGGAGAGAAGAGAACGGACCTGAAGAAAAATGTATCGGTTCAATTGCTGAACTGAAACAGGAAATAGAAAAATCCATAGCCGCGGGCTTAATGCCTGCCGGGTTCACCATTGATGATATGCACCGCCCGTATGTTGATGATATCATTCTAACTTCATCAACCGGCAACAAAATGTTCCGCGAACCCGACCTGATCGACGTTTGGTTTGACAGCGGCGCTATGCCGTACGCGCAATGGCACTTCCCTTTTGAAAATAAAGAGGAATTTAAAAATGCCTACCCGGCAGATTTTATCGCCGAAGGCGTTGACCAAACCCGTGGCTGGTTCTTTACCTTGCACGCCATAGCCGTTATGCTAAGCGAAAGCAGCGACGAGATAGAAGACATCAACAAAGCCGTAGGCAATGCCGGTATAGCGTTTAAAAACGTGGTATCAAATGGTTTGGTGCTGGATAAGAACGGCAACAAAATGTCGAAACGTTTAGGTAACGCTACCGATCCGTTCGAAACATTAGAGCAATACGGCGCTGATGCTGCCCGCTGGTACATGATCAGCAACGCGTCGCCATGGGATAACCTTAAATTTAACCTGGAGGGCTTGGATGAAGTGCGCCGTAAATTCTTCGGTACACTTTACAATACCTACTCGTTCTTCGCGATGTATGCCAACATCGATAAATTTACTTACAACGAAGCCGAGATAGCCATAAAAGACCGCCCGGAGATTGACCAGTGGATCATTTCCCTGCTGAATACTCTAAGCAAAGAGGTTGATGGTTTTTATGCTGATTTTGAGCCTACCAAGGCTACCCGCGCTATACAGGATTTTGTTGACGCGCATTTCAGCAACTGGTATATCCGTTTAAGTCGCAGGCGTTTCTGGAGGTCTGATAACTCGGATGATAAACTATCGGCCTATCAAACCCTTTATACCTGTTTAACTACAATTACTAAACTGATAGCGCCTGTAGCGCCTTTCTTTGCCGACAGATTATTTAACGATTTGAACTCGGTTACTAAAAAGGAAGAGTTTGAATCGGTACACCTGGCGTACTTCCCTGTTTATCACGACGATCTGGTAAATAAAGACCTGGAAGAACGCATGCAAATGGCACAGGATATATCATCGCTGGTATTATCATTACGTAAAAAGGTAAGTATAAACGTTAGGCAGCCCTTAAGTAAAATTTTATTGCCTATATTGGATAAGAATTTTGCGCATCAGGTTGACCAGGTAAAAGAGCTGATATTATCCGAAACCAACATTAAGGATATAGAGTATATTACCGATGCCGCGGGTTTTATTAAGAAGAAGATAAAACCCAACTTTAAGGCACTGGGCCAAAAAGTGGGTAAGGATATGAAGCTGGTAGCCGATGCGATAAACAACTTTAGCCAGGCCGATATTACCGAACTGGAAACAAACGGTACTATAAATGTGTTGGAAGGCAAGTATCAGCTACAGATAACCGACGTTGAAATTATTGCTGAAGATGTACCCGGCTGGCAAGTTGCAAATTTAGGCAAACTAACCGTGGCTTTAGATGTTACCGTTACCGGTGAACTAAAACAGGAGGGTATATCGCGCGAGTTTGTGAACCGTGTTCAGAACTTACGCAAGAGCCTCGACTTTGATGTAACTGACAAAATAAACGTACGCGTTAATTGCAACCCGGTAATATGGGAAGCAATACAAAACAATTTATCGTACATTTGCGCCGAAATTTTAGCCGACAGCATTGTGCTTGATAATGAGCTGACTGAAGGCGAAAAAGTAACGATTGACGATAGTGAACTATTGATTTCTATAAGTAAAATATAATGGCAACTGAAAACGTAAAAACCAGATATTCTGACGTTGAACTAAAAGAATTTAAAGACATCATTCTTGAAAAACTGCGTGTGGCTAAAGAAGAGTTAAACTCTTTGGCAACTTCATTAAGCTCACCAAACGCTAACGGTACTGATGATACCGCCGGTACTTACAAAACTTTGGAAGATGGATCGGCTACGCTTGAAAAAGAGCAGATCAACCAGTTAGCTGCAAGGCAGAAGAAATTTATTGAGCAGCTAGAGGCAGCATTGGTACGTATTGAAAATAAAACGTATGGCATTTGCCGCGAAACCGGTAAACTGATACAAAAAGAACGTTTACGCGCCGTACCGCACACTACCCTCAGCATGGAGGCCAAACTGAAGCAGAATTAATGAAAGCTTCGTACGCTAAACCTTTTTTTGTTGCCGCGTTAATTATTCTTGCCGATCAAATTATTAAGATATGGGTGCGCACGCACATGTATCTTGGGGAAGAAATAAAGTTTTTAGGCAACCGTGGTATGCTGCACTATACCGAAAATAACGGTATGGCCTTCGGGATGGAGCTGGGAGGCGAAATTGGCAAGCTTGTTTTAACGCTGTTCCGCATTGTGGCGGTAATAGCTATAGGTTACGGGCTGGTACACCTCATTAAGCATAAATATCACCGCGGCCTTATCATGAATGTGGCCCTTATATTGGCCGGTGCTGTAGGTAACATTATCGACTCTACCTTTTACGGGGTTATCTATAAATACGCGCCGTTGTTTCATGGCCGTGTGGTTGATATGTTCTATTTTCCGCTGATATCAGGTCATTTCCCAAAATGGTTCCCGGTATGGGGAGGCGAAGATTTTGTATTTTTCCGCCCGGTATTTAACCTTGCAGATTCTGCCATATCAGTAGGTGTTATATTGATACTGATATACCAAAAGCGCTACTTCAAACAGGAAGAGCCCGAAGTAAGCAGCCCCAACAGCGAAGTTGTTGAAGAGTAAATTATACTTTATATAGATATTGAAGAGCCGCTTTTAGCGGCTTTTTTTGCTTTGGGAGGTAATTATCTGTCGGTGATCAAATCCTGAGTATTCTGCTATAAAATAGTTTCATCGGTGACGCAAAAGGTATTAGGAAGACCATAATGTCATGCTGAACTTGTTTCAGCATCCCACGAGTAAGGTGAACACTTTGCTTGCCTGAGCCTTTTCTAATGAGATGCCGAAATAAATTCGGCATGACGGATTAAGAAATTGGTATTCTCAACACCTGCGGTTAGCAATGCGAAATACAAAGCCAAGCCTTAATAATACATAAATGCTTAAATTGCCCTGTCAATTACATATATGGAAACCAGTCTTATTCTGCAAAGCATCTCTAAATACATTCACCTTACGCCCGAAGAGGGCGCGTATTTTATTACTCTGTTGCAGACCAAGCAGTTAAAACGCAAGGAGTTTTTGCTGGAAGATGGTGAAATATGTAAGTACTCCGCCTTTATTACTTCGGGATGTATGAAGGGTTTTACGGTAGATCATAACGGTTTTGAGCACGTAATGAATTTCGCGCCGCCGGGCTGGTGGATAGCTGATATGTATAGTTTGATCAGTCAGAAACCCGGCAACCTGAATATTGAGGCCAACGAGCCTACCGATATATTGCTGCTCTCGAAAGCCAACCAGGAAAAACTATATATACAGGTGCCCAAGTTTGAGCGCTTCTTTCGCATCATTACCGAAAATTCATTGGTAGCCTATCAGCAACGGCTGATGGATAACCTGAGCCTCGCGGCCGAAGAGCGGTACAATAATTTCTGTAAGCGGTACCCATCGCTTATCAACGCGTTGCCTAAAAAGGATATCGCCTCGTATATAGGTGTAACGCCCGAATTTTTTAGCCGTATGCAGGCCAAAATACTGCGCAGCCCGGCTAAGTAGTTTCATTTCTTAATCTACATCAAGTGCCTGCGGGTTTGGCGGCCGTACTTTTGTTGTATCAAATAACAAAATGGTCATGGCAAAATCAATCATACACAAGGCAGCAACAAGAGGCTTCGCAAATTTAGGCTGGCTTAAAAGCTACCACACTTTCAGTTTTTCGGGTTATTATAACCCCGAAAGGATACAGTTTGGCGCGCTAAGGGTTTTGAATGATGATACTGTTGATGGCGGCCGCGGTTTCGGCGATCATCCGCACGATAATATGGAGATCATTTCCATACCGTTATCAGGCGAACTAAAACATCGCGACAGCATGGATAACGAAGCCGTGATTAAGCCCGGCGAAATACAGGCCATGAGCGCGGGTACAGGTATTTACCATACCGAATTTAACAACAACCCTAACCAGGCGGTTAAATTTTTGCAGATATGGCTTTACCCCAACAAGCGCAATGTGCAGCCACGTTACGACCAGGTTGCTATAAATACTACAGAAAAAAATGTGCTGCACCAGATATTATCGCCCAATGCCGATGATGCAGGTGTGTGGATACACCAGGATGCCTGGTTCCATACAGGGCAGTTAACCGCGGACACAACTGCTACATACAATATAAAGAAAAACGGTAACGGGGTATACGTGTTTGTGATAAGCGGGGATGTTACCGTTAATGGCCAAAGCCTGAACGAGAGAGATGGAATGGGAATTTGGGATATCGACGCTTTAGAAATAAAGGCCGATAGTGATGTTCAGGTGCTTTTGATGGACGTACCAATGGTTGTTAATGTTTAAGGAGATGGAGAAGAAGGAGATTTTAGTGATTGGGACCAATCCCGGCATTATACAAACCATTGTGCGGCTCATCAATAATAATGAGCTATGGAACGGCACCGGCGTACTCAGCGCCGATGATGCCGTTAATGCTTTTGAAAATAACCCGTTTGATGTGGTACTGTTTGGCGGCGGCCTGCTCGATGATGAAGAGAAAGAGCTAAGCATCATCTTCAGGGCTATCAAGGCTGATATTCCGCTGGTTAAACACTATGGCGGCGGCAGCGGGCTATTAAGCTGCGAAATATACCAGGCGCTGGGCGTATAGGGTAAGGTGTTGGTAGACAATCAATGTCATGCTGAACTTGTTTCAGCATCCCAAGAGTAGAGTAAACACTTTGCTTATTTGAGACTTTTCCAATGAGATGCCGAAATAAATTCGGCATGACGGGTTAAGAAATTAGTCTTTCCCAACACCTGTGGGCGTGTAGGGTAAACTTCAAATTATTAATCTATATACTTTTTATAGGTAGGTTTATAACCAAGCAAATAGGCGAAAGGTGTTAATACACCAAATCCTATCTTTTGCACCAAATAGGGCGGTTTTATCAGCCTGAAAACATCCGAAAATTTATTTACGGTAAGGGCAAGCTGCAAAATATTGGGCATGCCCTTATCATTTACCTTACCATCAGCTGCCAGGCCCCAGGTGGTTTCAAACAAGTATTCGGTTTGCATGGCAGGGCGTACCTGCCAGTTGATCACTGCTTTGGTACTGTTATCGTTCCACATGGCGTGTACTTTGTTGGGTGGGATGTGCAGCGTATCGCCGGGTTTCAGGGTACGTATTTCGCCATCTATTCTTACACGCAGTTCTCCCTCCAATACTTCAAAATCTTCCGACTGATAAGGGTGATAATGTTCTGGTGGTTCGGTAGAGCGGGCATGGTAGGTGCTCTCCATTTCCAGCAGTTTGCCCTGGGTATCATTATACGTTTGTATAAATTTTATGTGCTGCCCGGTTACGGGGTTCTTCAAAATTTTACCGCTGTATGCCATAAGTATTTAAGGTTAATAAATACATTACGCACACAGCGGCAAAACATTACAGCCGCACCTGATATTTCTATTTAACTTTCTTTTTTGGCAACATCTTCCTGCTGCTCCTTTTCTTTATCGTCTTTATCCTTGTCCTTATCTTTTTTGCGGTTTCGGTTCAGCTTGATCTTTATTTTGCCGTCGTCGCCATCGGTAGCCAGCAGGTGTATCACTATACCTTTCATACGTTTTTTATCACGTTCGGCTTTGTCGGTTATTTTATAGTCGTCCTTCGGGTTACGTAGGGGAACATCCAATGCGATATTGGTGCCCGTGGTAAGCGAATAAATACCGGCAATATCCATATTCAACACGCTCGAATTGATTTGCATAGGATTAATAGTGATCAGGTTGCCGCGCAGGTCGAATTTTCCACCCAAATTGGAGAATTTGATGTTATCCAGATCGCGGAACGGAAATGCGAACTTACCCACGCTTTTGATAGGGGCGAAGGATAGCAGAGCGCCTTCTTTAAGGTTAAAAGTGATGGTGCCATTTACCGATCGCGGCACCAGATCGCCGGTGTTACTGATACGGCCGCTCACATTAGCTGTTGACGAAAGATAGCCCCGCAAGTTGCTGGATGTTAAGCTGGTTAAACCGAAATTACTGAACGCGTAAAAGAAATGGCTGATATCCACATTGTTTACCTTGCTGTTGATCGCGAAGCTGTTGTATGGCCCGTTCTGGATGATCTTACCGTTAAGGTTGAGCGAACCACCCGCGTGTTTAACGCTTACATTGCGGATGAGCAGGCTGTTATTGGCCAGTAAAATATCCGCTTTGGCATCAGTAGCTAAAAACTTTTTATAGTATACCTTATCTACACTCAGGTGCATTTGGGCGCTGCCTTTTTCAAATATGGCGTTCACCTGGTCGGCCAGGTTTGACCTTCGCGGATTGCGTTTCACGGGGCGTTTTACCACGGTACGCGCGTTCAGTATCCCCAAAAACTCACCCAAATACATTTGCGGACTACGGATATTCCATGTCAGCAAGATCTTTTCGGGCGCGTTATAATAAAGGTTCAAAAAGTTGCTGATCTTTCCTTCCATCAAAACCACGCTGCGCCCGCTTTGCAAACGGATGTTGTTCAGCATCAGGTTATCGCCCGCGAAATGTATCGATAGTGATGTGTTTTTCAGGTCGAGGTTACGGGGCAGGTATTTAATATCGGCATTGCTGATGCTTACAATACCGGTAAGTATGGGCTTGTTCAGTTTATAATCAACAACATCGGCGGTATAGCGCAGCTTCAGTTTGGCATTGCCCTTGCTGAATTTAAAGGCTTCTTCACCCAAAACAGGGTTCAGCCTGATCAGCGGAAAATCTGACCGGAAAGTACCTATCACCAACGGCTTATTAAGGTTAGCGATAATAGAAGTATCGGCCGTAAAAGGGATATAATCGTATTTGCCGGTAAAGCGGAAAAGTTTAATAGCCGAATTTTCATCGCCCAAACCTTTACCCTTTACGTAGTTGTTAGTGAATACCCCATCAAAATTACAATCTTCCACCGTACCACCCGGACTGGTCAATGTATTGTTGCGCACTTTGCAATCCACATCAATAGCCGGATCGCCGCCGCCGCCAAAATCGCCTGCTATGGTGGCGTTTACCAGCAATGGTTTGGCCAGGTTAAACATGTTCAGCTTTTCGGTAATGTTAGGTGCCAGTAAAGCGCCGGCATGTCGCCATAACAGCTCATCGGCATGAATCTTAATGGTGAAATTAACCGGGTCTTTAGCCATGTTAAACACCGCACCAATGGTGAACAGGTCTTCACCAATGTATAGCTTATTAGGCGCTACGTTGATCACCTGGCTATCCGAAGTGTAGTCAATATCAAACGGGCCTTTCAGTACCTTATCCTTAATAAAACTACCGCGACGGGTGTTAAATGCCAGGCTTACCACGCGGGTATCCATATCCAGGTGCGCTTTCCAACCTTCGCTTGGGTAATCAACCTTACCTTTTAACGAGCGTACCTCAAACTTGAATAGTTTATACGCCTTACGGTTATCTACCGCGAATTTTACATTATTAAAGTTGATGCGTTGTATAATGGGTGGCTCGCTGCTTTCAGTGTCTTTCGGTTTATTAGGATCGGGTTTCTTTTTGCCGAACACTGCCGTATTGCTGTAGCCGGTGCTATCGGTAAACAGATCGATAGACGCATTATTGATCACAATTTTATTAATATCCACATCGCCCATCAATAACGACAACGCGTTTACTGATACGCCTACATCGCCTGCTTGCAGTAAAGTATGATGGTGTTTTGCCCACTGGTTGTCTTTCAACAATACGTTTTTTAACGATACCGATACACCCGGAAAGCCTGAGAAAAAGGTAGGGTCGATATCGCCGATGGATAATGAACCATCGAGGCTTTTATTGAGCGTATTGGTTATCAAGGTTAATACCTTTTGCTTGTTATAGCTTACATAAACGGTAAGGCCTATAAAAATAATTATAATAAGGGCCACAAAGCCCCCTAATACCTTAAGCGTAGTTTTTAACCATTTGGGCATAAAAATATATATTGAAATGCGTGTACTAAAGATTATATGCCTGTTAAGCAAAATACATTCCAACACCCGGGCTTAAACCCAACAGGAATATTTAAGCAGTTGGCAATGCCGCTCTGCTTAGTTCATATTGTATTTTTTATAAACCGTATTGTTAAGTTTTGAGGCGATAACCAACTTAATAATAAGCATCCCGATAATTACCGATACCAGTATTTGCAAGGTTGACAGCAGGTTGAAACTACTGGCGTTAAATGCCGATTGTTTAATAAGGTCTTTACCCACGGCAGATTGTATATTTATGAGCTTACTCAGCAATGTAATGCTGTTTTTGTGCGTGTTAAGCACGTTTTGATCATAAACAGCATGGGCTTCGGCATGCTGATTAGCAGCCAGCAGCCTAATGATGCTTGCTTCGGCTACGGTCAATAATTTGTTGTTATGCTTAAGCTGATCTATAAATTCGGGTTCGCTTTTTACCAGGTAGGTGCCCTCAAACTGTGTGATGAGCTTGCTGATACTGGCGTTGATATACTTAAGCTGCTGATGGGTAGCCGTAACATTTTCGCTATTGTTAAGCGCGCTTTCGAGCAATGCCTTTTTACTATGCAGGTTGTCGCTTATATAATACAGGTCGGTAGCCGGAATCAGCCTGTCGTTATAAATTGATTTTACCGAATAATTGATATTATCGAGGTTGCGGCCGCCAATTACACTGGTCAATATCGCGAAAAGCATGATGCAAAAAAGCAGCATGGCAACTTTTGTCTTCTGCTGAATAAAGAGCGTCCATTTCATAGCTGTAAAGATTAATAACCCTGCGGGGAGGATGGTGGTTTATAGTTATGCAATACAATATCCGTATAAATTAATTGTAAAGCAAGGGTTTCGTTATGGGTATATTATCGTGAAGAATATTTAAGTGTAAGCAACAAACAAAAAAGCCCTCCATCCGCTTAAATTAGCAGAAAATGAAACGTATGGCGCAATCACTCAACAATCAATCAGCATTAATTACGGGCGGCGATAGCGGGATAGGCAAAGGTGTGGCAATTGCCATGGCCAAAGCCGGGGCAAGGGTAGTGATCAACTACGCGCATAACGAAGAAGCCGCTAATGAAACCGTAAAAGAAATTACAGCAGGCGGCGGCGAAGCCTACGCCCACAAAGCCGATGTAAGCAGCGAAAGCGATGTGCAGGCCATGTTTGCCGCCATGTTTGAGCGTTACGGCACTATTGATATACTGGTGAGTAATTCGGGCATGCAAAAGGATGCTAAATTTGTTGATATGACGCTGGATGAGTGGCAGAAGGTGATCAACGTAAATCTTACAGGTCAGTTCTTGTGTGGAAGGGAGGCTGCACGCGAGTTAATCCGGCGTGGTGTGGTGGAGAGCAGGAGCAAAGCCGCCGGGAAGATCATTTGCATGAGTAGCGTGCACGAGGTGATACCATGGGCAGGCCATATTAATTACGCGGCCAGCAAAGGCGGTGTAATGATGATGATGAAAAGTATGGCGCAAGAACTGGCTCCGCATAAAATACGTGTGGTAGGTATAGGCCCCGGTGCTATAAAAACCCCCATCAACAAAGCCGCCTGGGAAACCCCCGAAGCGATGGATAAACTGTTGGAGCTGATACCTTACAACAGGATAGGCCAGTCCGAGGATGTGGGCAAGCTGGCCGTATGGCTGGCATCTGACGAGGCCGACTATATAACCGGTACCACCATTTTTGTAGATGGGGGCATGACGCTCTATCCCGGCTTTGCCGATAACGGTTAAACACAAAAAAGGCCTGCGTTTTTAGTGCGGGCCTTTAATTGTGTGGTAATATTAAACTGTGGTAATACAGTATTATATAACCGGGTTTTTAGCGTAATCAGCCCAAAGCTCATCAACGTTTTTACTGGTAAGTTCTTTCCAGGTATCGGCAGTGTAAGTGTGCGCCCTTAAGCGTTTATCAAGCTCCACAACCAGTTTTTTATTGTTGGTTTTTTCTATCCAAACAAAAAAGCGCGCGGTAATGCGGTAGCTGTTTTTATAGCTCTGGGTTTCTTTATACTCGGGCATGGTCCATTTTGAGCCTTCGTTATCCACACCAAATTTAAAGCGTACATAATCGGCAATACCTTCGGTTAACCAAACCGGACCGGCACTGTAACCGTACTCCTGTACAATGTGCATTACTTCGTGGGTAACCACGTCAACATCAGTAGGTTTACGCAGCATCCATCCTGGGTTAAAGCGGATAATACCATCGCTGGCAGCTGCCACGCCTTTGTAGCCGGGGTCAACAATAAAGGTTACCGTGCGGGTAGTTTTCTTATTGTATTTTTTTGCTTCGGCAGGGTATACTTTAAAAAAGGCGTCTATCATGCGGGTTTTAACCGAATCACCGGCCGCTTGCGCAAAGGTTGAATCTTTGTTGATGAATATCAGCGTATAACCTTTTTTAGTGATAGAGTCGCGGGTAAGATAAGTGCCTATGGTAGTCCATTTACCTTGCGCGCTTGCCGTTAAGGCCTGCATGCAGCATAGTACGGCAATTGTAAATACGGTAACTTTTAATTTCATTTTTTTCTGCTTGATCTTGATTAATATTTAACGTTAGGGAAGTCTTTTTGAGCTTGTTTAAATTGGGTTTCCCACTCATCGGGCCAGCCGAATGCTATGGTAGCCTGTTCTTTCAGGTTAACACCCGCGGCACCGCTCCAAAAGTGGATAAACTCGCCCCAGTTTAAATCGCGGCTATACTCTTTACCATTTTTAGGGAAGTTGGCAGCCAGTAAAACAAAATATTTGTTTAACACCGTTGCGCCGCCGTATTTGCTGTAAATAGGGTAGAACCAGTTCTTAAACCATTGCGAACCTGCACGCGGAAAATCGTCGGTTTGGGTTTGCATTTCATTGTAGATCTTGTCCGCTTCGGCCTTTTTATCCAAAGCCAGCAATACATCGTAAATGTAGATCTCCATCCACTTGCTATCGCCCCACAGCGGGAACGAAGGTGAATTTTTGATGCCTTTTGATGCGCCTTCTACAATGTGGCCCACTTCGTGGATAGGGATGGCGATATCTGTACCGGTAGGATTTTGCCACGCGTTGAAATCGCTCGAACCCATATCAACCACGTTACGGTTATCGTGACTGGCATCAAAGTACGATGCCGGGTGCCCGCCGCTATATTTACCCGCGTGGAAGATAACGTAAAGGCGTTTGCCAGTACCGAAATCGCCGTAAGTTTTTTTAGTGTAGCGCCATACATCACCCATAACTTTGTAAGGCCAGGTAATGCTGCGTTTTACATCACTGTCATAATAAACAGCAACAACACTATCATAATACACGCGTGTAAGGTTTTGATTGTGCTCAAACCAGTGCTCTTTCCATCTTTCGGGCGGAGCGGCTTCTGCCTCAACAGGTGTTTTGATGGTATCAATAGGATTGGGGGGATTGATATTATCGGATGGCCTGGCCTTATCCTTACTGCACGAAATAAAAACTTCGCCGATGATCAACGCTGCCAGGGCAGCCGATTTTATGATAGTCATTGTTATTAAGAGGTATTTGGTGGTTTATAAAAAGGGAAGCGTTCCTCGCGAACGCTTCCCAAATATAATTAACTATTCTGTAAAACGATATAGCTCACTAAAACCTATAATACATCACGTGTAACGTGTTGCATTTTAACAGTTATCAGGTAAGTACCTTCCTGAAATAAACGCACGGTAAAACGTGGATTAGCACTGTAACCCCTATCAGGAGTTGGTGTAAAACCATCATCAATTTTTGCGAATTTACCAGGTATACGATAGTAAATGGTAAAGCCCTGTGCAGCTCCCTGGAATGGGAAAGGGGTTACCTCGAAGTTACAGGTTAACGAAGTATCTGAAACAATAAGCGGGTGGAATTTCGCAAATGTTTCAAAATCACTCCTGTCGCCACGTTTCAAATATTCACCGTTTTTAGGGTTGAAAGGAACACCATTTTTGTCAACAATTTTTAAGATAGCCAGTGTACCTGTCGAAGCCAGTTTTTGTACGGTAACTTTTGGCTCGCCAATGTCACCATTTTGATCGGTCCCGTCTTTAAACCAAGCGCCACCACCTGCGTCAATTTTTGCGATATCGCCGGGTTCAACACTAAATGTGGCTACATTTTTATAAGTTTTTGTACCGAACTCATTAGTGGCTTTTATATCAAATTCATATTTACCCAGAGGAATAAATGATGAGGTTTGTAAAAAAGTAAACGCACCTGTGTGTGAGTTAAATTCAAAAGGAGGTGTTTCTATTTTTGAGCGTATTTGATTTAACTGTTCAACCGTTGTGATAACATTAGGGTCAAATGCCGATGAAAATACATACCGGCCGCGTGCTTTGTATACCGAATCGGCATGTTGGTGGGTAACAGCGTCGCGTATATCTAATAATTCATAAGTTACCGGGGCGCTTGATCCGTCATTATCAACCGCAACCGTTTGCACAATAATACCTTGTGGTATACGCATAGGGTTATCGCGGTAGCGTATCTGATCGCTCAGGTAGCCGTGCGGTGCTTTAACGCATGAATATACACCAGCTATAACTAAAGCAATAAGTATTGGTTTTATTAATTTTTTCATGTTAGTTATTATTAATGTATGTTAATTGTTCTTATCGCCAAAATAGGTGAACGTATGGTTGTCGCTTAACACGTGCAGTGTTCCTGTTGTGGTGATTATACCTGTTGTTTGGCAAAGCGTGCTTAAAAACTGATCGTCATTAAGGGCTGCCACTCCATCTATATCATTAGGTAGTGGTTTGCCATCTTCAGTTAATACCAGCTTAGTAAAGAAAATGTACTTTGGCAAAGTGGTAAATACCCCGCTTGTGTAATCGGTAGTAGGGCGTAACTGTATCAATCGTTTTTCGCCATCGTTAGCGGCTACATATTTACCTTTAACATCAAGATTATCATAAGCAATCCTGTCTTTAAACATATAGGCTTTCAATGAATCCCGTAGCGGGCTTTGCGGAGTTAACTCAAGAGAGTCAAAAGTGAAAACTAAGTTTTCATCGCCCTGTACACGTTTTTGATTTTGTACAAGATTTACATAAGCATGTATTGAATAATTAGTGAAAGCGAAGAAAGTTCCGCTTTTATTCACATCATCTTTCAGGTTCATCTTATCAATCATGATCAGCAGTGTATCAAACTTATGATTGGTTTTCAGGTAATCATAGGTACTCATGTTCACTTTTGCCTCGAAAAGGCTACCACCTATTACGTAGTCTTTTTTACATGAATAAAAGGTAAGGACAGCAAAAATGCCCAGTATAAATATTTTTAATGGTTTCATTTTCATATCAGTTTACGTTTACAGTTTACCTTGCCAGTATGGTGTTTGAGTTATCACAAAATCATCTTTAAACATATTAGGGTCAATAGGCCAAAGAGCTCCGCCGGTATTAATGCGGTCATCACTGAAAACGGAATTATAATCGCCAAAGTAATGCGCTGTTGTTGAGCCTTGATGCAGTGTTCTTACCAGGTCATAATATGACTGACCTTCGTAATACAATTCGCGTAAACGTTCCTGTAGTATCACGGAAGTAAGCGCATCGCCGGTTACACCGTTAATTGACGGTACATGCGCTCTTTGACGAACCCTGTTCAGCAATATCACAGCTTCGTTGTCGCGGCCAAGTTGATTGAGCGCCTCGGCTCTTAACAGCATTATATCTGCAAGCCTGAAAATGATCAGGTTGTTTGATAAACGAGGGTCATTCTTAGCTGAACCATCGGCATAAGTGATGTTTGAAAATTTAATGGTTTGCCCAACAGTAGACTGCGCCTGGAATAAGAACTTCCTGTAACGAAAATCTGTTGAATCCTTAAATATCTTATTGATATATTCTTTATTGGTTGGCCAGTTAACCTGTGTTCTTTTATCAATAAACGGAGCTGCCAATGTTGGTGCGTAACCACCGCCGTTAAGCGATATGCCTTCACCCTGTCCGTAACTCACGTTTATTTCAAAAATACCTTCAAGAGATTTGCCAATAAAAACTTTAGCATACTCAGATGAATCTGCAAGTGCGTAACCACCCTGTGTAATTACCGTATTAGCGGCAACTTCACTACCGGCATAATCATGTTGCCATGCTTTAATATGGGCTTCTAAAGCGAAAGCGCTGCCTTTGTTGGCACGTACGGCACGTTCGTTCTCGTCATTATACCCGAAGGTTAAATTATCTTCAGCTATTTTAACATCGGCCAGGCACTGTTTTAATACAGCGGCGGCTGGTGAACGGGGTACGTTTACAGCTTGCGAAACATCTAGATCGGGTGCTAACTTAAGTGGAATATCGCCCCATACACGGCTCATATAAAAATAGGTATAAGCCCTTAAAAAGTGTGCTTCGCCTATTATACGGGCCTTGTCATCCTGATTGGTGAATTTTTCAATCGGTATGCCGGGTACCTTATTAATAACAAGGTTAATTTGCTGCAATAACTTAAAATAGTTTTTCCAGTTCCATATACCCGGGCCAACGTTAAGGCCGGTAAACTCTCCGCGTGATATATTGTAATTGGCATTATCCAAACTACCATTTATGCTAAATTCATTTGAAGGCGCATCACCAAATACATGGTAGGAATAGTTATCAAACAAAGCCGAACGCAACAGGGAGTAAGCACCTGAAATAGCGGTGTTGGCATCCTGTCCGTTGGTAAAGTAAGCTCCGGTGAAGGTAGTATTGTGCGGCTCCAGCTCAAGTATCTTTTTACATGAACTTGCACCCAACAGCCCGGCTGCTAACCCCAGTACTGCTATATATTTTTTTGAAAGTATTTTCATCGCTTTTTACTTAGTATTTAAATATTAAAAGGTAAGGTCAACACCAAGAGTGAATTTTTTAGGGATAGGGTAACCGCTACCGTTATATAAACCAAAAGCATCAACCTGTTCAGCATCAGGTACGTTTGATTTTTGGAAAATGTGAAGGTTATCAACCATGCCATATACGCGCAGCTTGCTTATGCTGATCTTTTTTAACACTGCCGGTTGAAAGGCGTATGCTAACGATACCGTTTTAATACGCATATAGTTGCCGCTTTCAATCCACGCGTTGCTTGATGCCGCGTATTTATACCTCGTGCCGCTTACCGAACTTAATGAAGGGTATTGGGCAATATCGCCCGGGTTTTTCCAGTAGTTGATACCAGTAAGATCAGGGAATGCGTTGTTGGTAATTGCATGTAGCGGATTAGGGTCGCCATCATCAGTTGGTACCAGGTGCGATAGTTTACCTACCAGGTAATCGTTAAATATTTCACGCCCTAAAGTAAAGGTACAGAATACCGATAGCGTGAAGTTGTTGTAACTGAAAGAGTTGGTAAAACCACCTGTGTATTTAGGGTTAGGGTTACCGGCTGGTACATAATCTGTAGCATCCAGCACACCATCGCCATTTGAATCTTTCCATATTGGGTCACCACCTTTAAACGGATACCCGTAGAAGTTTAACACACCACCTGTAACCGGGTTAAATGGTACATCGGCATCGGTAGGGTAAACACCTGTTTGTTGAAACAAGTTGAATTCGTTGATAGATTGTCCGCGGCGTAAAACAAAGTGGTCTAAATAAATATCGCGACCACCGTTTGGCAATGAGGTGATCTCGTTTTTATTGTAGGCAATGTTAAAGTTGGTATTCCATTGAAATTTGCTTGAAGGCGAAAAAATATTTGCAATAACTGATGCTTCTATACCCCTGTTTTGTGTACCTATAGCATTGGTAATAATGGTTGAATAACCGGTTGTAACAGGCAGGTTTAATGAGAAGATACCTTCGGTAGTATTTTTAACATAAGCATCGGCAACAAAGTTGAAACGACCATCAAGTATGGTAAGGTCGATACCTAAATTGTATTGTTTTGAATGCTCCCAGGTAAGGTCTTTATTGCTTAAACCAGTATCAAAATTTGGCGATATGGATGATACACCGTTATAGGTTTGTGCATCACTGCCCGAAAAACCACCTGCGCCAATGCGGTAAGCATTAAACGAAAGATAGTTGTCGCCGCTATCAGGCTGGCGGCCGGTAATACCAAAGCTACCGCGTAATTTTAACATGGTAAGCCATGAGGCTGCACTTTTCATAAAAGGCTCGTCGCTGATAATCCAACCGGCAGATACTGATGGGAAATAACCCACGCGTTTACCCGGACCAAATTTTGATGACGCATCGGCATTAAATACACCCGATAACAGGTAACGGCCTTTGTAATCATAGTTTAAACGCAAAAAGCCGGTTTGGATACCGCTTTCTATCAGGTCAGAAAAAGCGTTAGATCTGTTTCTGTCAATGATCTTTACTACGTTCACCTGGTCATTAGGAATACCATCAGCATAAGCGCTTATTGAGCGATACTGGTGGTATTCAGTGTTTTGGCCCAATAATACGTTTATGTGATGATCTTCCTTAATTTTGGTGGTGAACTGTAAGCTATTGCTTAATAGGTAGTTGTAAGAATTGTCTGAAAAGCTTGATGCGATACCTTCATTACTTAAACGAACATAGCCGGGAGTGTAAGAGTCGTTACGGCTGTTGGCGCTTTCGTATGATATAACGGTGTTAAATAACCATTTATCTGATATTCTCCAATCAATAGTAGGGCTAATGGTGATACTGTTGTTGGTGTTAGCATCAGTTTGCACTGATGTGTTACCGAAAAGAAAATCTCTTTTCTCGGGCGACAGGTACAAGTTTGATGCCGGCAGCGGACTGCTTGCATAATATCCTCCGTTGAACGGACTAAAACCACCACTCAAATCACTGATAGACCGTGGACGGTCAACCCTGTAAAAGCGGATCTGGGTAGTGATCTTCAACTTTGGCGAAAGGTTAAGGCCGATATTGCTATTTAAAGCATAGCGTTTTAAGCCCGATTTTTTAATGATACCATCTTCATCATAATAGTTTAAACCATAACGATAAGTGAAAATGTCGCTACCACCGGTAAGCGATACCTGGTAATTATCAACACGGCCGGTTTGGTACACACCATCGCGGTAATCATTGGCGTTGTTGAAAGCATTGTTTAAGGTGTCGGTTAATATTTGCGGGAGGTTTTTCAGGTTAGTATAATTACCATAATGGTTAATAAGGTCCAGTTTGGCGCGTGTTTCTTCGGCACCTATCAACACCTTATCAAGGTTTGGCCTGGCAGTTAAACCATGATAAGCTGAGAAGCCTATTTGGGTTTTGCCGGGCAGACCTTTTTTAGTAGTTATCAAAATAACACCATTGGCACCACGCGAACCGTAAACAGCTGCTGCCGAACCATCTTTTAAAACGTCGATACTTTGAATATCCCCAATTGGGATACCTGCCAAAAGATCGGTGCTGGTACCGCTGCCGTAATTAATAGCAGCAATATCCTCTGTGCTTTGAGGCACTCCGTCTATTACATAAAGCGGACCGCTAATGGCACGTGCCAAACTTGCTTTACCGCTTTGTGAGTTGGTGTTGTTATCAATTGAACGGCTTACCGATGTATTACCACGTAATACAACGTTGCTGCGTACACCCGGCTCACCCGAAAAATTTTGCACGTTCAAACCTGCCACGCGGCCTTGAAGTAAGGCGTCAAACGTAGGGGCGGGGATATCTGCAATATCTCTGGGATTGATAGAGGTAACAGCGGCACTCACACTGCGGCGGGCTACTTGCTGATATCCAATTACAACCACCTCTTTAAGGCTCTTGCTATCATTGGCCAGGGTTACAACAAGGCTGGTAGTAGCACCTGTAACTTTAACTTGTTTAGTTTCATAACCAAGCATTTTTACTGTAAGCGTTTGGCCTGCAGTAATTTTGATGCTGAATTTACCATCGGCATCGGTTGATGAGCCGGTATTTGTACCGCTAACTAATACTATAGCGCCTGGTAACGGGCCCGATTCGTCTTTAATAGTACCTGAAACGGTAACTATACCGCCGGTATTTTGCGCACGAACGTAAGGTATCTCTAACACCAGCAGCATTAGCATGATACATAAAAAACGGGGGAACTTTTTCTCGTAAAACAATAAGATCATGTGGTAAAATTTAATAATAAGGTGAATATCCATAGCACCCGACGATATGGTGCCTGTTAGGGGTATTAAAGGGGAAGCAGTTAACAGTGTATCTGCTAATAATCGGTTGTTTTATAGTAATTTATATATCCATTCAGTATGTTTTGGTTCAACAATAGTTTAATTATCCACGATAAAACGTTTTATCGATTAGGGCACAACAAGTCATGCTTGTACAGTTTAAGGCTGTTCAAATCAAATTATATCGCATGATATTGATCAACAAATGGTTAAACGTTTTACCATTTGGCTTAAAAAAAGATTTTTTAGCTTGTTATTGTTTTGTAACAGAGCTTAGTATAGAATAAATAGCAGACAGGCGCGCGTTGCATATAGCAAATATAGAATAGTAAAAGGTTTTATCAAATATTTTATAAAATTTATTTAAACAAAGTGTTAATTAATTAGTGATGTGCCAAAAATATGATGATAAAATACAAATATTTGAACTGTTTTTTATATTTAGATGGGTATTTATAAATATATGTTATGTATTTTGCTATGTTACTGGATTTGTAATTAAAAAATATATTATGATCTCCTTATTTTTTGCTGTGCTGGTGTGCTCAATTTAAGTATTGTTGATTTTTAATAAGTATTTAGTGCTTCTGTGATTTCGTTAAGCAGATTTTGTTCTTGAAAAAAGAATATTTAAAGGAAAATCATCGCCATTATCTGTAAATGCAATTACGGATATGGTACTGAATAAAAATATGCGTAAAACACCTTTTGATGCAAGGTGGTTATTTAGCTCTTGTTGAACCACGCTCAATAATGGTTGACGGGATTTGAAGTTTCAGATCTGATATGTCGGTTTTATTATCCATTAGCTGCGATAACAGAATATCGATAGCCGATTTCGCTATCTCGTAAGTAGGCTGTTTAATAGAGGTTATGCCCGGTGGATACAGATCGAATAGTTCGTTATCATCAAAGCTGATCACCGCAATATCATCCGGAATGCTGAGTTTAAGCTCTTTTAAGGCCTGTAAGCCTAATATGCCCAAATAGTTGGTGGCGAAGAATATGGCATCGAGGTTTTTGTTTTTCAATATGTAGTTCTTAATTACTTCTACGGCATTATACTTATCAATATCAAAAGGTAGTTTCAGGATATTTTTCTTTACCTCTTTAATATTATTTTGCTTCAGGGTATCGCTGTAGCCCTGCAACCTTTCGGTTAATTGCACCAGTTCAATATCTACCGTTACAAAACCTATTTTTTTATAGCCTTCTTTTATAAAGCAGTTAATACCATTTACTACACTGCCTGTATTGTCAACCAATACATGGGGAATGTTCAAACCAGGGAAATAGCCATCTATAAGTACAACGGGTTTATTGTTTGTAGTTAATGCCAGCACTTCATCCTCTAAACCCTTAAGTGGTGTAATAATATAGCCATCAACCAATTGCTGCGAAAGCATTTTTATAACCTCCCGGCCTTTTTGTATATCATTATTGGTGCTGCAGTAAATTATGCGGTAGCCATGTTTTTCTGCTTCTTCTTCAATTACTTTAGCCAGCGCACCAAAAAAGTGGCCGCCAATGTTTTCTACAACGAGCCCTATTACTTTTGAAACCCCGGTGCGTAAGCCTACAGCCATCCGGTTGGCCTGGTAACCATTTTTTTCGGCTACATCTAATATTTTTTTTCGGGTAGCTTCGCTAATCCGGCCTTTGCCGTTTAAAACGAAAGATACCGTGGTGATCGACGAGTCGGTAAGTTTGGCAATATCTTTAATAGACACCGTTTTTTTCATTGTAATAGGTGGTGATTATAGCGTAACTATAATTTAGTTAAAAAAAGAAATTTATACAGAATATCGGTTTACAAGTAGTTTAAGTCAGTTTTTATTTAAAATGATAAAATATCGCCCTGATATCATTTAAAATACTGAAAACTGATCTTATTTTGGCCTAAATATAGTAAAACCTTTTACTATATTTAAAATATGCAAAATACTTTATATAAAAAACGGTTTTTATGGGCATAATTCCAAAACTTAACCGTTTTGATCTGTACATGATAGTTATCAGCCTTATTATAGGCATGGGTATTTTTGCCACACCTTATGAAGTGGCTAACCATACCGATAACGTATATCTGTATTTCGCCGTATGGATATTTGGAGGCGCGGTAAGTTTGTGCGGCGCGCTCACCTTTGCCGAGATAGGTTCGCGGTACCCTAATACGGGTGGTTTTTACAAAGTGGTGTCGTATTGCTTTAATCCGGCATTCGCGTTCATGATCAATTGGGTGCTGGTGATCAGCAATGCGGCCTCTGTTGCGGCAGTGGCACTAATTGGTGCCGAGTATATTGATCCGTTAGTAATGCCGCCCGGTTTGCAGAATACATTGGGTGTACGTATACTTACTGTATCATCAGTACTTATATTATATATTATTAATTATATAGGTATAAAAATGAGTGCCCGCACCCAAAATGTACTTACTATATTTAAAGTGCTGATGATATTGATATTATGCGCTGCTGTTTTTAAAAGCGATGCCACATTGCCGGCAGTACAAGTTTTACAGCATCCTGTTAGTAACCTTACAGGTTTGGGCTTAAGTCTTGTAGCTGTATTTTTTACCTATGGCGGGTATCAGCAAACTATCAATTTCGGCGGTGATATTATTAATCCTAAAAAAAATATACCCAAAGCTATTTTTTGGGGAGTGTTAACTGTGGTAATACTGTATTTGCTTATTAACCTTTGTTATATAAAAGTATTAGGGTTAGGGGGCTTACAAAGCGATCATGTTATCGCCGCTAAACTCGCAGGCGTACTATTCGGAGTTACAGGATATAAGATAACATCGATACTGATGTTCGCATCGGTACTGGCATATATCAACGTAAATATTATGGCTAATCCGCGGGTTTATTATGCTATGGCCGAAGATGGCATATTACCGCAATTATTTAAACGGGTTAACGGCAAAAATCAGGTACAGGAGTTTGGCTTAACTTTTTTTGTAGGGGCTATATTGCTCATTTTACTATTTGTAAGCTCTTTTCAAAAAATGCTTGATTATGTAATGTTCTTTGATACTATAGGCCTTTCAATAGCAGCAAGCTCTATTTTTATATTACGTAAAAAAGCAAAGCAACACAACACGCAAGGTGTGTACAAGGTACGGCTGTTTCCTCTTGTGCCTTTGATATTTATTGCTTCGTACCTGTTTGTTACTATTAATATATTCATTAATAACCCACTGGCGGCCATAGTTTGTTTCTGCACATTTGTTGCAGGCCTCATTATATATTATCTAACCAAAAGAAACCAAAAACCAATTCCCAAACCCTAAAATGGAACTATCATTTATCCTAAACGAGTTAGGAGAAGACCGCGAGAACTACTTTAATGCCATTTCGCCACCTGTAATGCAAAGCAGTAACTTTGCCTTTAAAACCGTGGCCGATTTCAGGCAGGCCATGGCTAATGAATTTGAAGCCGGCATTTACTCGCGCGGACAAAATCCTACGCTCAACATCTTACGTAAAAAACTGGCAGCATTAGATGGTGCCGAAGATGCTTTATTATTTAGCAGCGGTATAGCCGCTATAGCGGTGCCGCTTATTAGTTTGCTTAAACAAGGCGACCATGTGGTGGCCATCAAAAACCCCTATAACTGGGTAGAAAAACTATTTACCAATGTGCTTGGCAAATACGGTGTAACCGCCACGTTTGTTAATGGTAACGATGTGCAAAATTTTATTGATGCTACTCAGCCGAACACGCGCCTCATCTACCTCGAAAGCCCTAATACGCTCACCTTTGAGTTGCAGGATATTACCCGCATTGCGGAGTTTGCAAAATTGAAAGGGATCATCACCATGATAGATAATAGCTATTGCAGTCCGCTGTTTCAAAAACCGATAAGTATGGGTATTGATCTGGTAGCGCAATCGGCTACAAAATATATTGGCGGGCACTCTGATATTGTTGCAGGTGTACTTACCGGCAGCAAGGCACTGATGGAGCAATTGTTCAATAACGAGTTTATGAATATCGGCGCGGCCTTGTCCCCGCAAACCGCCTGGCTCATGATCCGTGGTTTACGCACCTTGCCGCTGCGCATTCAGCGTAGTTTTGAAACCGCTAAATTGGTAACCGCTTACTTGCGTACGCATCATGCGGTTGATAAGGTATACTGGCCTTTCAACCCCGATCATAAACAGGCTGAGTTGGCCCGCAGGCAAATGAAGGGTTGCGGTGGTTTGTTCAGCTTTACACTTAAAAACTCATCTGAAGAAAAGATAGAACGTTTTTGTAATGGCCTCAAACATATATTGATGGGCGTATCATGGGGCGGGCACGAAAGCCTGGTAATGCCGGTACTGGCATCTATAAACAACCACGAATACGACGTTGCCAATGAACGCCACCAAATGATGCGGATGTATGTAGGGCTGGAAGACCCGGAATATATTATTGAGGATTTGCGGCAGGCATTGAGCTGAAAGGCGGAAAGCTGAAAGGTTAAAGCAGAAAGGTTAAAGCGGAAAGGTAATGACTAATGACCAATGCCGAATGACTAAATAAGTAATGACAAAATGCCGAATGACTAAAAAATTTAAGATTTACCCACCATCCCCAATTTATAAGCGTTGCCCCGGCTGATGAAGATCACCAGCCAAACCAGGCCGGTAAAGGCATAAGCGCAAAGGATCACCATAGAAATATGGTTAACCGCGGCCGCGCTTGCATCCTCCTGCATAAACAGGCTTAGGATAGATAGACCGATACCCGCGCCTAAAAAGTAAGAAGTGCTGGTAAGGCTGGATGCCAGGCCGTAATGCTGCGTAGGCACACCCTCAACCGCCAGTACAGATAGACTGGTAAAGCAGATCGTCATGCCGATGCCCGACACGCAGGCTGCCGAGAGCAATAGTAGCAGTAACGAATGCCCCGACAGGATGCTCATGAAAAGCAACAGGCCGCCGATAGCCATCATGGCCATACCCAGGGTGCCCAACTGACGAATAGTAATCTTTTTAATCATCAGCGGAATAATAAATTTGGCTACCATGGCCGATAATATGCTGAAAGGTACCAGTAATATCCCCGCTTCGGCCGCGCTGTAGTGCATGTCTTTTTGCAACAGCAACGATATAATGAACAGGTAACCTGTAAAGAAAGCCCCCAATAAAATAAACACCCCGTTAGCCGTTGATATGGTAGCCGACCGAAAAATAGACAGATCGATAAGTGGTTGCGCCTGTTTGGTAAACCGGCGATAAAGTATCGCGAAGCATAGCACAGCCCCGGTCAGTATGGCGCTTATGGAAAAGTAATGTTCTTTAATTTCGCCTAACTGGTGCACGCCATAACTTAGCATCAATAACCCTGCTACTAATAATAAGCCGGATGTTATATCGGCAATTTTGGGTGGATGAAAATGCAGATCGTTGGCCAGGTAAAGCCAGGCTGCTACAATTACAAAAGCAAGGATGGGTACATTGATGAGGAATACCCAGTGCCAACCCCAATAAGTGCTGATGATACCGCCAATTGATAACCCGCTCCCCGAACCCACCGCAGCGAACGAACTGAAAATACCGATAGCCTTACTGCGTTCGTGCTTTTCGGTAAAGGTGTGGGTAACTATGGAAAGCGCCGATGGCATGATCAATGCTGCCGCCAAACCCTGCACCGCCCTGAACAGGGCCAGCATAATAAACGAACCCGACAGCCCCGCGCCCAAAGAGGTAACCAAAAACAGGATAGCCCCGGCTATAAATACCCGCTTGCGGCCAATCAGGTCAGACAGTTTACCGCCGATGATCAGGAAACCACCATAGAGCAGCACATATAAAGTTTGCAGCCATTGCACCTCATCGTTACTCAGGCTAAACTGATTTTGGATGGAAGGAATGGTGAGGTTGATGATCGCTATATCTAAAGCTTCCACAAATATGGCCATGGAGGCTATAATGAGGATGCTGTTCTTTTTTAAACTCATAATTTCGAATTTTGTTCCGACAAAATTACTCAGGTAGATTTTATAATTATTTTTTAATAATTATTTGGAACAAAATTTGTAAATTGGATAGGTGCGAAGAACAAAAGTATTCTTTATCATAAATTATGACATCAGCAAAAGAACAAACTAAAAAGGTACCTGTGCCTTTAGATGAAAAAGACCACGATATACTGCGTTTACTGGAAACCGACCCCAAGCTAACCGTGCGAGATATTGCCGCCAAGATCAATTTAAGCGCCACGCCCACCCATGAGCGTATAAAAAGGCTGGAAAAAACAGGCGTAATTAAGCACTACGCGGCCATATTGGATAAGCGCATGGTGAACAAAGGCATTATGGTGATTTGCATGATCACCCTGCGCGAACATAATAAAAAGGCGGGTGCCGAATTCATTAACGCCGTAATGCAATTTAAGGAAGTGCTGGAATGCTACAATATCTCGGGCGACTTCGATTTTATGCTCAAAATAGTATCAGAAAGCATGGATAGCTACCACGATTTTTTTGTGAACCAATTGGGCGAAGTTGCCGGTCTTGGGCAGACTAAAAGTATTTTCGTAATGGACATTATTAAAGAAACCCATCAGCTGCTATAGTTATTTAGCAGCCGGATCGAGGATCATTTCAACGTGGTCGATGCCGTCTTCATCGTAAATTTCGCCTTCTTCAACAAAACCTAAACCCTCGTAAAACTTTTTGGCATAAAGTTGCGCCCCTATGCGGATGGTTTGATTGCCGTATAAATTAAAGCAGGCATCAATGGCGGCCTGCACCAAAATTTTGCCCATGCCCGTGCCCCTTACCGTACTGCCGGTAACAATTCTGCCAATGGATGCCTCGGGGTAGGAGATACCCGCCGGTACAACGCGCGCGTAAGCCACCAATTGATCGTCTTTGTAGAGCAACAGGTGATGGCATTTCTGATCTTTGTTATCCATATCCAAAAAGATGCAATTCTGTTCCACCACAAAAATCTCGCTCCGCAGGCGCAGCATCTCGTAAAGCTCTGTTGGGGTTAACTCATTAAAGTGTTTAAAAACCTGTACCGTATCCATAAGGTAAAGCTATAAAAAAAGATGAGCGGTAATATTGCCCAATGCAATTTTACCGCTCATTTCTAATACTTGTCATTTCAGCTTTGACAACTTTTTAAAAGTTGTCAAAGCTTGTAGTCATCTTTTTTGGCGGGGTCACCCTGAGCTTGTCGAAGGGTATGTGGGGAGGCTTCTCCCATCCGCTACAACACTATTTATTCCTTATCAGCAAACCGAATCCCATTTAATCGCAACGGAGCACCATTAAATACCAGGTATAAATCGGTTACTCCTGCCGCGCCCGTTAAAGGTATGTTTACCGATTTCAGATCAGTATAAGTACCGGTATACTTACCCAGCAATTTGCCCTGTGCCGAGCCCGAATAAACTTCGATATTGCCTTTAGCGGCAGCATCCTTTACCGGGTTAACAAGCAATTCGAGGTGGTTAATATCTGTCAGGTCTATCTTTTTAAATTTCAGCGCGGCGTTTTCGCCTTGCGGACGCGCAACCGTGCTATCCCTATTAAAGGCAAAATTGGTTGATTCGACCACTTGCGATACCGGCAATAGCGGACTGTGCAATACCATTATTTTCTCGCTCATTTGCGCCGGAGCCAGTTTGCTGCCCCTATCCGTGTAAGCGGCACGAAGTATAAAGGTACCGTCGGGGTTATCACCTTCGGGCACAACCGGGGTGTAAGTGCTGCGTACCGGTAACGATTTGGCCACGCGCGGTGTAGTGCTCAGGCTCAATATATATTTTACAATGGCATTGGCATCACTTTCCTTTAGCGCGGGGTGGGCAGGCATCATGGCATCGCCCCAAACACCCGAGCCCCCGGTGATGATCTTTTTAACCAAAGCGGTTTGCGCGCCGCCATCATCTTTATATTTCTTGGCAACTTCGGTAAACGATGGCCCTAATATTTTATCCTTCACCGAATGGCACGATTTACAATCGCTTTTATTCATCAGCGCTATAGCACCCGCGAACTGTGCATTAGCATCGGCACTCAACTGCCTTTGGGCAATATCGGTAAGGTTGTATCCTTCTGATAAGTAATTGGCCGTTACCGAAACCTGTGCAGGCAGTATCTTTTTATTGGCGAGGCTGCCGTCTTCCTTATCGCTCACGCTTACGTTGTAGGCAATGCTTTTACCCGGAAAGAAGAAACTCGAATTACCCGCTGTTACATTGAAGTTAACCACCGGCGGTTCATTGCCTGCTTTAATATCAATGGTTTTGCTGTTTTTAGCACCCTTTAAATCGGTTACGGTAAGGGTGGCCTTGTACACGCCAGGGGTAGTAAAAGTAAGCGACGGATCGGCTTGTTTCAGCACCTTGTATATCGCTCCTTTTTTGGTGATCTTCCACTCATAGCTCAATACGTCGCCTTCGTCGAAATCTTTTGTTCCGGCAGAAGAAAAGCTTACCTTAAGCGGTACCGCGCCGGCTGTTTTATTGGCGGCTGCCTGTACCTGCGGGCGCCTGTTGCCGCCGTTAAACTCAATCTTTATCAACTCGGCTTCGGGGTTATCCCTAAAGTAGCCATTGCCATATTCCAGTACATAAAGGTCGCCATCGGGACCAAATTTCATATCGATAGGGCCGCGCAGTTTCAGATCGGGTAAAAAGCGCTCCATTGATTTGTAGTCGCCGTTCTCATCCATTTCTACCGCGTTTATCCAGCCGCGTACCCAGTCGGTAATTAGCCATTTGCCCTCGTAATAATCAGGGAAGGGGCGTTTGGCTCCTTTAAAGTCATCTTTGTGGAATATCGGTCCGCCAACGGCGCTGTTACCACCGCTTTCTAACAGCGGAAATTGCGTGTTGGTAGCCTTGCCGTACCATATAAACGCGGGCGTTGCAGGGGGTAACTCATTTAAGCCGGTGTTGTTAGGCGAGTTGTTAACCGGGTGCTCGGCGTTAAAGAAATCGCCCGATTGTTTAGTAGCGAAATCATATTTACGGTAAGCTTTGTTATCGGCCACAAAGTATGGCCAGCCAAAAAAGCCCGGTTTTTTTGCGCGATTAAACTCATCGTATGATTGTGGCCCACGTTTTTCCAAATCATCCGCTGATCCATCCGGACCAACCTCGCCCCAGTATAACCAGCCCGTTTTGCTATCGATAGTTAAGCGCCACGGGTTACGGTTACCCATGGTATAAATTTCGGGACGTGTTTTTGGTGTTCCTTTCGGGAAAAGGTTTCCTTCGGGAATGGTATAAGTACCATCGGCCTCGGGGTGGATCTTCAAGATCTTGCCTCGCAGATCGTTGCTGTTTGGTGACGATTTTTGCGAATCCTGCTCCGATTTTCCGGGGCGCTCATCCAGCGGACTAAAGCCGTCAGACGCGCGGGAAAAAGTATTATCGCCGGTGCTTAGGTACAGGTTCTTATCTTTATCGAAAACCATACCACCACCCACGTGGCAGCACTCAAAACGCTGTACATCTACCTCCAGTACCACCTTTTTTGAGGCGGCTATCAGCTCTTTACCCAACCAGGTATAGCGTACCAGTATATTCTTTGATTCGGTACCGGCAGGCGAGTAAAAGAGGTAGATCCAATGATTCTTTTCGTAATCGGGATCTAAAATTACGCCTTGCAAACCATCTTCGGCATCAGATACCTCGCCGGTGCGGCTCACGTATTTGGTGCTCACCGGTATATCGGCCACTACGGTTACCTTGGCTGTGGCAGGGTCGTAAACTTTGAGCTTGCCTTTGCGTTCGGCATATATTACGCGGCCGTCCTTAAGTATCTGGAACTGCATAGGTTCTTCAACGCCTTGTGCAAGCACTACTTTGGTGAAACGGTTATCTTCGGGCTTTTTTGCCGTTTGGGCTACTGTGTTGAACGAAATAGATGCCGCAAGGAAAATAGCGGGCATCGCTTTTGAAAAGAATGACTTTTTGTGCATTACGTGGTAAAGATTCAGAATAATTGGGTTTAAATTAATTATCCCAATAATACCGCTTTTTTTCGTTAACCCGCTAATGCAAATGGCGCATATTTAAAACGTCACAATAAGTTTACAAGCTGATAACTAATTGATTATTGTGATTACAACACTTTATAAAACGTTTAACTAAGCAACCAAATCGTACTGTTTGCGGGCAGTTTTGGCAGCAGTTTTGCGTTTTTTAACCTTCAATACTTTGGTTTCGTAGGCTTGCCAGGTGGTGGTGTCCATGTCAACTAAAACAATGGTATCATATAGTCCCTGCGCCATTACTACGGGCTCGGCTTTAATGGCAAAAAAGTTATCGAACAGGCCGGTACTGCGATCAGGCATCGAATCGAATTTTGCCGGGGTGAGCGTGGTACAAAACCTTGCCTTCTTGGTAAAAATAGAACTTGTTTTAGAAAGGCATATCTGGAAACCTTCATCTACCAGGAACTGGAGAACGGTTGGAGTGAGTGCTGTTTTCATATTGATAAGTTTGAAGGCTAAGTTAATAAATATTCCTAAAGGTTGTAAATAAAAAATGAAATATTTTCAGCTAATTGCTTCGTTATCAATCAAATGTCGTAAAAGTGGGGCAGGACGCGATAAATAAGCTTTTTAACTGATGTTATAACGTGTATATCTGGTTAAAACGTATTACCGCGGAAAGGTTTTATTGGATTTTATAGTTTAATAGATGTCGAATAACGCACCTTGTTTTCGATTTTTGAAGCGTACATATTTTTGATATCTGCCTATAAAAATTCACGGCAAATAGTGCCCGGCTTAAAGGCAACGGTGCCCCTAATCAGTTTAACAGAATTGTATTAAATAAAAAGAATAATTAGTGCCTTGCCCTGCGTTTAAGTACGCCGCCGGCTGCTTCTTTAATGGTGCTGGTAAATACGAAAGCCTTTGGGTCAATTTCGTGCACCAGGTTGCGCAGGCGCCTTACCTCTAAACGGGTAATTACCGTAAATACAATATCAACCGGCTGACTTACATCAAAGCTCTCTTTTAAAAAGCCGCGCTCGCCTTTGTATATGGTAATACCACGGCCGAGTTCCATCACCAAACGCCTTTTAACTTCTTCGCTATCGGCAGAAATTATGGTTACGCCGGTATACTCTTCCAATCCTTCAATTACAAAACTGATGGTTTTGGAAGCGGTATAATAGGTAAGTATAGAGTATAATGCAGTAGGTAGCCCCAGATCAATAGCGGCAATAAGGAAGATGATGATATTGATACCCAGTATAATTTCGCTCACGGTAAAGCTGATGCGCCTGCCGGTATAAAGTGCCAGCACTTCAATACCATCTAAAGCACAACCACCGCGTATGGCCAGCCCCACGCCTATCCCCATAAACACACCGCCAAAGATGGATACCAGTAATTTATCTGAAGTGATCTGCGGATAAGGGATAAATAACAGGCACAGCCCGAGGCCTACAACCGCTACCAAAGTTTTAATAGCGAAAGTGTTATTCACCTGGAATGCCCCCATAATAATGAAAGGGATATTCAGCAGAATGATCACATAAGCGATATTAATATGGTAGATCTCGTGTATGAGTAACGACATCCCCGTAACCCCGCCATCAAAAAACGAGTTGGGTATTAAAAAGCTTTTTAGGGCAAAACCGCAAAACAATATGCCCAGTACGGTGTAAAATACGTCGGTTATCCAGTGGGATACGGCTATCTTTTTCATTACTCCGCTAAGTTAGAATTTTGACTTTTAATCTGCTCTATATTCTGTTCTTTTTTAGCTTGCCTTAAATTTATTGCTGTTTTTGTAAAATAACGATGGTTTTCCAGGAAATCTATCTGTTTTTTATTCCACTCATTTTCGTTGGTTACCGCGCCCGTATGCGCAAGCTCCAGGTAGAGTTTATGGCTGATGGCAAAAAAATCATCACGGCCCAGGTAATCCAAATCGGCATCGGCAATAATCTGTTCCAAATGATTAGCAGGCGACTGCGGTAAACGGGTAGCCCTTATTATACCGCAGATCTGTTCAATTTGCGCCGGGGTATAACCGTAGTTGGGTAGAGTTCTCCCGGCAATAAGGCACGATTCCTCTTCATGACCTTCGCTCTTCACAATATGCCCGGCATCATGGTACATAGCAGCGGTAAGCAGCAACTGTGTATCACCAGCATTAACATTTTCAAGCTGCGCAAGTTGTTTGGCCGCATTGACCACATCACGCGTATGCTCAACATCGTGATAGGTAAGATGTGCAGGCAGTTCCCTTTGCATCTTATTCAAAATAAATTCCGCTACCTGTTCAAATTGCATTGGGTATACATGTTTAGTGGCTAAATATAAAGGTTTATCTTAGTCATTCGGCATTTGGTCATTAGTCATTGACCTTTCCACCTTTCGCCTTTCAGCTTTTACCTTTCCGCTTTCGGCTTTCAGCTTTCCGCCTTTTCCACTTCAAATTTGTTTATTAGCTAATATTTTAAGTTATTTATTGATAATTAACACCGACCTGCTTCTATACAATACCTCTTTGCCCGGTTTACACTTCGCCGGCACTGTATCAAGGCATTTTATACTGCTGTGTCGGCAGATAAAAGTTACAACGATAATCAACAACTTAGGTTACCTTTAGTCACATAAATAAATTGTAAGCATGTTCTTTTTTACATACCTGGCCATTGTTTTGCTAATAAGGCGCATACAAAAAGAAATTGCCTTTTTGCCCGATATTAAACTTAAATGGAACAATACGCTGCGTTCGGCAATTGGCGGTTGCATAGGGGCTTTTATTGTGCTTACCATCTACTCAAGCGATGTGGTTAATTCGTTTATTTCGGGATTGCTGCTGCTGGGCGCTGTTTATTATTTAAGAGAGGAAGAAGACTTTAAGCGGTTCCAGTTTTTGGCTAAGGCACACTATCCTTTAATAATAACTACGCTACTATCGGCCGTTACAGAGCTTGTTGCGAGTAAGTTTTACCATAAGTACGACGATTCTTTTCAGCTGGCTAACCTGGCTGCTTTTGCCTGGATCTTTGTGCTTCGCGGTTATTCAAAAAAGCAAATGGACGAGCTGCGCGTGGCCAGTATCCGTAATAATGAGCTGGATATGATGGTGGCCGAACGTACCGCCGAGCTTACCAAACAAAAGAACGAACTGCAGCAAACCGTAAAGCTGCTTAAAGAAACCCAGGCGCAACTCATCCAACAGGAAAAACTGGCATCATTGGGCGAACTTACCGCCGGTATAGCGCATGAAATACAAAACCCGCTAAATTTTGTAAACAATTTTTCGGAAGTGAGCGTGGAGCTGATCGATGAAATGGGTGAGGAGCTGCAAAAGGGCGATATGGAAGAAGCCATGGCTATTGCGGCAGACATCAAGCAAAACCTCGAAAAAATTCGTCACCACGGTAAACGTGCCGATGGTATTGTAAAAGGCATGCTGCAACACAGTCGCGCTAATAATAATATAAAAGAGCCTACGGATATTAATAAACTTGCCGACGAATATCTGCGCCTTTCGTACCACGGCTTACGTGCTAAAGACAAAACTTTTAATGCCGAATTGATCACCGATTTTGGGCAGGGATTACCGATGGTGAACATCATTTCGCAGGATGTGGGCCGGGTGCTACTCAACCTGTTCACCAATGCCTTTTACGCGGTGCAGCAAAAGCAAAAATCGCTGGGCGGCAGTTTCAGGCCCGAGCTTAAGCTGACCACATCGGTAAGCGGTAAAAACCTTATCATAAAGGTTTGGGATAACGGTATTGGCATCCCCGATGCGGTGAAGGATAAAATATTACAGCCGTTTTTTACCACCAAGCCAACCGGCGAGGGTACAGGTTTGGGGCTATCGCTTAGTTATGATATTATAGCGAAAGGCCATGGCGGCAAACTCGAAATTGATAGCAAAGAAGGCGAATACACACTGTTTACGGTTATTTTGCCTGTAGCCTGATTAAAAACATTGAAATGAAAATACTGGTAGTTGACGACGAAGAGGACGTGCAATCGTTATTTTTGCAGCAGTTTCGTAAAGAGATACGCAATCACGAAGTGGAATTTGATTTTGCCCTGTCGGGCGAAAAGGCGCTGGATTATTTGAAAGATAAACATTCGGAAGTGGTGCTCATCCTGTCAGACATTAATATGCCCGGCATGAGCGGTATCGAACTGCTGTCGCGCATCAGGCACGATTATGACGCGCCGCCGCCCATCGTGGTAATGATGATCACCGCATACGATGATGAAGAGAATAAAAGGCAGGCGATGGAAAATGGAGCCAATAACTATTTAACCAAGCCGCTCGATTTTAAATTGTTAAAAGAGAACTTGAAAAACTTAAGAACATAATGGCTAAGATATTAGTAGTGGATGATGAAGCTGATCTGGAGCTGCTGGTAAAACAAAAGTTCAGGCGCAAGATCAGGGAAAATGTATACGAGTTTATTTTCGCGCAAAATGGCGAAGAGGCACTGGAAAGGGTAAAAGAACACCCCGATCTGGATATTATTCTTAGTGATATCAACATGCCCGTAATGGATGGCCTAACCCTGTTGAGCCGCCTGCCCGAAGCCAACCCTATGCTGAAAGCTGTAGTGGTATCGGCCTATGGCGACATGCAGAACATCCGTACTGCCATGAATCGAGGCGCTTTCGATTTTGTGGTAAAGCCCGTTGATTTTGCCGACCTCGACCTTACCATGGAGAAAACCATACAATACGTAAGGCAATTGCAGGCTACCATGAAGGCTATTAAGGAAAACAACATCCTTAAAATGTATGTAGACGAAAATGTGCTCAATTTTATGACGCACAAAGAGTTTGAACAAAGCCTGTTGTCAAATAACCTGGTTGATGCCACCGTGGTATTTATTGATATATGCGGCTTTACCGCCATTACCGAGAAGGTACCGGCCAATACGGTGGTGAAATTGCTCAACGGTTTGTTTGATACCATGGTAACCGAAATTATAGCACACAATGGCCACGTTGATAAATTTATAGGCGACGCGGTGATGGCCGTTTTCAGGGGAGATTATCACCTTGATCGTGCTATTGAAGCCGCTCTTGCCGTTAACGCCAAAATAAACAGTGCCGAAGAGATCAACAGTGATGGCGAAGTGTACAAACCTGCCGTATCTATCGGTATTAATTCCGGTGAAATGATCTCGGGCAATATCGGTTCGGCCTCCTTAAAACGTCTCGACTATACCGTAATTGGCGATGTGGTGAATTTGGCGCAACGCCTGCAAGCGGCAGCCAAGGGCGGGCAGATATTAATTACCGAAGAAGTTTACGAAAAAGCGAAAGAATCTTTCAGCTGCGAAAAAATAGGCGACGTTAGCCTCAAAAATAAATCAAAACCGGTAACGGTTTACCAGGTAGTGGCTTAAAAGCACAAGCTAAGTTTAGCTCATAAAAGCCGCTTGCATGATAATGCAAGCGGCTTTTTTTATTGGCTCTATCGTATATGATTGATATACTGATGGTAATCAAAGTGTTTCTGTAAAATTTATTCTTATTATTATTTAGACTAAGTATAAATAATAATATATTTGCGACGAAACAACTATTACTTGCCACATGAATAAATTTTTACTACAGCATCTTTGGGCAAAGTCTGCCCTCATCATTATCATTTTTCTAATCCCTTTTGCATCCCTCGCCCAAACTAAAAACGGCAGCATTACAGGTACGGTGCTATCTGTATCTGGTCAGCCGGTTGTAATGGCTTCGGTATTATTAAAGGGCACAAAATTGGGTACCCACACCAGTGAAAGTGGCTACTTTCAATTAGAGAACCTGCGTGCCGGAACCTATCGTTTACATGTATCTGAAGTAGGTTTTAAACGCCTGGATACAGCGGTTACCGTAAAGGAAGGCACTGCAACAATCATCAACGTAACCCTGGCCGAATCCAGTTCTGATTTGGTGGAGGTAAACATTACAGGCGCCCGCCATGGCGCTACCAAAACCGTATCGCCATCACTAAGGCTGAACACTCCTTTGATAGAAACTCCTCAAAACATTACCGTAACAGGTATACAAACCATTAAAAATATTGGCGCCCTGTCGTTGTCAGATATATTACGTACCTCCAGCGGGATACTTGCCGGCGGTGCCAAGCAGGATATTTCATTTAACGTGCGTGGTACACAGGTGTACAGCAGTATACTGCGCAACGGTATAGGCAGCGGCTACTGGTATAACCAGGAGGCCGATGCCAGCATGATAGAACGTGTTGAATTTATAAAAGGCCCGGCCGGTTTTATGATCAGCAATACCGAACCTGGTGGTTTGGTGAATATTGTTACCAAGCAGCCTACTCACGAGCGCACAGCGCAGTTCGGTTTCGGCTTAGGCAGCTGGAACTTGATGCGCAGCAACGTTGATTTGGGCGGCGAACTGAATAAGAGCGGCAACTTAACCTATCGCTTAAATGCAGGTTTACAACGCCAGGCCGATTTTTATAAGTTCAGTGAATTTAATAAAAGTTTTGTAGCCGCGGCTGTTAAATATGAGTTTGATGATAAAACCTCCGTTACTGCCGAATATAACTACATGCAGGCACGCTCGTTAAGTAACGGACAAGTGCTGCCTACCATTAACGGTAAATTTTTTGTATTGCCCGATAATTTTGGCGCTATCGATCCAAACGTGCCCGGTACCAAAAGTGCCGATAATTATTACAGGGTTCAACTATCGCACAAACTGGACGATAAGTGGCATGTGAACGCGCAGGCCGGTGCGGCAAGCGGCCCCTGGGGTGGCTATATGATGTATACCGAAGGTACATCACCAACTTATGATACCCTTTACCGTTATATGGCCTACACCGGCTGGAAGAATAAATTATATACGGTGCAGGCATTTCTTGATGGCTCGTTCAATACCGGCAGCAAGGTAGAACATAAGGTATTGTTGGGTATTGATTACGGTAATACCAGCGTACACAGCTCAGGCGGTGATACTTATGGCGACCGCAGCAGAAATAATTTACTGTTTGATTCTTTGGCCTATTACATCCCTGTTGATTCACTTAAAAATTTTAGTGTGAACGGTTTCGACAGTAAGTACGGCAGCAGGTACGCGGCTCTGTATATTCAGGATCACATAAAGTTTTATGATAAATTTATTGTTACCCTGGCCGCGCGTTACACAGGTAGCGTAAGCTGGGCCAACTACAGCGACCCGGTGGAGCAAAGCGATAATAAACTGGTGCCGCGTTTTGGTTTAACCTATCTCATCACCAATAATATATCGGTTTATGGTTTGTACGATGGTGCTTTCATCGCGCAAAACGGAAGAAGTTTTAGTGGTGAAGTATTTAAACCGCTTACCGGTAACAATAAGGAGTTTGGCGTAAAAGGGGTTTTCTTTGATCGGTTTAATGCCAGCGCGGCCGTTTACCAAATCACCAAGAATAATGCCCTCACTACCGATCCTGAACATCCCGCATTCCAGATACAATCGGGCCAGTTGATTAGTAAGGGTGTTGAGTTTGATGTGAATGGTAACATATTGCCTAACCTGAACATGTTTGCCAACTACGCTTATACCGATGCCCGTATTACTAAAGATAATAACCCTGTACTGGTAGGTATTCGCAACTCGGGCGCGGTAAAACATACCGCTAACCTGTTTGGCCGTTACAGCTTTACACATGGCGCGGTGAAAGGTTTTTCGTTAGGCGCGGGGATGCAATATAGCGGACAAATAAGCGGCGGCTTAAATTATAACGACATGACCTTTGCCGGCTACCTGCCATCTTATACCTTGTTTGATGCATCGGCAGGTTATACCTACAAAAAAATGTCGGTGAATGTGAACGTGTATAACCTTACCAACAAGCGCTATGCCAGCGGCGGCTACCGTTCTGTTGGTGACGACTGGAATTATAACGTTGGTACCCCGCAAAATTTCAGGCTGAGCGTAGGCTTCGCGCTGTAAGCGGCGGGCTATCCCTTAAACATTCTATCCTGTAACAAAAAATGCCCCGGTCAATACTGATCGGGGCATTTGTATGATTGTATGTATTTCACTGTCGCTTATTTCGCTTTGTTTTCCAGCCAGTTTTTGGCGTTAACGAAGGCGGCCATCCATGGGGTTACCTCGTCTTTGCGACCTTCGGGGTAGTTAGCCCAGTGCCATTGGAACAATGAACGCTCAATATGCGGCATCATTACGAGGTGCCTGCCGGTGGTGTCGCACATCATGGCGGTATTATATGCCGAACCATTCGGGCTTGCCGGGTAGCTTTCGTAAGCGTATTTGGCTACAATGTTGTATTGATCTTCGCTGTATGGTAAATGGAATTTACCCTCTCCGTGTGATACCCAAACACCCAGTGTGCTGCCTGCAAGGCCCGATAGCATTATCGAATTATTCTCTTGCACGGTTAACGATGTAAAGATGCTCTCGTGCTTGTGGCTGTCGTTATGCAGCATTTTTGGCTTATCGGCATGTGTTGGGTTAATAAGGCCCAGCTCAACAAAAAGCTGGCAACCATTACAAACGCCTACTGACAGGGTATCTTCGCGTTTAAAGAAATTCTCCAAAGCTATCTTAGCTTTCTCGTTATACAGGAACGCGCCTGCCCAGCCTTTAGCCGAACCCAGTACATCCGAATTGGAGAAACCACCAACCGCGCCGATGAATTGTATATCTTCCAAAGTTTCACGGCCCGATATTAAGTCGGTCATGTGTACGTCTTTCACATCAAAACCAGCAAGGTACATGGCGTTGGCCAGTTCCCTTTCGGAGTTGCTGCCCTTTTCGCGCAGTATGGCTGCTTTCGGGCGAGGTTTGCTCGCTTCAATAACCGGTTTTTTACCGTCAAAATCAGCCGGGAAAGTATATTTCAAAACCTGGTGTTTGTAGTTATCAAAACGTTCTTTGGCTTTAACCGGTCCGCTTTGTTTTTGATCGAGCAGGTATGAGGTGGTTGCCCATACATCGCGTAAATGATCGATATCAAAAGCCCATTCGCCGCCGGCGTTTTTAACTTTTAAAGCGGCTGATGAAGTAACGTTACCAATTTTATGGTAAGTTAAGTTATTAGCTTCCAACACAGCTTCAGCGGCAGCATCAGCCTGGAAAACGATCCCGATATTTTCGGCAAATAAGGTTTCGATAATATCCTGTGAACCCAATGAGGTCAGGTCGATCTCAGCACCCAGATCACGATCAGCAAAGCAAAGCTCTAACAGGGTAGTAATTAAACCGCCGCTGCCAATATCATGACCTGCCTGTATATGGCCTGCCTTAATTAATTGCTGTATAGTGTTAAATGTATTTTTAAATGCCGCGGCATCGGTAATATCAGGGGTTTCGGTACCTATTTTGTTCAGTATCTGCGCAAAGGAAGAACCGCCCAGTTTATAAGTATCGCCCGATAAATTGATGTAATAAATAGCGCCGCCGCTTTTGCGTAAAACAGGTTCAACAACCGCGGTAATATCATCGCAATGGCCGGCTGCCGATATAATAACCGTACCCGGTGCAATAACTTCGCCGTCTTTGTACTTCTGTTTCATCGATAAAGAATCTTTACCGGTAGGAATATTGATACCCAGGTCGATAGCGAAGGCCGAGCAGGCTTCAACCGCACGGTATAAGCGGGCATCTTCACCTTCATTTTTACAGGCCCACATCCAGTTGGCCGATAACGATACGCTGGTTAGGCCATCCTGCAAAGGTGCCCAAACAATGTTTGAAAGCGATTCGGCAATGGCATTACGGCTACCCGCTGCCGGGTTGATCAGTGCCGATAAAGGCGCATGACCTATTGAAGTGGCGATTCCATCTTTGCCCTGAAAATCAAGTGCCATAACACCCACATTGTTCAGCGGTAATTGCAGCGGGCCGGCACATTGTTGCTTGGCAACACGGCCGCCTACGCAACGGTCAACCTTATTTACCAGCCAATCTTTGCTGGCTACGGCTTCCAGTTGTAATACTTGTTCAAGATAAGTTGAAAGTAAAGCCGGATCGTAAGTTACAGGCTCGTATTGGCGCTCAATGGTGCTATCGTGCATTACCACTTTTGGCGAGCTGCCAAACATGTCTTCCATTTTCAGGTCCATTGGTTTGGCACCTGTAGTGGCCGATTCAAAGGTGAAGCGATGATCGCCGGTTACGTCACCAACGGTATACATCGGGGCTCGTTCGCGGTCGGCAATACGTTGTAGGGTGTCGATATTTTCCTGGCCTATCACCAAACCCATACGCTCCTGCGATTCGTTGCCGATAATTTCTTTGGCCGAAAGGGTAGGGTCGCCTACAGGTAATTTATCCAGGTCGATTTTACCACCGGTTTCTTCCACCAGTTCCGACAGGCAGTTCAGGTGACCACCCGCGCCATGATCATGGATAGAAATAATGGTGTTATGATCGCTCTCTACCAAACCACGAACGGCATTGGCTACCCTTTTTTGCATTTCGGGGTTTGAGCGTTGTATAGCGTTAAGCTCAATACCCGAGCCAAAGGCACCGGTATCGGCCGATGATACTGCCGCGCCACCCATACCAATACGGTAATTGTCGCCACCCAATATCACAATTTTATCATCAACCTGCGGGCTTGCTTTGGCGGCCTGGTCGGCTTTGCCATAACCAATACCACCGGCCTGCATAATTACCTTATCGTAACCCAATTTTCTTGAGTTTTCCTCGTGCTCAAAGGTGAGTACCGAGCCGGTAATGAGTGGCTGACCGAATTTGTTACCAAAATCAGACGCGCCGTTTGATGCTTTTATCAATATGTCAACAGGGGCTTGGTATAACCATTGGCGCTCTTGTACGCCGTTTTCCCATGGCCTGTCTTTCGCTAAGCGCGATAAGGCCGTCATGTACACAGCGGTACCGGCCAAAGGCAACGAGCCTTTACCGCCTGCCAGCCTGTCCCTTATTTCGCCGCCCGAACCGGTTGCCGCGCCGTTAAAAGGCTCAACAGTGGTTGGGAAGTTATGGGTTTCGGCTTTTAATGATATTACCGATTGAAAATCTTTTATTTCGTAGTAAGCAGGTACGTCGGCACGTTCAGGTGCAAATTGCTGTACTATCGGGCCCTTAACAAAGGCCACGTTATCTTTATAGGCCGAAACAATGCCGTTAGGATTAGTTTCGGATGTTTTGCGGATCAGTTTAAATAATGATACCGGTTGCTCTTCGCCATCAATAACAAATTTGCCGTTGAATATTTTGTGGCGGCAATGCTCGGAGTTTACCTGCGAAAAGCCGAATACTTCCGAGTCGGTAAGTTTACGACCCAGTTTGGTTGCCAGTTCGTTCAAATAAGTAACCTCTTCGTCGCTTAGGGATAAGCCTTCCTGTTTGTTGTAGGCCGCGATGTCTTCTATTTCAAGTATAGCTTCGGGCTGCAGGTTAATTGTATAAATATCCTGGTTAAGCTCTTTGTATTTTTGCGATAGCATAGGGTCGAAGCCCGAGAAATCGGCATCAACCTTAGTAAATTCTTCTATCCTCAAAATGCCGTGGATATCCATATTCTGGGTTATCTCTACCGCGTTGGTACTCCATGGCGTGATCATGGCAGCGCGCGGACCCACATAAAAGTCGTTTAATACACCGGCCTGCTCTAATTGAGCGCCCCCGAATAACCAGCTTAATTTTGAAATATCTGATGGTTGGAGCGATTGTTCCATCTGTACGGCAAATACGATACCTGCCTTATTTGAAAAGAAATAGATCATGGTACTAATTAAGGCGCAAAGGTACGGTAAAAAGTAATAAAATTACGCTGTAAAAGCGGGGAAATGTTAAGGCAATTTCATAATTGTTAACACTGGCTTTATTTAGCGCATTGAGGGCATAATTCGCTGAATTTGCAGTTGGTCTTAGCTGAAAAGAATACGCCACTCATTATAAAACCTACTGTGTGTACACAAGTTGGCGCTTTTATAATGCTCCGTAGGAGCTACCGATTTATAGCACCATATTACCTGTTTTTTTGCCCCTTTAGGGGCTACACATTCACAAAGGGTAACCCCTAAAGGGGTAAAATATACTTTTTACCTTGTCTACAAATCGGTAGCTCCTACGGAGCATCATCACGGATTTTGGAGAAAAAAATACGCCGCCTAATTATAAAGCAGCGTATTTTGATAGCCGATACACTTTATTATTTAGGTAGTCCCTGCATAAAGTTCAATATATCCGCGCCTATTTCTTTACTATGGGTTTCTAAAGCGAAATGGCCTGTGTTGTAAAATTTAACGGTGGCATTAGGGTCATCACGTTTGTAAGCTTCGGCACCGGCGGGTAAAAAGAAGGGATCGTTACTACCCCAAACCGCCAGCAATTTTGGTTTGTATTGGCGAAAGTAAGCCTGGAATTTTGGGTAGAGCGCAACGTTGGTGCGGTAATCTAACAAGATATCCATTTGTATATCCAGGTTACCCGGGCGATCTAAAAAGTATTGATCCATTGTGTAAGTCTCGGGCGCAATTAAAGTTGGGTCGCTTACCCCGTGAACGTACTGAAATAAGGTGGCTTCTTTTGATACGAACTGTTTTAGGGAAGCCCTGTTTTCTGCCGATGGATCTTGCCAGTACTTTTGTATCGGGTTCCAGCCGGTGCTTAGGCCTTCTTCATAAGCGTTGCCGTTTTGTGAGATAATGCCAGTTATCTTTTCGGGGTTGGCCAACGCCAGGCGGTAACCTGTAGGCGCACCGTAATCAAATACATATATGGCAAAGCGTTTAAGGCCTTTGGCATCAATAAACGCCTGCATGGTTTTGGCAAAGTTGTCAAAGGTATATTGAAATTGGGTATGATCGGGCGCGTCGGAAAAGCCGAAGCCGGGCAGGTCAGGCGCTAATACATGGTATTTTGTGCTCAAAATAGGTATCAGGTTCCGGAACATGTGCGATGAGGTTGGGTAGCCATGCAGCAGTAAAATAGTTGGTGCCCCGGCCTTGCCAGCCTCGCGATAAAATATGTTAAGGCCGTTTGCCTTAATGCTGTTGTAGTGAATTGCTGAAGTTTCCATTGTTGTTGATTTATTGGTTTGTGTTTGTTGCGCGTTTGCCTGTAGCCCGCTGATCAGCATGGCTGATATAGCGAGTACGGATATGCCGGCGTTGATGAGATTTTTCATTTTCTGTTTGTTTATGTCAAAATTAATCCCAATATTTAATTATTAAAAACGATTTAAAATGATGTTTTAAATCTTAAAAAATGATTGATTAAATTATTGCAGACAGGATATGAATACCAACGACCTTAAAATATTTGAAGCGGTAGCGGCACACGGCAGTTTTACCAAGGCTGCCGAGGCCACCTTTACCGTACAATCAAACGTAACGGCACGCATTAAAAGCCTGGAAGAGGAGTTTGGAGTAGAGTTGTTCACGCGTACATCGCGCAAGGTGGCGCTTACAACAGCGGGCGAAACGTTGATGCAGTATTGCAAAAAAATAAACCACCTGATTGATGAGGCAAAGTACGATATTAAAAATGCGGGGCAGATAATAGGTCAGTTAAAAATCGGCTGCATTGAAACCACCATGGCATTAAAAGCTCCCGAAATTATCAACTACTTTGCCGAAAACTACCCGGATGTCGATCTGGAATTCCGGTCGGCTATGCGGAGTACGCTGATCAGCGAGGTGTTGAATTTTAAGCTGGATGCGGCTTTTGTTTCGGCCCCGGTAAGCCAGCCCGAGCTGGATCAGATCCATATAAGGGATGAGCAACTGGTGATCGTATCATCGGCCCAAACGGCTAAAATAAGCGAGGTGCTTAATAAGCAACCGGTGAAAATTATAGTATTTGATCAGGGCTGCATATTCAGGGCAAGGCTGGAATCGTGGTTGAGCGCGAAGGGGATTATTAAATATAAAAGCATCGTGCTTAACTCATTGGAGGGCATTATCAATTTTGTGGAAGCCGGACTGGGCATTACTATTTTACCCGCCGAAGTTATGGAGCATTATTATGCAGGGCGCAAACTGATTGCTTTTCCGCTGAATAAAGAACTGGGCACCATGACCACCGTACTCATTTACCGCAAAGATGTACCACCTTCGCGGGCATTACAGGTTTTTGCAGATATGCATAAGGTGCAGGGCTAATCTTATTCGTGTTCAGTAATAACCGTTAATTTCAGGTTTGGATTCTTTAACGATGTTATAAGTTCTTCGGGGAGCGATTGGTCATGAGAGATCTCTTTCAGGTTTTTGAATTTTGCAATTGCTTCAATCAATCTTTTATCGTCGTTAAACTTAATATCCTCAAATATTAAATGTTGAACAGGCACATCTGTAATATCCTCCAAATGGTCTAATGTCACATGTCTGAAAATTAGTTCTTCAATGTTTTTGAAGTCGCTTATCCATTTTGAAATAGCAGCGTAGTCTTTTTTTATTAAGTCGGGCTTTGAGAAAGTTGGTTGAAAAATAAACCTCTTTAATTCGTAAATACGCTCAGTAATATTTGGAGGTAAAGCCACTTCCTGAAATTGCGGGGTAGTAAACATGGTATGTGGGATATCGCCCATTCCCAAGATAGTGCACACCGGGTTTAAAAAAAGTATTTTCCCTTTACCATCTAAAAAATTGGCATCAATGCCAATGCCTCCTCCTCCTTTTATTATTGATCTGGGGATTTCTTTCTGTGTGATATTCCGCATAAGCGTAAGTTAAAAAGAATAAAGTTAACCAACAAACACATTAAGCAGCATCACCCCACCCAAGCCCACCACGGCTATTAATGATTCCATGGCCGACCACGACTTGAAGGTATCCTTAATAGTAAGGTTAAAATACTCTTTATATAGCCAAAAGCCCGAATCGTTAACGTGTGAAAAGGCGAGGCTGCCTGCGCCAATGGAAAGTACCATCAGGTTAGGGTCTACATGGTTTTGCTGCATGGTAGCGCCTATAATACCCGCGGCGGTAAGCCCTGCAACAGTGGCCGAACCTAAACTCGCCCTGATGATGGCCGCTATCAACCAGCCGAGGATAAGCGGGTGCAGGTGCAGGTTTTGCAATTGCAGGCCTATCTCGTTACTCGCGCCGCTATCGGTCAATACCTGTTTAAACGAACCCGAACCACCTATAATGAGTAAAATAACGGCAATGTCTTTTATAGCATCAACATAAACAACGTTGAGCTGCTTCATGCTTTTGCCCTGTTTTATACCCAAAAAATAAGTAGCCACAGCAAGGGTGATCAGCATTACCATAGATGGCTCACCTATATAAGTCAGCCATTTTAACAGTTCAGGCGGGATGTTGGAAATGTAGGGTAAGGCGGCTGTCATCATGAGTAAAAGCACCGGCAGCAGTGCTATAAAAAAGCTTTTAAAAGCGCCGGGAAGTTTATCGGCGGGCATATCTTCCGGGCGAAAGGTGTCGAGTGGTTTTGAGGGAATCTTTTTTAACAGCTGCGCGAATAAAGGCCCCGCGATAATGATGGCCGGGATAGCGATCATCAATCCGTAAATAAGCGTTAGCCCCATATTGGCGTTAAACTGTACCACCAACGCGGCGGGCGAGGGGTGGGGCGGTAAAAAACCGTGCGTTACCGAAAGCGAGGCCAGCATAGGCAGGCCGATGTAAACCGCAGGCAATTTATACTTATATACTACAGAAAATATCAAAGGTACCATCAGTACAAAGCCGATACCATAAAACAGAGGGATCCCGATAATAAAACCCGCAAACACCAATGCCCATTGAATATATTTTTTACCCACGGCATTTACCAATACTTCGGCAATTTTTTGCGCCGCGCCGCTGGCGGCTATAAGCTTGCCCAGCATAGCCCCGAGGCAAATAATGATCACCAGCGATCCAAGCGTATCACCCAGTCCTTTTTGTATGGAGGCCATTAGCTTAAGCGGCGGAATTTTGAGCAGCAAACCCGCCGTTACCGATACGATAAGGAAGGCCAGGAAAGGGTTGATCTTAGCCCAGCTTACCAGCGCGATAAGCAAAATGATACAACATAAAATAATTAGTATCGCCATAGGTATTTGTAATAATTGGATTTACAGGCAGCTCTAATGTAACTATTATCCGCGTAAATTAAACGCGGTATAACCATTGCAAGTTAACATACCCGTATTTAAGTATGGCATTTATCACATAAAAATTACCATGGCTTTTTAACCTGAAAAGGCCCTTTTAATACTGCTGTTTTTTCCATTATACCCTGTTTCTACATAAAAAACTTTTAAATAAATCGAGGATAATTACGGTGTGATATTTATATATAATATTGATATATAGCTAATTGATTCAAAACAGGGTTTAAATTTTTTATATTATCAATAAAAAAAAGGCACTCCGCCTAAACGTTTACAAATTTTGTATCAACCAATTAATATTCTTAATGCAAAATCTGTTTAAAACAATGCGTAGATCTTTACTTGTTATCCTGGTAATTTTAGGTAGTACTTTTATGTTAAAAGCCCAGGTTATTACATCGCCCGACAAAAATCTTACACTTACTTTCGGGTTGCAAACCGGTGGCGTACCCACGTATCAGTTAACCTATAAAAAGAAGGACGTTATTAAAACCAGTAAGCTGGGTTTAGAAACTAAAGATGTTCCCTCGTTTTTAGATGGTTTTACCATCACCAAAACCGAGCAAAGCACCTTTGACGAAAGCTGGAACCCAGTTTGGGGCGAGCAAAAAACTATCCGTAACCATTATAACGAGTTGCTGGTAACCTTAAGCCAAAAGGCCGTTAAAGACAGGTTTATCCGCATCCGTTTCCGTTTGTTTAACGATGGTTTGGGTTTTAGGTACGAATTTCCGTCGCAGCCTAACCTCAATTACTTTATTATTAAGGAAGAGCATACGCAGTTTGCCTTAGCAGGCGACCATAAAGCGTTTTGGCTGCCCGGCGATTTTGATACGCAGGAGTACAGCACGGTAACGTCAAACCTATCTGAAGTTCGCGGTAAAATGAAAGCCGCTGTAACACCCAATGTATCGCAAACCACCTTTTCGCCAACCGGGCTGCAAACCCCGCTGATGATGAAAAGCAAGGATGGTTTGTACATCAATATACACGAAGCCGCGCTGGTTGATTACTCGTGCATGTCGTTAAACCTGGATGACAAGAACTTCGTGCTCGAATCATTTTTAACCCCCGATGCAATAGGTGATAAAGGCTACATGCAAGCGCCTACCCAATCACCTTGGCGTACCGTTATTGTGAGCGATAAAGCGGGCGACATCCTGTTATCAAAATTGGTATATAACCTGAACGAGCCTACTAAGTTTAAAGATGTATCGTGGATAAAACCCGTAAAATACATTGGCGTATGGTGGGAAATGATCACCGGTAAAAGCACTTGGGCCTATACCGACCTGGAGAATGTGCAGCTGGGCATTACCGATTACAGCAAAACCAAACCTAACGGTAAACATGGCGCCAATACAGCGCATGTAAAAGAATATATTGATTTCGCGGCCAAAAACGGTTTTGATGCCGTACTGGTTGAAGGCTGGAACGAAGGTTGGGAAGACTGGTTTGGCAAAACCAAAGACTATGTTTTTGATTTTGTAACCCCGTATCCCGATTTTGATGTGAAGGAACTGCACCGCTACGCGGCCTCAAAAGGTGTTAAAATTATTATGCACCACGAAACTTCAGGTTCGGTACGTAACTATGAGCGCCATTTAGATACCGCTTATAAATTTATGGTGGAGAATGGTTACAACGCTGTAAAAAGCGGCTATGTAGGGCAGATCATTCCGCGTGGCGAGCACCATTATGGCCAATGGCTGGTTAACCATTACCTGTATGCCATTACCAAGGCTGCCGATTATAAAATTATGGTGAACGCCCACGAAGCCATCAGGCCAACAGGTTTGGCACGTACTTATCCTAACCTGATTGGTAACGAAGCGGCACGTGGTACCGAGTACGAATCATTTGGCGGTAACAACCCCGATCATACTACTATTTTGCCTTTTACCAGGTTAGTTGGCGGGCCGATGGATTATACTCCCGGTATCTTCCAGACAAAAATAAACGCGTACAATCCGGATAATAATTCGTTTGTGCACACTACGCTGGTTAAGCAACTGGCGCTGTATGTAACCATGTACAGTCCGCTGCAAATGGCTGCCGACCTGCCCGAAACCTACAACAAGTTTTCGGACGCGTTTCAGTTTATTAAAGACGTAGCCGTTGATTGGGATGATACCTATATACTGGAAGCCGAACCCGGTGATTACATTACCATTGCCCGTAAAGCCAAAGGTAAAGACGAGTGGTATGTAGGCAGCGTGACCGACGAAAATGCCCGCACAGCGGTAGTTAAATTTGATTACCTACCCAAAGGTAAAACTTATGAAGCTACCATTTACGCCGATGGCAAGGATGCTGATTATGATAAAAATCCGCAAAGCTACACCATTCGTAAAATGAAGGTTACCTCAAAAACGGTACTGAAACAGGCTATAGCACCGGGTGGTGGTTTGGCTATCAGTATAAAATAATTTAGGCGAATGCCGGGTATTGATCAGCTTTAAGATATACAGTGAAAATGTGAGTTTGATTGGTATAACTGTATTGAATATCCCACTGATGTACCTGGCAAATTTGCCTTACTATAGAAAGCCCGAGGCCTATACCGCTTTGGGCTTTCTTGTTCTTTTTAAAACGGGTAAACAGCACCTCCTCCGCGAACGGCAGCGGTTCGCCCTCGTTTTTAAAGATCAGTTTATCTGCATTAAGGCTTACCGATAAAGCCGCGTCCGGACGGGTATTCTTCAGCATGTTCGATAACAGGTTCGATAGCATAATATTCACCAAATGCGGACTTGCCTTTGCGCTCACCTCGGCTACGTGCTGCTGCAATTGGAGTCCGCGGCTCAAAAACAATTCTTCCAGCTGACTGATAACATCATTAAGCGCAGCAGATAGCGACATTTCCTGCTGATCGGGAAAGCTGTCATGAGTGAGCTTGGCCAGCAATAATAAACCCTTGTTTACCTTGCTCAAGCGGGTGAGCGATCTTTTCGCGTCGCCAAGATAACCGACCGCTTCGTTGGGTAAAGGCAGCTGACTGATACTATCGAGCCGGGTTCTGATAATGCTGATAGGCGTTTGCAACTCGTGCGACGCGTTTTCGGAGAACTCCTGCAAGCCTTTGTATTCCTTACGTGCATGATCGGCAAAGCTGAGCATCACGGCGTTAAGCTCCTCAAACTCGTTGATGTTTGATTTGGTTAACACCAGCTCTTCGTTTTTAGCTACCGAAAAGTTTTTTAACAACTGCATGTTGGTGAAGAAGGGCTTCCATACTTTGCGGCTTATCAGGTAATTGACCACTGTTCCGGCTACTATGAGCAGTACAGCGAGCACAATAAAAATGGTAGTAATGGCCTTTAAATATTCATTCCAGCCTATGTAAGTAGTCATTACCGTTATGCGGTAATATTTGCCGTTGATCAGTTTAGATTGTGTGAGCATGTAATAATCTTCGCTCACGTTTTGCCGGGCATCGTGCATTACGGTATCGCTAAATACGGCATCGGTGCTTTTGCTTTTTTCGGGCTTTACCATCACCAGCGGAAAATTTACAGGGTTGCCTTTTTGTATTTCGGCAGTAACCATATCGTGCTGCAATTCCAGCTGTTCTTCTATCTCGGCAGATACATCACGCTTTAATAATGAAAAAAGCAGCACACAGGTGATGCTCAAAAGCGACATGCTTACCCATAAATAATGTAAACTGGTTTTGGTAAGCAGCTTCATGCAGTAAATTTATAGCCCATGCCGTATAAAGTTTTAATGTAATCTTTATTGGCCGCATTATTTAGTTTTTTACGCAGATTGGTAAGGTGTACATACACCGCGTCGAAATTATTTGATTGATCTACATGGTCGCCCCAAATATGTTCGGCAATGGCCGGTTTACTTACCACGCGGTTGCGGTTCACAATAAAATAGAGCAGTAGCTGATATTCTTTTTTTGTAAGCATGATCTCTTCATCATTAAACAGCAGTACTTTCGATTGCGGGTCTATAGTGAAATTATCAAACCTGATATTTCCTGTTCCCTTCAGCATTTTACGACGAAAAAGCGCGTATAAGCGTGCGCTAAGTTCTTCAAGATAGAAAGGTTTGGTGAGGTAATCGTCGGCACCCCGGTTTAAACCCTGCAGTTTATCATGTAACGAGTTTTTGGCTGATAATACAATGATACCGGTTTCTACATTTTGCTTAAGTATACCCGGTATCAACTCAATACCCGAACCGCCGGGCAGGGTAATATCAAGTATTACAACATCATAGGTATAATTATCTATTTTTTCGGCCGCGGTTGCGTAAGTATCGGCATGCTCTACCAAAAATCCCTGCGACGAAAAATATCCCACTATTTCGTCTGCCAGTACAGGCTCATCTTCTACAAGTAATACTTTCATCTTTAACGTACGGACATAATTTTTCAATAGGATTACGCCGGTTTATAACCAATGGTTGCCTGCAAAAAATAATTCAATACTATGTTTTGCCGGTTTGCTTGTACAAAAATACGTATTTAATCAGACTCAATAAAAATTAGAATGTGCCTGTTTTCTCCGGCATCCACATTGTTCATAAATCATATATAGTGGGCGGCATTGCCGAAAATAGAAAAGGTAGAGAACTATCAAATAGTAATTAACACGGAAAGGATCCCGCTATCGCGAACCGCACGGGAGGAATTGTTAAAGCGCTTAAATACCATCACTAACGAAGTTTGACGGTGTAAGCACCCCCATAAAACAAGGAAAGCCCGGGTCAACCGACCCGAGCTTTCCTAATAAAACAAACATTGACCGGAGCTAACGTTCCTCCAGTATTTTTATACCCCATGCGGGTATGGATAACTGTGTGCCCGAAGCGGTTTCGGTATCTGTCAATAACTCCTTACCTGCTTTGTGCGGGTAAGTAAATGTTTGCGCCTGCGCCGAATAATTAAAGTAATAATGGATGGTTTTGCCCTGCTGGTTTACACCCGATTTTACAATGAGCGGGAAGTGCAGCTGTTGATCGGCACCCCAAAGTCCGGCAGTTTTTACGGCGTTCTCCATTATTTTTTCGGTAAGTAGATCACCGGTCATGCAGCCTATGTAGGTAGCCACGCCCTTGCCGTAATTGTTTTGGGTAATGGCCGCGTACTTGCCCCAAACCGGGTGATCATAAGTGGCCAGCACTTTGGCGGTAGTAGGGGTAATCAGCTCCATCCATTTTTGTATGGTGTTGTTTTGCTTACCCACATTAAACGGATCGCCTTTTAACGATACATTTTCGGGGAAGGTAAACTGGCTGTAGCTGATACCACAGGCTTCGCTGATAATACCCGGTTGCTTAACCGAACGCACCTTTACATTCTCGTTTGAGTAGCCGCTTTTAAAGGTATACACAATATGGCCGCCGTTCTTTACAAACAGGTTAAGCCTTTGCAACAGGCTGTCGGGCGCGGCATATAGCGCGGGTACAACCAGCAACTTATAGTTTTCGAGCTTGCTGCTTGGGTCAACAAAATCAACACCAACATTGAGGCGGTAAAGCGCGTCGTACAAAGGGCGTAGTATATCGTTGTAATTTTCGGTACGGCCCCAGCCAAATGAGAACGCGTTGAAAGCCGTTAATGCTTCATTGCTGAACAGTACGGCAACCTTATTGGTCTTTTTCAGGTTGACCAGTTTATCGCTTAGCTTTTTAAAATCGGCACCAATGGTTTTGGCTTCGTCGTAGGTTGGGTTTGGTTCAAAATCCTGGCTCAGCAAACCTTTCCAATAAGTTTCTGCCGAATTATGGATGGAGTGCCAGTGCCAGTACGACAGCATGCTTGCACCCGAAGCCAGATGGCTGAACGCCTGTAAACGTAATTGCCCCGGATACGGCAGCCATTGCGGAAAGCCCTGTGCCTCGGTTTCGATCACCATATAGTTTTGGCCGTTCTTCATGGAGCGGGTCACATCACCGCCGAAAGAAATTTCGGTACCGGTAAGTTGATCCTGCGATGGGTGATAGATATCTACCCCGGCAATATCCATGGCTTTTGCTGCCGCGAAGTGGTCAACATCAGGCTGAATGCCGTACGAATAATTACGCCATTCAAAATCAAAGTTTTGGGTGATGAATTGCCCCGGTCGTTTGTATTCGCGAACAATGCCTGCCTGCCATGCCAGGTAATCGGTAACCAGTTTGCGTTGAAATTTGGCGAACTCCGAGGTTAGGCTGGCATTGATGCTGCCGTTAACCGACGGAAAATCGTCCCAACTATTGATGCGATTACTCCAGTAATTGAGGCCAAATGCTTTGTTCAGGCTATCCAAACTTGGATATTTTGCTTTCATGTACTCAACAAACTGCTTTTGTACATTGGGGCCGCTGGTACCGTAAGCTTTGGTTTCATTATCTACCTGGTAACCAATAATGGCCGGGTTATCCTTCACGTGCTCCATTATTTTGCGGATCACTTTTTCGGCATGCTCCCTGAAATGGATATTGGTGATATCCATGTTTTGCCTTGCGCCATACTGGTTTTGCCCCTTGGCGGTAATAGCCAGCACATCCGGATATTTTTTTGCCAGCCAGGTAGGTACGGCGTAGGTAGGCGTACCCACAATTACCCTGATGCCTGCTTTATGCATGGCGCTTAACACCCTGTCGATATGCGTAAAATCATACACATCTTCCTGCGGCTCAACTGTTCCCCAGGTTGATTCGGCAATGCGCACCACATTGATGCCCGCGGCTTGCATCATTTTTATATCCTTGTTCAGCCGTTCATAAGGCATATACTCATCGTAATAGGCTACACCAAATAATAGCTTATCGGGTTTGTACTGCGCGCTGACCTGCGTTACTACAGCAAAAAGCAATGCCAGCATGCCCCATAGCTTCAGCTGTTTTAAATGGAATATACTTTGCATAATACCGCTATTTAGTTTTTAATGTAAAAGGTATGGAACGAATCGGGTGCTAATTCAGGCTCCCAGGTTTTGCCGCCCGCGTTAATGCTGATCTTTTTGGCAGCTGTGCCCTCGTTATAAGCTACGATAACCATGCTCTTATCCGGGTTTTGAAAGGCCAGTAAGTTACCAAAGCTGCCATCGGTTTGCAGGCGGTAAGCGCCCGGTTGTATGTAATGGCTAAAGTGTTTCATTAAGTAATACTCGTAATTGTATTTATAGGTTTTGGCGGTGGTATCAACCGTTATTAACGAATTTTGGAACCAACCCCAGGTACTTTTGCCGCCGTTTTGCAAGGAGATGTTCCAGTACATGTAGGCATTGGCACCGTTGCTTAAATAGTGTTTCATCAGGCTCCATGTATAGGTGCAATACTTCCAGTCGTTAAGGCCGTTACCGCATTCCTGTTCAGATTGATAGAGTTTCAATGCCGGGTACTTTTGATGTATGGTAGCTATCGCATCCTTACCCGCCCATTGAAAGCCCGCACCCTTAATGTATTTGCCGCTTGCCGCGCTGCTGATCACCGTATCGGCCAGTTTAGGGTTGCCGCGCTCTACCGTGCCCATAAAAATATTCACGCCCAGCTTGTTCATTTCGGGGCCTAAATAGCTCACAAATTTCGATAGACCATCGGCCGTCCAAGTGCAGCTTGGGAACGTTTGCGGCGAGTTAAACTCGTTTTGCGGCATTACCATACCAATGTTGATGTTTTGCTTGCGGTAAGCTTTAATAAACTCGGCAAAATAATTGGCATAGCTTTTAAAATGCTGCTCATCCTGTATAAACATGTTGGTGCCTTCTTTTCCTTCTTGTCCCGGTTTTACGCCATTATCCAAACTGTCAAAATCAAAACGCAGATCCTGCCATGCCTTAACACCCGTTTTAGGGAAAGGTGCGCCCGCGTATTGCTTATTTACCTTCATCCACACCGGCGGCGACCACGGCGAAGCCCACAATTTCAGCTTCGGGTTTTGTTTAAGCGCGCTTTTAATGAACGGGATGAGTGTTTCTTCATCGTTGGCAATACTAAAATTGGTCAGCCCGAAATCGCCGTCGGTTTCATCGTAAGAGTACCACTTGCGTGCAAAATCGTTAGCGCCTATAGGCATGCGGCAAATATTAAAGTTGGCACCCGCGCCCGGCGAAAACAGTTCCTTAAAAATAGCCTGCTGATCTGCTGCCGGCAGTACGTTTAATGATGTCCAGCCGAGTTCGTTAAAGCATCCGCCCCAGCCGTCAATTACCTGTAACTTTTGGTTAGTAATAGTGGCATCAGCCGTTTTACCTGCCTTACCTGTCGGGATTTTATGCTGCACCTTCCAGTTTTCGGTAGCGCTTGAGGTAACCCATTCCATGGTTTGCGCGCCTGCATTGGCAGTGAGTAATTGCGCAATGCCAACGGTTGCCAGTGCGCGCGCTAAAAATTTCAATCGATTGCTCATAGTTAAAATTTAAAGTTAACAGTTGCTTCTATAGTAAATGGCCTGATGTATGAGCCGGTTAAAATACTGTTGTAATACGGCGACGGATCGGTAATCAGCTCCGCGCCTGAGATAGTGCCCTTAGCGCCGCGCTGATTAAGCGGATTCACTACCGTTAACCCAAAATCGTAATGTTTGTTAAGGGCAAAGGCAGCGCCTGCAAAAGTTTCCCAGCGGCTTTTAAAGTACAGTACGTTGGTAAGGTTGGCAAACTGCTGGCTGTACGAGCGTAAACTTGCCCAAAAACGCCATTTGTTCATGGTATAGCTTGGGTCAATTTCCATCAGTACTTTTGATATTTCCAGTACGCTTTTGCCATTATAGTTATAATCATTACCAAACGCGCTAAAAGTATAGTTGCGGTAAACCGGATCTTGCAGGGTAATTAAATAGTGCAGGTCGAAGTTTTTGAACGGCGAAGTAACGATGTCGGTAGTCCAGCCGATGGTTCTGATGCCGTAGTAAACCGTTGCGGCCTGTGCCTGACTGCTGTTGGTAGGGTTAACCAGGTTAAGGCGGGTTTGCACGTTATCCCTCGTTAAGTAATTCACTGCCGATACCAGGCTGAATTTATCGCTGTTAAGATAAATACCGAAGCTGCCGTAAGGGCTTTTGCTTACACGCACCATCGGGTCAAGCGCGCCCGAGTAATTTTCGAGCCTGCCGCTTTGCTCGGTGTACATGGCCTCTGCCAGTAAACCAAACTTAGGTGTTATTTTATATACCGCGTTTATATCAAACGCCTTGTTAAAGTAGTTCTTATCAAAATTGGTGGTCTGCAAATCGCCCAGTACAATACCCGGACTGCGTTGTTGCTCGTAATAATCGCCTTTTACTTTGTTATACTTTAAGTTTAAACCGTAGGTAACGGTAAGCTTGTCAGATACTGTCCAGTCGTCGGAGAAAAAGGCGGCTACCTTGTTCTCATAACCATTGTGATATTCACCGGCTATGTTGTAATTGTAAAAGCCCGCGTCGTCAGTATTAGAGCCATCGGTAGCGCCGCTTCTGTACAGCTGTGCCGGGTTGGCGGCTACTTCCTGGTAATAAAAACTACGGTTCGATGTAAATTTGTTTACATTATAATATGATTCGGTAAGGCCTATGCGCCAATTATGTTTATCGGTTTTCTTTACAATTTCCACGCGCGACATCAGCGTATGCGTAGGCACATTAGGACTGTACATACCCATTACAGATTGTACATCGCCGGTATACCTTGATCCATCAGAATAAGTAAAATTATCTGCCGATGATTGCGATACCGTACCTAACGGAATGGCGTAAAACAAGGTAGCCTTGGTGGCATGATAACGGGCGTTGAAGTTTAGTTTCCATGAGTCGTTGAGGGCGTAGTTACCTACCAGGTCAATAGTATGGGTTGATGAGGTAGCATCGCTGCCCAGGTTTTTATCCATGTATTCGCCGGTTAAAATATCCTTAAAGCGAATGGTGCCACTGTTTAAGAAGTACGAATCGCGGCCGATACGGAAGTTTGATAGCTCTTGCGCCACACCGCCCTCTTGGTACCTGAATACGCTGTAATTGGTAAGCGATGCCGAACTGGAGTATTTATAAAATAAACTCACCTCGCCTTTATTGTTGTTGAATAGCTTGGTTAAACCGGCGCGATAGATCTGCGTTTTATCAACATAACGGGCAAATTTCATGTCGTAAGTTGATGGGTCGAAATTTTCGTATACGCCGGCGGTATAAAACCAGTTGTTTTTCAACGGCCCCGATAGCGTTATGTCACCTTTTAACCATCCGAACTGATTGGTTGATAAGCTCCCCAGCAATTCGGTTTTAGCGGTTCCTTTGCGGGCATAAGAGTTTACGGCATAACCTAAATCGCCCTGGGTAATGGCAACTTCGCCCAGTTTAAGCAAACCTACTTTACCCAGGCTGTTGCTTTGGCGCCATGAGGTGGTAGGCAATTCAGGCCAAAAGAAGTGCACAACGGGCATATCATTCTCTAAAATAGTGATACCGCCAACGTTTGATGGTAAACCGATGTTCACCTCGCGCGGGCCGGTATTGCTGGCCGCGTTTAGCATTACGTTACGGTTTTCTTCTTCTTTGGCAGGCGCTTTCGTTTTTTTAACGCGGGAAGTATCTGCCGGTACCGGTTTCTCTGTTTGCTGGGCTACGGCAAAAAATGGCATGCTATGAACGGCTATGCACAGTAACAACTTATGTTTCCTTATCATAATGGGGAATAAAAAATTTTATAGGTTGGTAATAATTGGGGCAATGATAAATTTTATTGCTTCAATATGAATCAATAGTAAAGTGTTTTTATGAAACTTCCAAATTTTTATGCTACGAATATTACATTTGTGGTAATGAGCATTAACGAAAGGATTTTAGCTAATAGTAAAACGCTGTGGGAAACTTGCATTCCCCACTTATCTGTTGATAGCGTGGTTTTTGGTTTTCATGACAGCCAGTTAAATGTTTTATTACTGCGTATAGGCGGCGATCAGAAATGGATACTGCCCGGCGGTTATGTACAAAAGCAGGAGAATATTGACGCGGCCGTTGAGCGTGTTTTAAAAGAACGTACCGGGGTTGATCATATATTTTTGCACCAGTTTGCCACCTTTGGCGAAGCAAACCGTTCCGAAGCTTATTTTAAAGATTACCCGGATGACCTTTGGCATAAGCAGCGTTTTATTTCAACCAGTTATTATGCCCTGGTTGACCATACCAAGGTAGTGCCCGTAACCGATGAATTTTCGGATGCCTGTGAGTGGTGCCCGGTAGATCAGATCCCCGAAATGGTGATGGACCACCGCCGCATACTGGATAAAGGCCTGGAGGTACTGCGCGAACAGCTTACCTATAAACCCATCGGTTATAATTTATTGCCCGATGAGTTTACTCTTACCGAACTGCAAAACTTATACGAGGCCATATTAGGCACCACGCTGAACCGCGGTAATTTTTACAGGCGTATAATGAAGTACGATATTTTAATTAAACTGCCAAAAACCCGTAAAGGCGGAGCCCACAAAGCACCCGACCTGTATAAGTTTGATCCGGCTAAGTACGGCGAATCTTTAAAGAACTTTAACTGGTAAGTTATTAGTTAGAGGGAAGTGCTCAAGTGTTCGGAAGATCAATTTCATAATCAGTCATGCCGAATTTATTTCGGCATATCATTAGAAAAGTATCAGATAAGCAAAGTGTTTACCTTGCCCGTGGGATGCTGAAACAAGTTCAGCATGACATTTAGAATCTTCCGAATACCTGTGGACGGAAGTATCGCTATTATTATTGCGATAATAGCTTGATTTAATGAAATATTCTTTATTATTGCTTCTTTATAAAGCAATAATAAACCATGCAAAAATTTATCGTAATGGTATCGCTGCTGTTGCTGGCCGATACTACTATTGCCTTTAGTCAGAAACAAACGAAACCCGAAAGTGCTATAACGCCGCGTATGCGGGTTATTGTGGATAACGATTTCAGCGGCGACCCCGACGGGCTTTTCCAGCTTGCGCACTTGCTGCTGTCGCCATCGGTAGAGGTAAGGGCTATCATTGGCTCACACCTTAAAGTGGGCGACGGCTTTGATAACTCCACTACCCAGGCCGATAACGCCGCCAAAAAAGCTACCGAATTGCTTAAGGTAATGAAGCTGGATGGCCGTATCCCGGTTATCGCGGGTTCAAACACGGCTATGGCGAATGATAGTACGCCTGTGAAAAGCGCGGCGGTAAATGCCATTATTAAAGAAGCCCTGCGTACCGATACCCAACAGCCGCTATACATACTTTGTGGCGCGGGCTTAACCGAAATAGCTTCGGCCGCGTTAACAGATCCGCAAATTGCGGGTAAGCTTACCCTGATATGGATAGGCGGCCCGGAATATACCGATCTGGCTTTGCCACCGCCTAATTATTCTAACCCCGAGTATAATTTAAATATTGATATAGCCGCTGCTAAAGCCTTGTTCAATCGTAGTAATGTATCAATGTGGCAGGTGCCGCGTAATGCTTACCGTCAGGCTTTGTTGCCTTACTCGCAGCTGCAAACCCAAATAAAACCAAAGGGTGTTTTGGGTAGCTATTTAAGCGGAGTGATTGGTAACCTGATGGTGATGCTGAAAAAATACCAGCTCAATATTGGCGAAACCTATATCATGGGCGATAGTCCGCTGGTGTTGCTTACCGCTTTGCAATCCTCTTTTGAGGCCGACCCATCATCAAGCACTTATGTATTAAAAAACGCCCCGCTGATTAACAACGCGGGCGCTTACGAATATAATGCCAAAGGCCGTAATATAAGGGTGTACACCCATTTGGATATCAACCTCATGTTCAACGATTTTTTCGCGAAGCTTGCCCTGTTGAAGAACTAATTTATCAATACCCCCGCCTTATAGTTAGTTCTATGGGCGGGGATTGATGTTATACTTAATGCCCGCCTTTTGCAGCGCCCATGGTTACATGGCTAAACTTGCGCCAGCAGTAATAACCAAAGAATATCAGGTACAGGTAATTTAATACAGGCAGCAGCAAGGCTGTTTGTATTCCCACCACATCGGTAAGGGCACCCTGCGCCAGCGGGAACACCGCCCCGCCAAGTATAGCCATTACTAACAGCGACGAACCCTGGCTGGTATATTTACCCAGATCGGCAATGGCCAGCGTGTAAATATTGGAGTACATAATGGAGTTAAACAAACCTATCGCTATAACCGACCACATAGCCGTATGCCCGCCCGTAAAAACGGTAATAAGCAACAATACCACGTTAACCGATGCAAATAGCAGCAATGTGCGGCCCGGCGATGACTTGCCCAGCAGGAATGCCAGCAGGTTGATAACGATAAATATCAAAAAGGGTTGGATTTGCGCGAAACTAAGATCAACAATAGAAAATATCACCCCGAAAACCAACACCGCCGTTACCACCATATACAGTATCTTTTTTACCGCGCTTAATGATTGATTGAGCGATATAGCACCCAAAAACCTGCCCAGCATGGCTCCGCCCCAGTATAAGGCCAGGTAGTTTTTGCTTACGGTTTCGTCCAGCCCGGCAATATCCCCGTGTTTAAGCAGGCTGATGATGAAACTGCCAATGGCAACTTCGGCACCCACATAGCAAAATATGGCTACCACACCCAGTTTAAGGTTCATGAACTTTAAAGCGCCAAGGCCCTGGGTTTCCATTTCTTCGGATGCGAACTGCGGCAACTTAACCCGGTAGATCAGCAACATCAGTAACAGGAAGATCCCCGCGAAAGTAAGGTAAGGCATACGGGTTGATGCCGCGGTGATCACCCCATTATCTGAAAAGAATTGCAATATCAAAAAGCCGCCCAATACCGGGGCAATGGTTGTACCCAAAGCATTAAAGGCCTGCGTCAAGTTCAGCCTGCTCGAAGCGCTTTCGGGCGAACCCAGTAAGGATACATAGGCATTGGCCGCTATTTGCAGCAGCGTAAAACCTAAGCCCAATACAAACAGCGCGGCCAAAAATAAGCCGTAAACCCCTGCCGTAGCCGCGGGGTAAAACAAGGCGCAGCCTATAGCCGATACCAGCAGGCCCAGTAAAATGCCGTTCTTATAACCTATGCGGTTAATAGGGTCGCCTTTGTAATAGGAGATAAAGAAATAGATGAGCGAGCCGATAAAGTAAGCGCCAAAAAAGCAAAACTGTATCAGCATTGATTGAGTGTAGGATAGTTTGAACAGCTCTTTCAGGTGCGGTATCAAAACATCATTCATGCAGGTGATAAAACCCCACATAAAAAAAAGCGAAGTAAGCGTTACTAACGGAAGGGTATAGTTAGTAGATGCCGGTTGATTTTTAGCCATGTTATTCAAAAAATATAGAAGTGTGCAAAATCTGCATTAAAACAAACAAAGCAACCCTTTCGGGCTGCTTTGCGGCTTTAAATTACAATAGTTTTACTTTTTAAGTTCCTTAATTAGGGTTAAGGGAGTCAACACATGTTTCAGTTTAGCGGCCTTAATAGCCTGTGCCAATTCAAAGCCTGCTGTTTGTTTTATATTAAGCGACGACGCGCCTATCTTTACCGTATAAGCGCCCGCGTCGGCCACCCAGGCAGCCTGATTCGGGTCATACGAAGCCAGATCAGCAGCGTTAATGGTAAATGTAAGCGTAGCCGATTCGCCCGGTCTTAACAGGATAGTTTTGGCGAAACCTTTCAGCTCGATAGCCGGTTTGTTTAAGTCTTTGACTGGCGCGCTGATATATAACTGCGCTACCTCTTTACCGGCTACCTTACCGCTGTTGGTAACGGTTACTTTTGCTTCCAACGATTTTCCGTTGAATTTGCTGTCGCTCAAAACCAAATTGCTGTACGCGAAGGTGGTGTATGATAAGCCGTAACCAAACTCATAAGCCGGTTTAATATTAAAGGTATTGTAGTAACGGTAACCTACATAAATGCCTTCATCATAAGTAACCTCGGCAGGTTTACCCATCAGCGGGTTGGCCGGTGTTTTATCATCAGGGTTTAACAGCTTACCCGGGAATGTCTTGGCCGAAGGCACATCACTGTATTTAACCGGGAAGGTAGTAGCCAGTTTGCCCGATGGGTTCACCTTGCCGCTTAGGATATCGGCAATAGCGTTGCCGCCTTCAAGGCCTGGCTGCCATGCCAAAAGTATGGCATCAGCATTATCGCGCCAGCTGGCAATTTCGGTTACGCCGCCTATGTTAAGCACCACAACCACTTTTTTACTTTTGGCATGGTAGGCCGCGGCAATTTGTTTAAGGTTTTGCCTTTCAGCAAAGGTTAAATCAAAATCATCGGCTTCCTGCCTGTCGCCGCCCTCGCCTGCGTTACGGCCAATGGTTACGATGGCTATATCGGTATTGGCTGCTTCGTTTTGCAATAGTGCACCAGTTACCGGCATTTCGGCAATAGGCTTAGGCGCGAAGAAAGCGATAGCCGCTTTAGGCTGTTTCGCTTTTTCATCGGCAATATATTTTTGATAAGCTGCCTGTAAACTTGCTTCGGGCGCGTAACCTGCATTGGCCAGGCCCTGGTGTAATGATATTACGTATTGTTTGTTTACATCGCCGCTGCCGGTACCACCCGCTATCAGGTTGTATGAGGTGTTACCAAACAGGGCCACTTTTTTACCTGTTGTAAGCGGTAAGGCATCGGCATTGTTTTTTAGCAATACCATACCTTCGGCGGCAGCCATGCGGCTAACGCCCGCGTCTTTTTTCAGGTCGGGTTTATCAGAGTAAGCGTATTTATTAAACGATGGCGATTTTAAAATGATGTTCAAAATGCGCTCCACGTTTTCATCCAGTTGCGCAGGGCTAACTTTGCCGTTTTTAACAGCTGCCATCAGGTCTTCGGTTTGCGCGGTAGTGCCGGGCATAATCATGTCGTTACCGGCATTTATTTGCGCTACTACGTTTTTGCCACCAAACCAATCGGTCATTACAAAGCCTTTAAAGCCCCACTCATCACGTAAAACAGTGGTCAGCAGGTCGCGGCTTTCGGAGGCATAAGTGCCGTTGATCAGGTTGTATGACGACATCACCGTCCATGGGTGCGATTTGGTTACCGCTATTTCAAAACCCTTCAAATAAATTTCGCGGAGGGCACGCTCACTTACATGGGTGTTCAGCTGCATCCGGTTAAACTCCTGGTTATTGGCCGCGAAGTGTTTAATGGATGTACCTACGTTGTTTGACTGTATGCCGTTTACAAAGTAAGCCGCCATGTTACCGGCTATCACCGGATCTTCGGAGTAATACTCAAAGTTACGGCCACCCAGCGGGTTGCGGTGAATGTTCATGCCCGGAGCCAGCAGGATATCGATACCATAATCGCGTACCTCGCTGCCGAATGCTTCGCCCACTTTACGTACCAGGGTGGTATCCCAGCTTGATGCCAGCAAGGTAGCCGTAGGGAATGCCGTGGCGTAAAAAGTACTGTCGTTTCCTTTGCGTTTAGGGCTGATGCGTACACCGGCAGGTCCATCGGATAATACAATGGACGGGATACCTAAACGCGGAATAGCATGCGTACGCCCTGCCGCGCCGGGTACTTTTTCGGGTACTTTGGCATCTTCAGGATCGGCCGGAGGCAGAATACCGTCGGGGATACCGTCGTAATTCATGCCCATGCCTATAATCAGTTTAACTTTTTCTTCGGGTGTCATGGCGGCAACCACTTCCTTAACGGGGGCTTCGCCTAATTGAGGTGCTTGGTTTTTGTCGGAGCACGACAGCAATGGTAAAAATATTACCAATGGTAAGAACCGGGATGCTTTCATCATTTATGTTGCAGTTAAAATTGGTTAAAAATTATTATTGCTTCAATATGAAGCAATAATAAGATGTTTTTTCAGCAATTCCTAAAAAAATAAAAGCGCACAAATAAATAAAAGCGGTATTTAGGCTGAAAGCGGGTTTGTGAGTAAGAGAGGTAAAGAGAATTTTACATTGATGTTATTTGGGGGGGATTAAGTTATTCCAATTAAGAAAAGGATAGGACTTGCCGGAGTTACTGTGTTTAAAAGAACACAAAGGTCATGCTGAATTTATTTCAGCATCTCATGAGCAGATTAAACACTTTGTCTATTCGAGACTTTTCAATCTATATAAATAACTGAAAATTAGCCTATTGTTAATTAAAAATGTATATTAGCGTAACAATAAATAAACCCGAATTAAATATCCGGCATAGCAGCTATTCATCGCCGTGTATTTTGTTTGCCTAACCTAATCTTCATTTTTATGGACAAAGTAATTGTTACCGGGGCCAACGGCTTCGTGGGCTCGCATTTGGTGCCTTTGTTAATTGAAAAAGGTTTTGATGTGCATTGCCTGGTGAGGTATACCAGCGATATATCTTCATTACGCGGACAAAACGTTACGCTCCACATTGGCGATACTCGCGATATTACTACGCTAAAAGCACCCATTGAAGGCGCTATATATATATTTCACCTCGCTGCCCGCTTACTGGTTACTACCGAAAAAGATTTTAACGAAACCAACATAGAAGGTACCCGCAATGTATTTGACGCCGCCGAACGTTACGCCAAAGATAGCCTTGCTCGCCTGGTATTCGTATCCAGTTTGGCATCTGCCGGGCCTAATCCATCTGCCGAACCCTATACTGAAACAGCTACGCTCAACCCCATATCCATGTATGGCCGCTCAAAAAAACAGAGCGAGGCTGTTGCGCATAGTTATTACAACCGGTTGCCGGTAACCATAGTGCGCCCCGCTATTGTATACGGCGAGCGCGAGCAGGACTTAAGCCAGATCTTCCCCCTGGTAGAATATCGCTTGCAGCCCAAGTTGGGCCTTACCGAAAAGCTATCCAACGGTATTTATGTTGGCGATTTGGTGGAGGGTATTGTTGCCGCCGCGCTTAGCGACAAAAGTATCGGCGAAACCTATTTCCTGAACAATGCCGAATTGCTCACCTCAAAAAGTATAGTGCAAAAAATAGGCGAGGCTATGGATAAAAAAGCAGGACTGGCTATTGGCGTGCCCGACTTTTTAATACGGGGAATGGCACCCATAAGCGAACTGGTTTACTTTTTTAACCGCGACAGGCCCAAGATGACCAAAGATAAAGCCCTTGAAGTAACCCGTAAATACTGGCTCGCCGATCCGTCAAAGGCACAGCGCGATTTTGGCTGGGTTGCACGCCACGATATGGTAAGCGGTCTGCGCAAAACCTTGATACCCTATTTTGCCGAAAAAAAGGTACTGCGCGAAATGGCGCTCGAAAACAATGGTATCCTGTGGTTAAAATATTTCCTTACCGCGTTCGCTTTGGGTTGTATTGTTGAGTTGATATCATACATAGGCAAGTTTTACACTTTTACCCCCGGCTGGCTTATTTTTGTAATTATTATAGGGGCATTCGGGCTGCTTTTCGCCAGTTTGGCCAAGGCGCTGCGTAAGCAAAGCGCCTGGCTGCAATTTGTAGTGGGCGCCTTAAGCGCAGGGAGTATTGAACTGATCAACGTGCTGGGCATTTTAGGCAATTACCACTGGGATTTTGCCCCCGGCTGGCCGCTGGGTATTACCAATGTTTGGGTACGTACCGTAGTTTTAGCTTTGCCGGGTGGTGTGTTTATACTATTGCTCAACTTTTTAATGCGTGCCAGTTACAAAATGCGGCTTGATAAAGAGGGCGATAAGGCATAGATCAGCGTACCGATTTTTGCAGCCATATAAACAGTACCGGCATACCTACCAGTTCAGCAAGGAAAGAGCCGAGCACGGGCATGTGGAACGTTGCGCCATCCGGCTGAAAAAGGCGGCATAGCCCGCCCACAAAAACAAGGATACAGGCAAAAAGCAGCTGCGGCAAATAGCGATACACATTAGTAACCGACCATATAAAGAACAACCCCAGCGCCAGCCAAACCCCGCCCACAAAACGCACATGGCTATCCTGAATCAGGTAAGCCTTTTGATTGGTCACGGTGAAAAAATCCTTTGAGCCACCCCAGCCCAGCGTGAGCATGCCACCGGCTGCAATGTTAAGTCCGCTTAAAACAATATAAATGCCTGTAAGTACGAGTACTATTTTCAGGAAGATCAGTTTTTTCATGAGCTTGATTTTTTAATGGCTTTAAAAAAGGATATGTAAGCGGTGCAGTATCATGGCATCTAAAAATATATTGAGCCCCCAGTGTGCCAGCGTAACCGGCCATATCGAACGCAGGTGGTAGGTGAAAATTCCGGTGACGAGTCCCCATACGGGTGTGCCCCAAAGTTCGGGCAGGGGCTTGCCCATGTGCCACATGGTATAGGCCAGCATTTGTATAATAAGGCCGAAGCCGATGAAATAATTGTTGCGCTGCGGGTTTTCGCGCACATAGGTATCGTGCATATCGGCCAGGCCAAAAAGGATGTATCCCCTGAAAATAAATTCGATAGTGATAAAGAAGGGGAAGTAGGCCAGCTCGTACCATACAAATTCACTAACCGAGGTAAAGGGCTTATAAAAAGGATAAACACCCTGCATAGAACTATCGCCGCTGATCATGTAAAAACCGGGGCCGAGCACCGCTACCAAAAACAGGAAGATGAATACGCCCGTCCACCGTTTACCTTTTTCGGGTAAGCCCAGTCCGTATTTACTTAATGGTTCTTTAAACAGCAAACGGATCAGCACAATAGGCACCACCACCAGCAATATGGCCCCGCCGATAAAAGAGATCAGTTCGCGATCCCAGGCCAGGCCGGGGATGATAGGGGCGCGGCAGCAAACATTTTCGCCGGGAATGGTCCACTTGGGAATAATAAAACGCAGCAGATCAAAATTACCATGATAACCGTAGATCATCAGCAGCAAAAAAGCCGAGAACATGATGACGAAGTGGTTATTCCTGAAATAGCTTCCAAGGGTGCGTGGCACCAAACGGAGTAGGTCGATAAAGCTCATAATCGTAATGTTTCAGGTTTAATGGAAGATGTTTGCCGGATGGAAGAGGCAATTATCTGTTTATTAGTCACTTAAATTATAAATTTATTTGACTAATCACAAATTTATTTTAAGTTTATGTAAATAAGCCTGCATTAGCGTACCGTATTCCTAAACGTTTTACAATGACCCATCAACCCGAAACAGATACCCTTAGTTATGGCCGTCCTGTGGTAAATTACCATTTCGCGGGCGACGATATTTTTGTGATCAGCGACCTTCATTTGGCCGAGGGCAAGGATAAAGATGGTAACTATAACGGCGCGGAAAACTTTTTTGCCGATGCTTCTTTTCAGCGGTTCATTCACCGGTTAATGCAGAAGCGAAAGGAGGGATCGGGCATGCTGATCATCAACGGCGACATGATAGATTATTTGCGGATTGGCCGGGTACCTGTAAGCGATGCCGATTTTACGCAGTGGCAGCAAGCCCTTGCCGCTATCGGTATCAGCAAAACCAAGCCGGAACTTACTAAAGCCGTAAATGATAAAGAACGAAAGTACGGCCTTAAAACAGACGATTATAAATCGGTATGGAAACTGCTGCTATGCGCCGGGGGGCATGCTGTAGTGTTTGCCAGCCTGGCCGAATGGCTGGCCGGAGGCAACAAACTGGTGATTGTAAAGGGCAACCACGATTTAGAATGGTACTGGCCTGCCGTGCGTAATTATATGGATCATTTAATGGCGCAAAACATAGCGGCACGGGCAACCATCAGCGCCGCCGAAGCGATGGATAAATACGTGAGGCCTAACCTAAGTTATGTTGACGACAGCTTTATCATCAACAACGAAATTTATGTAGAACACGGTCATCGGTATGAAAAATTTACCAGTGTTGACGGCCCCGCCCAACTGGAAAACTGCGATGAACTGAACCTGCCCTTCGGCTCATTCTTTAACCGTTACCTTATTAATCGCATCGAACTATCGTACCCCTACATTGATAATGTAAGGCCGAGCGAAAATATACTGCCGGTGCTGATACAGGAACGCTTTCCGCTGGCGGTAAAAATGCTGTTTCACTATTTGCCGTTTACTTTAATGGTGATACCCAAACGGCAGTATAAATACGCGCTGAAATATCTTTTTCAGTTTTTACTGTTCATCGCCTTGCCCATTGTACTGGCTGGTTTGGTGTTGTGGAGTTCGATAGGTTCATCTATAAAACTACCCGAGTTTTCGGGAATCGGTAAGATGATCTTTAACGTGGTGAAGAGCTTGTCGTTATTGATACTGTCGTACTTTATGAGCCGGTTGTTCGCCATGTTACAGCTAAGTTCATCGGGCGGATTGAGCGAATTTGCCGCGAAATTATTTGAACGTAATAAGCACCTCAAACTGGTAACGTTTGGGCATACGCATAATCCGCAGCAAAAATCAATGCCGGGCGTTGCTCAAAAATACTATAACACCGGTACCTGGATGCCCGTTTTTGAAAACAACGCCGCCAGTGTACGGCTCGATAAAACGTATACCCTACTGCATATCACGCTCAATGCCACAGGCAGCCTCAACCGCTCGCAACTCATTCGCTGGAATGATGATGCCCTGCGGATTGATGAGCAGGTGTTGATTGAACGTATTTAGGTTAAGCGATAATGCGGCAACGTTCGGTAAAGTTGTTTTCAAAAGTGCCCTTTTTGCAAAAACGGCGATAGTTGGCCATCCATTTATAAAATTGCGGATAGAGTTTGTCCAGCGTATGGTCGCCAATGCCCACATGGTTATATTGGCCCCAATGGGGGATGCCGCCATAGCGGTACATATCGTGCTCAATGCGCGATAATATTTCTTCGCCGCCAACTGTGCCTTTCAGTACCGGGAACTCTATCATACATACAAAATCATCTTTAGCCCCGTATTGCATGGCCAGGTAATGCGCACTTGTTTTTACAAAGCGGAGCGAAAAAGGCGAGGTGATATACTGTTCACCATCGGCAGCTATCTGTCCAAAAATCACAAAAAGCGCCTCAACCGCCTGCTGGTAGCTTGCCGACGGAAAAGCGATCTCCAGCGAGTAAGCAGCTATATTATTGGCCTTACCCAGATCGAGCACCTTAAAGCTTTTATCAATATAACAACCATCGCGCAGGGTTTTCAGCGAAGCCTGTATAAGGTAAGGGGTTGATTTTGGGAAGGTATTGAACAGAAAACGCAATATGGCGTTCAGCAAAAAATTGGGCATCAGCCAGCCTACCAGCGTATAAAACCATGCCCTATGCAGCCTGAACCAGGAGGTGGAGGTTTCGGGCTCGCAAATATTACGTTGCGTGATGAGGCAATCATGGTCGCCTTTGGTATGGGTTTGGTAAGGATTCAGCAAAACTTCGAGGTGGCGGTTAGCGCCCAATAACCCTTCACGACGCAGCTGTTTTTTTACCTTTTCCCAACTGCTAAAAGTTCGCTCTTCCTTTAATAAATAAGCATCGGTCACTTTCAACACCAAAGCATAAGTAACCCCCAAACAGCCCATACTCACTACCGACGACAGGAACGCCTCATCATCCTGAATAAGCGTAACGGGGACATTCCCCAATTGTATGGGCGCTGCCGAAATGCCCTGCCCGCGTTCTATATGAAAAACCTCACCGTTTTCGCCTATCATCACCACCGCCTCCACCAAACTCGCCAGCGAACCCAGCGTAATACCCGAGCCATGTGTAGCCGTTGAAATGGCCCCGGCAATGGTTTGCCCGGTGTAGGCACCCATGTTGGGCAGCGCCAGTTTGCGGGCATCAAGCGCGGCATTCAACTGCTTTATCAATACGCCGCATTCGCATACAAATAGGTGCGCGGTATCCATAGCCGGCAATGGGCTAAGCAGATCGGTACTTAATATTTTGTTTAATTTATGCGTGTTGATCAAAAAATCGCGTGTGAGCGCAATGTCAGAAAATGAGTGCCCCGAGCCTACCGCCTTTACCTTGTACCCCTTTCTTTCGGCTTCGCGAATAATGGTGATCACCTCCTGCGGCGTACTTGGCTGAAAGTAGCCCAAAGGATGCCCTACCTGAAGGTCGACGCAGTTTTTCCAAACTTTTTTTAATCGTTGAGCTTTGATCATGCGGCAGGTAATTGGTTATAATTTAGGTGTTTAAGTTACGCATAAGTTAAATTAATACAAATATTTATAACGAAGGGTGTTTTTACGGGATTTGATATTTTACCTGTATGTTTTTGCATAACACACAGAGAAATCGCTTTTGAAAGTTTTATCCCCTCTTGAGAGGGGGCGGGAGAGATTGAGTGTTGGCAGGGGTGTGTATTTGAACATTTCTCTTCAAAAGACACACCCCTCCACCCCTCTCAAGAGGGGAATCGCACAATTCCGTTGCGCAATGTTTCAAAAGCGATTTCCCTGCATAAACACATCTTAATTGGCTATACTAATTTCTTTTATATAACTTTAGAGATTAAGTTTGCGGCATACCAATTATAGTATCGTTAATTAAACCTGTCCGGCTTTAACTTGTATCAATTATGTTCAGCTATCCATCGTACATGGGTTTTGTAAAAAGAGTATTGCTTTGGCTGCTGGTAGCGGTAACTGTTACGGCCTGCCACCGGGAAAAGGTTAAATCGACCTATACCATTGGTTTTTCGCAATGCGTGGGTACCGATTTGTGGCGCAAAACCATGCTGGATGAGATGAAGATGGAGCTCTCTTTACACCCCGGTGTAAAGTTCTTATACAGCGATGCCCAAAACAGCAGCGCCCGGCAAATATCGCAGGTGCGGGTAATGCTGCGGAAGGGGATAGATCTGTTGGTTATTTCGCCAAACGAGGCGCAACCGCTTACCGCTGTGGTAGAGGAGGCCTATAATAAGGGTATCCCCGTAATCGTAATCGACCGTAAAACATCTTCAACCCTTTACACCGCTTATGTGGGTGCCGATAATTACCAACTTGGTAAAATGGCAGGGGAGTATCTCGGAAGTACCTTAAAAGGCGATGCATCGGTGCTGGAAGTAATGGGCTTACCCGGTTCATCGCCGGCTATTGAGCGCGACAGGGGCTTTTACGATGGCATAAAGAAATTCAGCAACATCCGCATAGCGGCAAAAGTATATGGCGACTGGCTTAAACCCAATACGCAACGCCAGCTGCATAAAATAAAGACCGAACTGCCTGGTATTACCGCCGTATTTGCGCATAACGATGTAATGGCATCAGGAGTGCGCGAAGTGTTTAATAGTCTTAAATTATCGCCCGGTTTAAAAATTGTTGGGGTTGACGCCCTGCCCGGTCCCGGCGGCGGTTTGCAAAAAGTGAGCGATAAGGTGATTGATGCCAGCGTGTTATACCCTACAGGTGGTAAGGAAGCCATTGTTACCGCTTTCCGCATCTTGAATAAGGAGCCTTTTTCGCGCGAGAATATTCTGCAATCGTTAATTATTGATTCGGCCAATGTGCAGTTGATGAAAATGCAATGGGCGCGCGTAAACAGTCAGCAAAAAGATATTGAAAGGCAGCAGGAACTCATTGAGGAACAGCAAGGTATTTACAACAGCCAGCAGGTGATACTGAACATTACGGTGATCACACTGGTGCTTACCATCATATTCGGCGGACTGGCGTTCTTTTCGTTAATGGAAAACCGCAAGATCAACAAAAGCCTGGCCGCCAAAAACGACGAGATCTTGTCGCAGCGTAACCAGCTGATAGAAATGTCGGTAAAGGCGGAGGCTGCTACCGAAGCCAAGCTGAACTTCTTTACCAATGTATCACACGAGTTTCGTACGCCGTTAACGCTCATACTTTCGCCATTGCAGGATATGATGGCCAATGAGAAACTGGTATCACTGGCAGGCAAAAACATCCGGATGATCCATCAGAACAGTTACCGCCTGTTAAGACTGGTGAACCAACTGATTGATTACCGCAAAATTGAGTACGATAAACAGATCATCAAGGCATCCGAAAATAACATTGTCGCCTTTGTGCGCGACGTGGTCGAAAATTTTAGGATGCATGCGCAAAAGCAGAATATCCACCTTAGCTTTTCAACCACCGAGAACGATATTCGCTGCTGGTTTGATGTTAATATGCTGGATAAGGTGTTTTTTAACCTGATTGCCAACGCCATAAAGTTTAATAACGAACGCGGCAAAATCAAGGTAACCGTTACCCGTGAAGACAGTAACGTAGTTATACAGGTGCAGGATACCGGCGTGGGTATGGATGCTGAAGAACTTAGGCAGGTTTTCGACCAGTTTTACCAGGCGGCGCACATGCCTTTAAATGGTTCGGGCATTGGTTTATCGCTTTCGCGCGAGATAGTCAACCTGCATCATGGTAACATACAGGTAGAAAGCGAAAAGTGGAAAGGCAGCCGATTTACTGTAACCTTACCACTGGGCGAAACACACCTGTTGCCCGAAGAAAAGAGCAGCCAGTCGGGTAATTGGGCCGATCTTGATGAGCGGTCGAAAGTGTTTAATTCCGACCTGAAAAAGATTCCGATGCTGAAGGAGAGAGATCCTTTAAGCGCCCCAAAGGAGTTTTCCATTTTAATTATTGAAGATAACACCGACCTGCTGCATTACCTCGAAGAAAAATTTAGTGAATATTTTGAGGTTTATTGTGCCGGTAATGGTGCCGATGCTATATCGCAAGCCTACGAACATGTGCCCGATCTCATCATATCCGACGTGGTACTGCCCGGCGCATCGGGCAAGGAACTTTCTAAAGGTTTAAAGTCAGATATCCGTACCTCGCATATTCCTATCATTTTGCTTACCGCGCAGGGCAGTGTTGATCAGCAGATCTCGGGTATTAATGCCATGGCCGATCTGTATATCACCAAGCCTTTCAACTTCGATTTTTTGCTGGCCAACGTACGCAACCTCATAAAAAACCGCCGTATACTGAAAGATCACTTTACAAGCGATATCAGTCCGCTGGAAAAGGTATCGGTATCAAAAAGTATCGACAAGAAATTCATTAATGATTTTGCCGGTATTGTGGAGCAAAACCTATCTAACGATAAATTCAGCGTTGATGATATTTGTAAACTGATAGGTGTATCGCGCATACAGCTGTATCGCAAGGTAAAAGCCCTGCTGGGTTGCAGCATTACCGATTATATACTTAACCGTCGTCTGAAAAAGGCAACCTACCTGCTCAATAACGAAAACCTTACCATCGCCGAAATTACCTATATGGTTGGTTTTTCAAACCCTAATTATTTCGCCACGGTGTTTAAAGCTAAGTATGATTGTACGCCTACAGAGTATAAAAGGAAGGCTGTTTCTTAATCTTTTGTCATTGCGAACGAAGCAATCTTGTCGCATTTTGTGCTTCGTATATAAATCGCGTCATTGCGAGGCACGAAGCAATCTCTACGTAGGCTAAGCTTGTGCTGTAATCAACGTTAGTCTGCTCATTGCCGCAGTGGCTACTACTTTTGGCTATGCCCCAAAAGTAGCAAAAACGCAAGTCCAGCAAAAGGCTTCTTTGCCGCACGAGGCCTATGCCCTGCAAAGCGGGCAGAACTTGGGCTGGAACTTTTGCCCCGCTGCGCAATCCTTACCCACATGCAACAAGTTCCTATGCCCGCCTTTGCGCACCACCCCACCACAGTTCTACCCGCTTTCGCCCGAAGCTGTTTGCTGACGAAGAAGCACGACCGTATACCTTTTGTCGAAGAAAAAGAACAAGGCCATTGCGCCCAGGGGCAGACTGACTTGGATTATTGCATAGCATCTAAAAACAAAATAGCACTTCCCTTTTAATGTCAATACAAATCCCCCTGTGTAGTAACATACCCTCATAAACGGGCGGTAAAATGGCAAATCAATAAATACAGAGTGTAAAATACACACCCTTGGCTGATGTAACATAAACAGAGAAATGATGTAACAGAAACGAATATCTGCGTTGCTGTATGAAATATTTAAATTGTATAGTATTAATAATCAGGAAATTGTAAACTGTCATAAATCTAAAGGTTTTTGGTATAGATTCAATGTTGCACGGTAGCCCATCTGCCTAATTTGCGATCAGTAAACCAACTCCATTTTTATTATTTATGAAGAAACATTCCGTACTGGCCTGGTCAATGGTCGTTGCCCTTGGTGGCTTTCTGTTCGGTTTCGATACCGCTGTTATATCCGGTGCCGAAAAAGCAATTCAGCAATATTGGCAACTTTCTGTAGTCGAGCACGGGCTTACCATTTCTATCGCGTTATTCGGTACCGTTATAGGTTCGCTGTTGGGCGCTAAGCCGTCGGATATGTTCGGTCGTAAAAACACCTTGTATTTTGTTGCCGCTGCTTACCTGTTGTCATCAATAGGTACCGCGCTGGCCGAAAACTGGACGTTCTTTTTACTCTTCAGGCTGCTGGGTGGCTTAGGTGTAGGCATTTCATCGGTTACCGCGCCAATCTACATATCAGAGGTTTCACCGGCCGACAGGCGCGGGCGCTTGGTTGGTTTATTCCAGTTTAATGTGGTGCTGGGCATACTGGTGTCCTACCTGTCTAACTACCTTATCAGTCAGGGTGGCGAAGCCTCATGGCGCTGGATGCTGGGTGTACAGGCCTTCCCTTCGTTGCTGTTTTTGGTGCTTATTTATTTTATACCCGAAAGTCCGCGCTGGCTTATACTTAAAAAGAAAGATACCGTTACCGCGCTGGCCATTTTAAAGATCATCAACCCGCTTAACTGCGAGCAGGAACTGGCCGCCATTACCAGCGCTAATTTGCGGGAAGAAAAATCAAGTACCGGTCTTTTCTCGGGCCAGTATAAAACGCCTATTATACTGGCGGTGCTCTTCGCGTTTTTCAACCAGGTATCGGGCATTAACGCCATAATTTATTACGCCCCACGCATATTTGAAATGGCGGGTTTGGGGGCGCATTCCTCTTTGCTGTCAACCGTGGGTATTGGTATTATCAACTTTATATTCACGCTGCTGGGCATCAATATTATTGATAAAGTGGGTAGGCGCAAGCTGATGTTCGTTGGTTCGATGGGGCTGATCGCTTCGCTGTTTATGGTGGCGTTCACTTTTCAAACGGGTAATTTCAGCGGATTCGCTATCCCGGTTTACATGATGATCTTCATCGCTTTCTTCGCTTTTTCACAGGGCGCGGTGATCTGGGTGTTCATCTCCGAAATTTTCCCGAACCAGGTGCGTGCCAAAGGACAAACACTTGGCAGCTCAACCCACTGGGTAATGGCGGCAATTATCGCCTTTTGTTTTCCGTACCTGGCCGAATCGCTTGGCGGGGCCATCACCTTTTCCTTCTTCGGTTTTATGATGGTTTGCCAGCTCATCTTCGTATGGAAGTTTATGCCCGAAACCAAAGGCCGCTCGCTGGAGCAGATTGAAAGTAACCTGGTTATGCACTAATTATCAATATAAAAAAGATGAACACTGTTTTTTGTTATGGCGAAATGTTGTGGGATATGCTGCCCGATGGCCCGCAGCCCGGCGGCGCGCCACTGAATGTAGCCTATCACCTGAGTAAAATGGGCATCGCGGCAGGTATTATCAGCAGGGTTGGTGCCGACGATAACGGAACCTCGCTGATTGAGCTGGCAACCCAATGGGGGCTGAATGCCGACTTTATTCAAACCGACGATTTAAAAGACACCAGCAAGGCCGTTGCAAAAATGAACGGAACCGAGGTAACCTACGATATACTGCAAAACGTTGCCTGGGATTTTATTGAAACCAATGCCGCTATTAAAAAAGAAGTTAAGGCAGCACCTTACCTTATTTATGGCAGCCTGGCATCAAGGAACGAAGTATCGCGCGATAGCTTGTTTGAACTGCTGAGCATTGGCAACACCAATGTGTTTGATGTAAACCTGCGTGCGCCGCACTATACCCGCGATATACTGGAGAAACTGCTAACTGCTGCCGATATAGTAAAGTTTAACCAGGACGAATTGGGCATTGTTTACGGTTTCTATTTTAATGAGGATGCCGATGAGTCTGCAAAAGTAGCTTTCATAATGAGCGAATTTGCCATTGCCGAAGTACTGGTTACCAAGGGCGCGCATGGCGCATCGTATTATAATGCCGGTGGTGCATGGCATGTAAGCTCTTTCCAGATAAGCGTTGCCGATACCATTGGCAGCGGCGACTCCTTTTTAGCTGCCTTTATTGCTAACCACAGCAAAGGCGAAAACCCCGGTACAACACTTCGTAAAGCTATGGCAATGGGCTGCTTTATAGCTACAAAAAAGGGAGGTTGTCCGGATTATAACCTTAATGATTACCAGCTTTTTTTAAACCAATAAATTACCAAAACCAATAAATTAAATGAGAAAACTAATACTTTTTTGCTGTTTGCTGATAGCGATGGCACGAAGCGGGTTTGCACAAACCCAGACCATTTCGGGTGTGGTGACTGATAAGTCAACCTCGGCCCCCTTTGAGGGCGTAACCGTAACCATTATCGAAACCCAAAAGGCCACGGTTACCGATGCCAAAGGTAAATTCACTATTCAGGCCGAAATTGGGCAAAGCCTGCAATTTAATTTTGTGGGCGCGCAAAGCGTTACCCGTAAAATTACCGATGGTAAGGCGCTCTCCGTGCAAATGGAATCGAGCAATATTAACCTGAACGAGATTGTAGTTACCGGTTACCAGAAAGAGCGTAAGAAAGATTTAACCGGCGCGGTATCTGTAGTAAAAGTGAGAGACATTAAGGATATCCCGCTGGGTAACCCCATGAAGGCCTTACAGGGCAGGGTAGCCGGTGTAACGGTAAGTACGGATGGTAATCCGGGCGGCGGCGCTACCGTGCGTATAAGGGGTATAGGTACTTTGGGTAATAACGATCCGCTTTATGTAATTGATGGTGTGCCTACCAAACGCGGGTTGCAGGAACTGAACCCTAATGACGTGGAATCGATACAGGTACTGAAAGACGCGTCGGCGGCATCCATTTATGGTTCGCGGGCGGCTAACGGGGTTATCATTGTAACCACCAAACGCGCTAAGAACGGGGTAAGCCGCATCAACTTTGGCGCTTCCACATCGTTACAGTTCAATACCTCTAAACTGGATGTGCTGAATACCGATCAGCGTGGCCGCGCTTACTGGCAAGCCGCTGTTAACGATAAGCAAAACCCTAACCTTAACTCCACCTATCAGTACGATTGGAATAATAATTTCGACAGCCCTACACTCAACAGGGTGATTTTGCCCGAGTTTTTGGATGCTGCCAAAACCATGAAACCTGCCGATACACGCTGGTTTGATGAAATTTCGCAAACATCGGTAGTGCAGCAGTATAACCTCGATATATCTAACGGTACCGAAAAAAGTAATTCATTCTTCTCGGTAAGTTATTATGATAATAAGGGGATCATCAAGGAATCGCAAAACAAAAAAATAACAGCGCGTTTCAATTCAGATTATACACTGTTTAACGGGCGTTTAAAGATCGGCGAAAACTTTTCGGCTTCTTACGTACGTAATACCTTATTGCCTATAGGCGATATTACAGGCCTTTCGGTGATCGATTTCTCGATCATCCCGGTGCATACTATTGATGGTGGCTGGGGCGGCCCGGCGGCTGGTATGGCCGACAGGCAAAACCCGGTAAGGTTAATTGAAGATAATAAACAAAATAAAGATCACCTTGGCCGGGTATTCGGTAACGCTTACGCTGATCTTAAAATATTACCAAACCTAAGCTTATCAACCAATTACGGTATTGACTATGCCGCAGGATTTAACCGCACCATCCGTAAATCTTACGTATCGGGTTATCTGGTCGATCCATCTAACCAGGTAGGTACATCGGCCTCTTACGATGGTAACCTGATATGGAAGAACCAGCTTACCTATAACCTGGCTTTAAACAAGCATAAAATTGATGTGCTGGTAGCCCACGAGCAGATCAAGGTAATGAACCGTAACTTTTTTGGCAGCAGGCAAGGCTACGCTTTGGAAACATTAGACTACGCTTACCTGAGCTCGGGCTCAACCAATAAGGATAACGGCGGCGGCGGTTCAGGCAATGCCTTGCTGTCATACTTCGGCAGGGTTAACTACTCGTTTAACGATCGTTATATCGCCTCGGTAACCTTACGCCGTGATGGTTCATCGCGCTTTGGTAGCAACAACCGCTTCGGTACGTTCCCGGCAGCATCGGTAGGCTGGCGTGTGAGCGAGGAGTCTTTTATAAAAGATAACCTGCCCTTTATATCCGATTTGAAACTAAGATACGGCTGGGGTAAAACCGGTAATCAGGAGATTGATAACTACGCCAACTATTCATTATACACACCAATATATGGTACTAACCCAACAGGTAGTTACGATGGCGGTACGGCGTATGATATTGGCGGAAATGGTACAGGTCAGCTGCCATCAGGCTTTGTGCTGATACAAACCGGTAACCCCGATATAAGATGGGAAGATAAAACCGAAAATAACTACGGTATTGACTTTGGCTTGTTCAATAATAAAGTATCAGGGTCGATAGATTACTTTACCAAAAATACCACCGGTATATTGATCAGCCCAGCTTATCTGGCTGTAAAAGGCGATGGCGGTAAACGCTTTGCCAACGGTGCATCGGTATATAATAAAGGTTTGGAGTTTGTGCTCAACTACTCTACTACCATAAACCGCGACTGGAATATCGACCTTTCGGGTAATATATCTACCTATCGTAATAAAATTACCGATCTGCCTTCGGAAGTGTTAACCTCGTATCCGGGTAACGGAACAGATAAAACCATTTTAGGCCGCTCGGTAAATTCAATGTTCGGGTACGTGGCCGATGGTATTTTCCAAAACCAGGGCGAAGTAGATGGTTCGGCAACACAGCCGGGTAAAGGCATTGGCCGCATACGCTATAAAGACCTAAACGGCGATAACATTATTGATGATAAAGACAGGGATTATATAGGCAGCGGCGACCCTGATTTTGTTTATGGTTTAAACGCCAATATCACTTACAAAAACTTCGATTTCGCTTTCTTTATCCAGGGGATAAAAGGCAATGATGTAAACAACGGTAATAAATACCTTACCGATTTTTCTTCACTGGCACCGGGGGCTAACTGGGGTTCGAGGGTGCTAAACGCCTGGACACCGCAAAACACCGGCTCAACCATACCTGCACTAACCACGGTTGACAGGAATAACGAAGGTCGTTTTTCAACCTACTTTATTGAAAGCGGCTCATACCTGAAGTTAAGGAACATTCAGTTGGGGTATAACTTTAAGGGCTTATTAAGCAAATACAAGGTTCAAAATGCCCGCGTATTTATACAGGCTAATAACCTGGTTACCCTTAAGTCAAAATCATTTACCGGGCCCGATCCTGAAAACCCGGGCAATGGGTTCCCTATACCGGTAATTACTTCATTAGGTGTTAACATTTCATTTTAAAGTTTAAAGAAGATCAAAGCGATGAAAAAGAATATATTAATAGCGGCAATGCTTTGCCTGCTTTTCACATCCTGCAAAAAATACCTCGATGAACAGCCGCAAGGCTCAGTTTCGGGCGAAACCCTGAATACCCCCGAAAATGTTGATAAAATGCTGATAGCTGCCTATTCGGCATTAGGTAACGATGCCTGGATCACGCCGTATTCGGATATGTGGTCGTTGGGCAGCATCCGCAGCGGCGATGCTTATAAAGGCGGCGATGGCCCGGGCGATGTGGGCGATTTTCATGCCTACGAAACCTTTGCGCTTAACCGTGTAGACTTGGGTGCTACTGATAATATGTGGTTCAGGCTGTACATTGGTGTTGGCCGTGCAAATGATGCTTTGGGGCGTATCAATGCTATATCTGAGGCTGAGTATCCTAACAAGGTATCGCGCCAGGCCGAAGCCCGTTTTTTAAGGGCGCATTTTTATTTCTTGCTTAAAATGCTGTACAAACGCATCCCTTATATTGATGAAACCATCGATAAGCCGGGTTATGATACAGTATCGAACAGGAGCTTTTCGAGCGATCAGCTATGGTCAAAAATAGCGGCCGATTTCAGGTTCGCGGCTGATAACCTGCCTGCCACGCAAACCGATAAGGGGCGTATCAATAAATACGCGGCTAAAGCTTACCTGGCTAAAACGCTGCTTTACCAGGCCTACACGCAGGATGACAATAACAACGTAACCGGTATTGATAAACCAAAACTGGAAGAAGTAAATACCTTAACCGGAGAGGTAATAGCCGGCCCGTACTCGTTGTATACTGATTATGCCAACAACTTCCTGTCGCAGTTTGATAATGGTTCCGAATCGGTATTCGCTATCCAGTATTCGTTGGATGACGGAACGCCTTTCGGCCGGGTTGATAACGGGCACTCGTTAAATTACCCCATGAACAAGGAGTACGGTTGCTGCGGTTTCCATGTGCCAAGTTATAACCTTATCAACTCGTTTGTTACCACAGGGCAGGGTATCCCGGATTTTGACGGCTTTAACAATAATGAGATAGGTAAGAACGGCGATTACAAAACCAAATCTTTCGACCCCCGTTTGGATCATACAGCGGCTATCCCGGGGCACCCGTACAAATACAAACCCGATTTTATTTATCAAACTACTTGGTCGCGCGCGCCGCAAATTTACGGGCCTATGCTGAGCCTGAAAGAAGCCGTACTTTATGACGATCCGGCATTTAAACGCTTCCCGCCATTTATGTCGAGCGCCAAAAACTGGATGGTGATACGCCTGGCCGATGTGATACTGATGAAGGCCGAAGCCCTGATAGAGCTGGGCCGCGAACAGGAAGCCCTGCCGCTCATCAACTCCATACGTACCCGCGCGGGCAACAGTACCGCTAAACTGAAAATGACGGATGGTACCGCTACATCGAATTACAAGATTGACACCTACAAACCGGGCGTTAACTGCACCTGGACAAATGATTACGCAAGGCAAGCCCTGCGTTACGAAAGGCGTTTGGAATTTGCCATGGAAGGTTACCGTTTCTTTGATTTAGTGCGCTGGGGCATTGCCGCAGAATACTTAAATACCTATTTTGCAAAAGAGAAATCGAGAGTAACGCACCTTAACGACGCTTTATTTAAGAAGAACAGGGATGAGTACTTACCAATACCATTAAACCAAATTAACTTTAGTAAAGGATTGTACAAACAGAATAGCGGTTGGTAAACTATGCTGTTAAAATATTAAAAATCAGCGGTGCCTGCCATTATTTACATGGCGGGCACAACTGATAAATATAAATGCCGGTAAGCCGAATAATTAACAAGCTAAGAACACATACAGGAATAATAAAATTCATACTTTATATAACTATTATGAAAATCCAATTTAAAGCAATCATGGCAGCCTGTTTACTGCTATGTATTTCGGTACCGTTACTGGCGGCTGATATTAATATCAAGATCAGCAAACGGTACCTTAACCTCCCGGTATCGCAGGCGCAGGCCCGCGGCACCATGCAGTTTAAAATAGGCGGCAAGGAAGAGCGCTCTTTCAAGATCAGGCTGGCTAAGGATGAGCCTCAATATTGGGTGTTTTGCGATGTAACCGCTTTAAAAGGTAAAACCATCAATATCAGTTATGACGGCGACGGCGCGGGCCTCAGTAAAATCTACCAGGACGATAAAATAGCCGGGCAGGATTCCATGTACCACGAAAAGAACCGTCCGCAGTTCCATTTCACCACCCGCCGCGGCTGGATCAACGACCCTAACGGTTTAATCTTTTTCGAGGGCGAATACCACCTGTTCTACCAGCATAACCCTTATGAAAGGGAGTGGGAAAACATGTCGTGGGGGCACGCGGTAAGTAAAGACATGATTCATTGGGAAGAGTTGCCTACAGCCTTAACTCCGGATAACCTGGGTACCATGTTCTCGGGTTCGGCCGTAATTGACTATGATAATACTGCCGGTTTTAATAAAGGCAACACCCCGGCCATGATAGCCACTTACACAGCCAATTCAGATGCTAAACAGGTACAGTGCATGGCTTACAGTTTAGATAAAGGCCGCACCTGGACAAAGTACAGCAAGAACCCGCTGATTGATTCGAAAGCAAAATGGAACAGCCAGGATACCCGCGACCCACGCGTATTTTGGTACAAACCGGGCAAACACTGGGTGCTGGTATTGAACGAGCGTGATGGCCATTCCATCTACAACTCAACCAACCTTAAAGACTGGACCTTTCAAAGCCACGTGACCGGCTTTTGGGAATGCCCCGATCTGTTTGAGCTACCTATTGATGGCGATAAAAGCAAAACAAAATGGGTAATATACGGCGCGTCTAACACGTATATGATAGGCTCGTTCGATGGTAAAACCTTCAAGCCTGAAACTGGTAAATACTACTACGTTACCGGTACAATTTACGCAGCCCAAACCATTACCAATATGCCCGAAGCCGATGGCCGCAGGATACAGATAGGCTGGGGAAGGGTTAGTCACCCCGATATGCCTTTTAACGGAATGATGCTGTTGCCTACCGAACTTACCCTGAAAACCACTAAGGATGGTGTAAGGCTGTTCAGCGTGCCGGTTAAAGAAACCGAGCAACTGTTTGATAAGGTAAACCAATGGAGTAACCTTAAAGAAGGTGATGCCAACGATAAGCTGAAGGAATATAATAACAGCGACCGCCTGCGTATCAAAACAACCATCAAACTATCGCATGCTACCAGCGCGGGCTTAAACCTGTTTGGTCAGCATATTATTGATTACGATATGAACTTCAACCTTATTAACGGTAAGTTTTATTCGCCGCAGGATATGACGAGCATGGAACTGACCGCCGATATTTATATCGACCGTACTTCAATAGAAGTATTTATTGATGGCGGCGCTTACTCATATTCAATAGAAAGAAAACCGGATTCGAAAAATACCGAGGGTTTCCATTTCTGGGGAACCAATATAGATGTTAAGAACCTGGAGGTATATACCGTAAAATCCATTTGGAAATAATTGTATGTTAAAGCTGAAAGCCGAAAGGTAAAAGCAGAAAAGTCAATGACCAATGACAAAATGCCGAATGACTAAATAATAAAAACGTCATCACTTCGCTAAGCGATGACGTTTTTATTCTACATATTATGCAGAAAGACAGTGCTGTTAATTTTTTATTTATAATATTGGGGTTTCCGATCATAAATATTAAAAACCAACATTCATCTTGATATGACCAACTACCTCAAACTTTTTTCCCTGTCGTTATTGCTTGCTGCAAACTGTTGTACCAACGCTTTTGCGCAAGCCCCCAAGTTACCAACCCCGTGGACGAAAGCGGCCATGGAAGCCGACATCCCTTTCCCCGAATACCCACGCCCGCAGCTGCAACGCGAGCAATGGCTGTGCCTGAACGGCAAATGGGATTACCAGGGCGGAAAAGATGTGGCCAACGCGCTTAACCCTGCAAAACCTGTAGCTTTTGATGGCAAGGTGGATAAGATTTTGGTGCCTTATTGTCCGGAATCGGTAATATCGGGGATCCAGCGTAAGCAGGAGATCAACATGTGGTACAGGCGCACATTCGAGGTGCCTGCAAACTGGGGTAACAAACAGGTAATTATCCACTTTGATGGTGTTGACCATGACGCTACCTTGTTTGTTAACGGCCAAAAAGCAGGTACACATGCAGGCGGGTACGATGCTTTCAGTTTTAACATCAGCCCATACTTAAAAAAGGGCAGCAATACCATTGTAGTTGCCGCTTATGATCCTAATGATGGCCGGGCACCTTCGGGTAAGAACGGTCCGCGTGGCGATTATACTTTTTCATCAGGTATATGGCAAACCGTATGGCTGGAGCCGGTGAACAAAGCCCATATTAAAGGCATTAAACTATTGCCCGATTTGGCTAACAGCCGTTTAATACTTACCGTAAATGCCGATGCCAACGCCAAACTATCAGCCTCCGCGCTTGATGGCAGCAAGGTGGTTTCGCAGGCAAAAGGTGTGGCCGGTACGGCTTTTTACCTGCCCATTAAGGATGCCAAATTATGGTCGCCCGATGAGCCGTTTTTGTATAACCTGAAAATCTCCCTTACCAATAATGATGGCAGCGTTGCCGACGAGGTGAACAGCTATTTTGGTATGCGCGATATTAAACTGGGTAAGCTTAACGGTGTAATACGCCCATTGCTTAACGGCAAATTTGTAATGCAGGTAGGTTTGCTGGATCAGGGTTACTGGCCCGATGGTATTTTAACCGCGCCTACCGAAGCCGCTTTAAAGTTTGATGTGGAGTTTACCAAAAAAGCGGGTTTCAACCTCATACGTAAACACATGAAAACCGAGCCTCAACGCTTTTACTACTGGGCAGATAAACTGGGTTTACTGGTTTGGCAGGATATGCCGGCTATATGGTACCAAAACGAAGATACACTGAAAACCCGCAAGGTTTTCCGCCATGAGTTGAAGGCGATAATAGACGACCATTACAATTCGCCATCGATAATTACGTGGGTGCCTTTTAATGAGAACTGGGGCGCTTTCGATGTTAAAAACATCACCGATTGGGTTAAGCAATATGATCCTTCGCGCCTGGTGAATGGTAACTCGGGCTTTAATAATAACCCGGGTTATCAAAAAGCTTATGGCGATCCCGGCAATGGCGATTTTGTGGATACGCATATCTATGTCGGTCCGCGGGATGCATCCGAACCGGACGCGCGTCGCGCGGCATCGCTGGGTGAGTTTGGCGGTGTAGGGCTTTTTGTACGCGACCACATGTGGCCTGTTGAAAACAACGCTTATGATTATGAGCCTACCAAAGCCGCTTTAACAGATCGTTATGTTTTCCTGCTCGACCAGGTAGAACAACTGATGAAATATAAAGGGCTCAGCGTAGCCGTGTATACCCAAACTACCGATGTGGAGCACGAAGTGAACGGCGTATTAACCTACGACCGTGCTTATGAAAAAATGGAAGTTGAACGTATAAAAGCCGTTAACGAGGCCGTAATAAAAGAAAGTTATAAACTGAATAAGTAACTGGGGCTAAAAAAACAGTCTGCCAATGTATAATAGATTATTGCTAACCGCTGTGTTGTTAATTGCCGGCATTAATTGCTTTGGCCAAAAAGAAGTGGACCTTAAAAGCTTGCTTACCGAACTGGCAGACAATACTTCGGTAGCCAGCTGGCCCGACCCATATTATAAACAAATGCAGAGCAGCAGTTACGACCGCAACTCCGTTTCGCCCGATAAGCCGGGCTGGTTTGCCAACGACGACCGCTCGCATTACATCCGCACCGAAGAGGTTGACGGCCATAAAGAAAATGTAATGCTGGATGTTGACGGTCCGGGTGCTATAGTGCGCTTTTGGCTGACCACCTTTCGACGGAATGGTAAATTAAGGATCTATTTTGATGGACAGACAAAACCGGAGATAACCATCCCGGCGTATGATCTTACCAAAAGCGGATTGGATTTAGGCAAAGGTTTACTGCAACCGCATTCGAGCTACGAACCGGCCGAAAAAGGCGGTAGCAATTTATACCTGCCCATGCCTTATGCCAAACACTGTAAAATAACCTGGGAAGATAATGACACCGATAACCAGCCGAGATATTACCAGGTAAATTACCGTACCTATCAACCCGGTACAAAGGTTAAAACATTTACGGTTGCAGAGTTTACCGCGCTAAAACCTTTGGTTGAAAAAGTGAATAACAGCCTGCTGCACCCCGACGATTTTAAAGGCAGCGTGGCACGGGCAAACGGAAATTTATTCCCGCAAACTACACTTATGCTGCGTGTGGCGGGTGCTTCATCTGCCATACGTTTGCTTACCATAAAAATTACCACCGCTAAACCGGAGGATTATCAGCAGGCTTTACGCTCGGCCATTTTAAAAATCAGTTTCGACGGACACCAAACCGTTTGGTGCCCGGTGGGCGATTTTTCGGGCAGTGGGGTTGGCGGCAAGGCCATAAATAGCTGGTACCGCACGGTTGATGCCGATGGTCTCATCATCAGCAGGTGGGTAATGCCTTATCAGCGGTCGGCAGAGGTTTCCATAGTTAATACAGGCAGCGCGGAGATAAAGGTTAACATTATCGCCACAACCGAAAGCCGGAAATGGACGGCCAACAGCATGTATTTTCATGCAGACTGGAAGGCGCAAAACAACGTGGCCATTAAAAAAGGCGAGGAAGATAAACCTACCGAATGGGTATTTAACAGCATTAAAGGAAAAGGATTGTTTTTGGGCGATACCTTTGCCATATACAACCACATGCACAAATGGTATGGTGAAGGGGATCAAAAGATCTGGACAGACGGCGCTACCTTTCCCGATGAATTTGGTACCGGTGCCGAAGATTATTACAATACCTCATGGGCCCCTGTAGTATTGTACCAAACCCCGTTTGCCAATGCCCCGCGTGCCGATAATGCAGATTCTTTCGGCTACAATACCTTTACCCGAACACGTAACCTAGATGCTATCCCGTTTAAAGAATCTTTTCGATATAGTTTGGAAACATTAGGTTGGGAAAATGGAACGGCCGATTTTGCCGCTACCACATACTGGTATGGTTTTAAAGGCGCTAAAAGCAGCGCGGCCGCTGAACAATCTTTGCCGGTGAACTTAAAGGATAACGAATAGATTTCGCTGGGAATATCTTATTAATAAGTGTTGGTAAAAAAGTAGCGTATCACGTATATGTTACGTTGGTTTATTCGTAATCGTTTGATTTTTAATACGATATTTATATCGTTAAACAAAAGCCTTATCATTATGAAAAAACTCCTTATCCCGGCGCTGCTGTTATTGGCCGCCTGTCAAAACAAACCACTTGTTGATCCCGGTACAGCATCGGGCAAACTGAATAATGGGAAACTACGCACCTTTGCGGGCACTACCCGTACCGATAGCCTGTACGGTGGATCCGTTCACTTTGGTACCGCCAATAATCAGGATTACCTCGGCAATAAGATCGGCTATGCCATGAAACTGGCCCGCATGATGCACTGGAATTACTTTCGCGCTGATGCCTCAACAGATAGTCTCGGTAATCCGTCCAATGCTAATTTTGCCGTTTTTGTCGATTCGGCGTATAATGCCGGTTTTGGCGTATTTGCCGTACTTAGCAACCCTAATTTAGCAGCACCTGCTGCGCCTGCTTCGGGTTACACTACATCAGAGTTAAATGCTTTTTATCAAAAAGGTTACAACAAAGGGTACGGTTTTATAAACCGGTTCCCCGGAAAAATTGGTTTTCTCCAGGTTTATAATGAACTAGAACTGGATAATAATGCTGATTTATTGAGGTCAACCTATCACGGTACCGCTACGCCTACTGATACCGAGGTGAACCTTAAATACAACATGGCTAAGTACAAGGCCTATCTACAATATCTGAGCGGTATGTATTCGGGGGCAAAAGCCGCGAATAGTAACATTCGTGTAGGGATGAATTACGGTTGGATTCACTACGGTCTGTTCAGGAGATTTGCTCTGGATATGAAAGCCATTAATAAAAAATTGGATTTTATGGGTTTAGACTGGTATAATGATAGTGAATACGGAACAGACAGGAGCCATAATGTGAGCCCGATTGACACACCTATGGCTAATAAGGCCATAGTAAGGCTTAAGCTGAAGTTTATAGATTCGAGCCTGGTGACACAGGTTGGTATCACCGAAACAGGTATATCATTTGGCGGCACGCCAAGCCCCGGCATTAACCCTAATGGTTTGGGAAAAGGCGGTTTCTTAACCCTGATGCACAACCAATATAAATCAAATTGTAACTTTTTATTTTATTATGAATTGTTTAAAGAGCCATTGACGAGAGGATCGGGTACCAAGGAAGCTGAATTTGGTATTCAAACACCAACCAATTTGTCGCCCAATATTTTAGTTACTGATACACTTTCATTACTACACTAACTCATTTACAGAGATAGTAAAAAAGCAAAAAAAGAGCGGAACACGACATAATATCGTATTCCGCTCTTTTGTATAAATAGCCGGTAGCTTAGTTCTTATCTACAAACTTGTTATTGGCTTCATTATAACGGGCACCTGTATCGGGGTACTTGGTCAGTATCGCTTCAATAGTGGTTATGTCGGTATCAGATAGGTTTACATCAACTGATCCGGCATTTTCAACCAGGTATTTGCGGCGTTTTGTACCAGGGATAGGGATAATGTTTTCGCCCTGTGCCAGCACCCAGGCAATGGCAAGTTGTGCCGGCGAGCAATTTTTAGTGGCCGCCAGGTCGGCAAATTTCTGTGTTAAACCGCGATTATTATCCACATGTTCTCCCTGAAAGCGCGGCAGGGTTTTGCGGAAATCGCCATCTTTTAAAGTAGTTACATCAAGCGTATTGGTTACCAAACCCCTCGCCAGCGGACTAAACGGTATAAAAGAAATTCCCAACTCTTTGCAAAGCGGCAATATTTCGTTCTCTACCTCGCGGGTTAATAAAGAGTATTCACTTTGCAGGGCACTAATCGGGTGAACGGCATGGGCACGTTTAATTGAGTTTGCCGATGCTTCAGATAGGCCAAGGTAACGTACTTTGCCTTCCTTTACCAAATCGGCCATAGCGCCAACCATTTCTTCAACCGGTATATTTGGGTCTATACGGTGGGCGTAGTACAGGTCGATCACATCGGTTTGCAGGCGTTTCAAACTTGCTTCAACCGCGGTTTTAATATAAGCAGGTGAGCCGTTAAATGCAGTGTAGCCTTTAATATTCAGTTCGAACCCAAACTTGGTAGCGATAAATATCTTCTGACGGTTAGGTTTTAATACTTTGGCTACCAGTTCTTCATTGGCACCGTTGGCATAAATATCGGCGGTATCCCAAAAGTTGATGCCCAGCTCTATGGCTTTCTCCAGCGTTGCTATCGATTCGGCATCGTCCGGTTCGCCGTAGGCATGGTTCATACTCATGCAGCCTAAGCCAATGGCAGATAGTTCAACATCGGTATTACCTAATTTTCTGTATTTCATTGTTTATCAATTTAAGGGTGCCAGTAACCGGCACCCTGTTTTTTAGCAGTCGACCGGCTGATTACAACGTAGCCAGATCAATCACGAAACGGTAGCGAACATCGCCTTTCGTCATGCGCTCGTAGGCCGCATAAATATCTTTAATATCGATCAGCTCAATATCTGACACGATGTTATGTTCGGCACAATAATCCAGCATTTCCTGGGTTTCAGGCAAGCCGCCTATCATCGAACCAACCAAACTTTTACGACCGCCAATCAGGCTGAAAGCATAAAGCTGTGCCGGTGTAGGAGGTACGCCAACGCAAATATGTACGCCATTGGTAGCCAGTAAAGACAGGTAAAGGTTCAAATCGTGATCGGCAGAAACGGTATCTAAAATAAAATCGAATGTACCGGCAACGGCTTTCACCTGCTCTTCATCACTGGTTACAACAAAATGATGCGCGCCCAGTTTTTTAGCGTCTTCTTCTTTTTTAGGCGATGTGCTTAACACGGTAACTTCGGCACCGAAAGCAACACCAAATTTAACAGCCATGTGGCCTAAACCGCCTAACCCTAAAACTGCCAATTTGTGGCCCTTGCCAACCTTCCAGTGTTTTAACGGCGAATAGGTAGTGATGCCTGCGCATAGCAATGGTGCAACGGCGGCAAGATCTAATTTTTCTGAAATTTGCAGCACAAAATCTTCATGTACTACAATGCTGTTTGAGTAGCCGCCGTAGGTTGGGGTTACTTTATCCTGCTCAACGCCGTTGTAAGTTTGTGAGTGGCCATTGGTGCAATATTGCTCTAAACCATCCTGGCAGTTTTTACAAACCCTGCACGAATCAACCAAACAACCTGTACCGGCCAGATCGCCGATCTTGAATTTTTTTACATGGTCGCCAACTTTTACCACTTTGCCTACAATTTCGTGGCCGGGTACCATCGGGAAGATGGAGCCGCCCCATTCGTCTTTTATCTGGTGCAGATCGGAGTGGCAAACGCCGCAATATAAAATTTCAAATTGCACATCGTGCGGACCAACCTCACGGCGTTCAAAATTCCACGGAGCGAGGTCTGTTTGCGCGTTTTGTGCCGCGTATCCTTTTACTGGTATCATTTAATTACTTGTTTAAGTGTTTAATTGATACAAAGGTGTGGCATTTATAAGCCTGTAGTTAGTCTTTAACGTTCAAATAAATTGACTTTGGCGTTCAATTGCTCAGGCGCTTTGTAATTCTGTTTTATGTGCCGATGGCGAACAACCGTAATGCGATTTATAAAGGCGCGAAAAGTGGGCCACGCTTTCAAAACCGAGCGAATAGCAAACATCCTTCACCGCCATATCGGCGCGCAGCAGTTCGGCAGCTTTGGTTAAGCGTTTTTCCCTGATCCACAGTGCAGGGGTAGTTTTATATATGGCATGAAAATCGCGCTTAAAGCTGGATAAGCTCCTTCCCGAAAGATAAGCCAGTTCGGTAAGTGTGGCCGGTGTGGCATAATGCTCCATCACTATGGTGGGTATATCGCCGTAAACCTGTTGCTTTAGCTGTAATAGTTGCTGTAAAAGGTTTTTATCGGTACTGGCCAGATCATACAGCAATTCCATCATTTTCAGTTTGAGCAGGTTGCCGTCAATGGCTTCGGGGTTTTCAAAGTAAGGCACTACCGAATCGAAGAATTTTTGCAGGAGCGGCTTAACGGGCTTTACCACCACCTTCACCATTTCATCCGTTTCTACCGATTGGATGTTGGCCATCTTCATGAACTCTATCAGAAACTCATCCTTCAAAAAAAACATCATGCTCTCATACACATTGCCCTTTTCGGGATTGCCTGTTTTATCATAACCTATCTGTATGGCTTTTTTCAGGAAAACCATTTCATTTTTGTTTACAACAAACTCGTTATTGCAATAGGTTATCTTATTGGTGCCTTCCATTACAACCAAAAGCATGTGGTTTTGCAAAAACATGGTGCCCTGCTTACGGCTTGTTTGCGTGCACGATTCTACAATGCTTAAACCATTCAGTTTAAGGTCGCGGTTAAAATGCGGCGAACAGGTCATGTCGGCAGGTACTTTTATAGCTTTGGTTTTTTCCATTGATAATTTGAGCATGAATGCGGCAAAAGTAGAAAATTATAAAGGAGCATATTGTACAATAAAGGTCATATAAATTGACTATTAAGTTCAAAGTCGAGTAAAACCTATAACGTAATTGTGACCGATCAGTTATGCATCGAGACTATTTGCTTTTTACAAATGGTTATGCCGTTTTTACAAACAGGGCCGTAAGCTCTATGCGCTCTTCATCATCTAACTCGGTAATACCTTCTAACAAAGTCACCAGTTTATCTGCTTCGCCGGAGATTAGCAAGAGATCGAACATACGTACAAATAGTTTACGCTGATCAGTATTGAGGTTAGTAAATAATTTTGGTTCCTTTTCGTATAAACTGATCAGCATTTCTTCCAATACAGGTTTGCGCAGCTTTTCCGAATCATTTGGATAGGTCGGGAAAATCCCGTCTGCTTCAAAACGGTCAACCATTTTCGCACCAAAGGCACGCAGGTATGGCCGCCGCCTGGCCTGAATGTATTTCCCCAGTTCTTTAATAAGATGACGGTATTCGGGCGCCGCTTTTGATCTTCCGAATAAGACTTCCTGCTGGTCATTATCTCCGTTTTTGAAACTGAAATCATCAAAAAAATCGGATGTAATGTACACACTGTGAAAAAAGTCATCGGCCTTTTTATTCAGGGTTGTAAAATCTTTATAAACTTCGTTATACCGGCTGTCAATAAAATAATATTTCGATAGCTCCCTGTGTAAAGCCTTTTTCCACTGTATATAAACAACCCTGAACACTGTATCAGATGTTTCGTCGGGGATGATCAGGCTTTCTTTTTCGGCAATGTTTATGGTATGATCCAAAGCTTCGCCATTTATGAGTATGCGATACTCTTTTGGGCTGTTTAATTCAAGGAACCAGCAAAACTCTTCTACCAAAAAAGGAATTACCACATCTTGCATATACGCTTCACTGATGAGTAAATTACGAAAAGTGACTGATGTGCCGGTTTCTTCAGCCATTGGCACAGTAAGTTGTGATGGTTCGTAATGGTTTAATCGCTCGGCCGACATCCGTATTTCGCCGCTGCGTAAACCCTCCGGTGATGAAAACGTGGTAAGCCACGCTGCATCATGTGCAAAGGTAAAAAAGGTCATCCGGCCGACACCGTTTTTACCATGCATAACCGAGGTGTTTGCGGGGACGGCAATTTCAATTGTTTTTTCAGATTCGTAAAATGGTTCAAACTTCGACTTTAATTCATTAAAATCTATCCCATAGCCATTATCATTAACTTCTAAAAAATCCAGCTTGCCTAATGCGTTGGCCTTATAACGAATATTTATTGTATTTGCCCTTGCGTCAAACCCGTTCCATATATATTCGGCTATGGCTTGCTCTGCATTATAGCGTTTAAGTATTCTTTTTATTCCTTTAGAAGTGATATTAACGTTTGACATATGCAAGCTTAAATTGGGCGTGTGGGTCAAATTTAGCTAAATAAATTAGTATGGCAACGTGTGTTGATAACGCGATAAAAGAACTGCCAATAAGCGCAAAACATAATACGGCATAAATGTGATGCGAATTGTAATTCGTTTTGTTATAAATCCGATTGTGTGAATAAACCTTTGAATTTGATAATGAATGGGTTATTTTTGATTTGGTACCTGTATCAAAAATATGCTTTCAAACAAATTCGTACGGTTCGTAATATTAGGCTGCCTGTTTTTGTGCAGCTATAACCGGTCGTACGGGCAGGCCGTGGTTAGTGAGATTGATGGCCATAAGTTCGATAAACTATTTCAGATTACCTTAATTGATTCGCTTTGGTATTTCCATGCCGGTGAGTTACCTAAAGACAGTCGATCTTTACTAAGCACCACAGGCTGGGATACCATACGCAATACTTCGTTCTCAAAACTTAAATCGCCGCCGGGCTGGCAGGGGATTGGTTGGTTTGCTTTATGGGTGAAGGTTGATACCAACCTTGTGAATAAAAAACTGGCGCTCCGCATCAATCACGATGGCGCATCCGAGATCTTTGTAGACGGCAGACCTGTCGGTGGTTACGGAAAAGTAGGTAACTCGGCACAGGAAATGGAAGCCATCCGCGCCCCGCGAGAACTGATCCCTTTGTGGTTCAATGATACGCGCCCGCATTTGATCGCCATACATTACTCAAACTTTTTTGGTGTCTTTCCGGATTTTTTGGGTTTCCAGGTTTGGATAAGCGATTATACCGACCGTGCCAAACAGTTAACAAGCGGTAAACAGTTGCTGGGTTTTGTACCCATATTCGCTGCCGCCGAAATCATATTAGGACTTTTACATTTCCTGCTTTTCCTTTTTTATCCAAAGCAAAAGCTCAATTTATATTCCGCGGCATTTGTGTTGCTGGTAGGCATTAATGGTATTGGCGCGTATTTGTTTTACCTCACCAGTTTCCCTACGGTACAATTTTGGGCAGAATTGTTAACGTTTACATGCAAGGTATCGCTGATGTGGTCGGGTGTAGCGCTACTGTATATACTTGATTATGGCCGCATACCGCGCTGGCGCTTCATTGCTTTAAGTATTGTAAGCGCATTTTACCTGATCCTTTATTTTTTAAGATCTTTCGCCGGACTTATTCTGCCTCCAAATGATTATTTCGCGGTAGTGTTTTTTATTTGTGTGTTGGATGGTCTTTTATCGGCCTATCATTTGGTAAAACGGAGGCATAAAGGAGTGTGGCTGATTGTAGCGGGAGAAGCAGCCGTAATTTTAGTGTACTTTTTTGCCTGGGGCGATGTGTTTGGTATTTGGCCATACGAACTCAACGCCATGCGTGTATTTGTGATGAGTGCCGGCAATCTTCTACTACCAATTTGCCTCTCTTTATACCTTGCGCTCGATTTTGCACGAACCAACCAAAACCTCAGTAAAAAATTGGCAGAGGTGGAGCAATTGTCTGCTCAAAACCTTGCGCAAGAGGCAGAAAAAAGTGCTTTAATAGCCGCCGAGGCCAAACGATTAGAAGAGCTTGTACAATTACGCACAGCTGAACTCAGTGAAAAGGCCAGCAAACTCCAGGAAATGGATGCTGCAAAATCGCGCTTTTTCACCAATATTACCCATGAGTTTAAAACGCCTCTTACGTTAATTATTAACCCGGCGAGGGAGTTGTTAAATGATCCGGCCAATAAAAATGTACCGGGTTATCTTAACCTGATACTTAACAATGCTAATCGCCTGCTTCAGCTCATCAATCAGTTACTCGATTTAAGTAAATTGGAAAACGGACTGATGGAAGTTACCGCAGAGTCCTTTAACCTGATAGCGCTTGTAAAAAGCCATATTCATGCTTACAATTCAATAATTATACAAAAGGGTATAGTGCTGAAGTTAATAGCGGATATGGATCAACTTTGGATACTTAGCGACAAGGATAAGTTGGATAAGATTATCCTTAACCTTATTTCGAACGCTATAAAGTTTACCGATAACGGTCGCATTGAAATATTTATCCAACAAAAAGGTTCTGCTTTAAGCTTCACCATTCGCGATACAGGGCAGGGCATACCTACTGAAAAACTACCCTATATTTTTAGCCGCTTTTACCAGGCCGATCCTTCCGATACCCGTTCGGCAGAAGGTACCGGCATAGGGCTGGCCATTGTAAAAGAACTGGTGGAGGTACTCGGCGGAAGCGTGAATGCGAAGAGTATGGAAGGCTTGTTTACCGAGATCAATATTCAGTTGCCATACCAGGCAGCGGCCATTCCGCCAGAAGCTTTGCCCGAACCGGCAAGCCCGGATACTTTAATTATTGAGGACAATGAAGCTGCCTTAACAATTCCCGATGACAACAAACCGCTCATATTGCTGATAGAAGACCACCATGAATTAAGGGATTTTATTAGCCAATCGCTCGCTCCCGAATACCGTGTTTTATGCGCACAGGACGGAGAAGAAGGAATAGCGCTCGCCCTTAAACATGTGCCCAATTTAATTATAACCGATTTAATGATGCCCCGGCTCGACGGTTACCAAGTAAGCACTAATCTAAAGCACGACGAAAGAACCAGCCATATCCCCATCATTATATTAACCGCGAAGGCCGATATTGACAGCAGGGTACAAGGTATTGAAACCGGGGCCGATGCCTACCTTGGCAAACCCTTTGACAAACGCGAACTATTTGCCCATATAGAAAACCTGATGGCTGTGCGCACCCAATTACGTGAGCTTTATGGCCGGCATGATTCCTGGTTTAAGGAAACTTCATCGCTGCCGTCAATCGAACAGGATTTTATAACCCGTGTACGCCAGGCTGTAGAAAGTCACCTGAATGAAGAGGGTTATAGTGCCGACCAATTAGCCACTGAGCTCAGTTTAAGCCGAACACAATTACACCGCAAATTAAAGGCCCTTACCGGACAAGCCCCCGGCGAATTGATACGTATTGTACGCCTCCAGTACGCGCACGACCTTTTAGAACGTCGCGTAGCTACTGTAGCCGAAGTGGCTTACATGATTGGTTTCAGCAGTCCCGCCAGTTTTTCTGCCAGCTTCTCGCGTCATTTTGGTTTCACGCCAAGCAAGGTGCCTGAGGTGTAAATTTTAATTACCAGTTTAACTTTTTGATTTATTTGTTGCTTTTTAACACTAAATGCAACAAAAACGAAAGGATTTGCAACAAACGCGAAAGTGTTTTTCATGCAGGTAGATGTTTATTTGTGATGAAAATCATGCTTAGTTAATTCCGATATATCGGCAGTGAGAAGAGAAATATTTCCCTCCTTATTTTTTAAGCATTTTATAAACTCACAATCATTTACCTTAAAATCTACCAGAAATGAAAACTCTTCAAAACCGCTTTACATTTAAACGGATGCCAACTCCCTCTATATGGCCCGAAAAAAGTTTCAAACTCGCCATATTCTTTATATGTGGTTTGTTAATTACTTTATGTGGTTGCGGAAAACCATCTGATAACCCTACGCCGCCCACCGTAGAAAATCCTACAGGTTGCGTTATTGCGAGTGATATAGATCAGGCACTTGGAATTCGTAATTTTGAGTATGATGATAAAGGCCTGCTTATAAAAATGAAGGGGCCTAATTACTATTATGGACCTTTTGTTAGAACCATTACAGCCACTAAAGCTGTTGACACCTATCCGAGTTCATCGGTTGATGGAAATGGGAATCATTACTATGGTAATATTGACATTACTTATAATTATAGCGGAGGTAGCGGAAACATTTATGATGGTAACCCTGAATTTCTGCATCAATTGTTTACCAGTTCAATCTCCGGGACTGCATTAAGAACAGATTCAATGTTTCAGTTCAAGTATGACGCAAAAAAACACCTAACCAATGTTTTAATACCACGTGGCGGTGGTACCCCAGATGCCGACGGCTTTATTTTTTTTAGGTATGAACTCCAATTTACTTACGATGTTAATGAGAACGTTACGCAGGTAAAAATAGTTTACGATTTCTCAAGAAAGGTAACTGTTCTCCCCTCTGGTGAGAGCCGGTTCGATTATATACAGAAGTCTGATGAATTGCTGAACATTACCTATGACAATAAGATATCCCCATATGTCGCCATTTCAAAATATTGGAAATTTATAGGCGCGGATTTTAATGGTTTTGGTGCATATAACCTTGACAAGGTTCGTTTTTGGGCAGGCCGTTGCGCAATACTGAGCAAGAATAACCCTGTTAAAATTACCGGCAAACTGATAACTACCGCCAGCACTGTAGTTGCGAACGTTGATGCCACGCTTACTTATGAATACAACGATAAGGGTTTACCGGTTAGCATGGCAATAAACGGAGTGGGCACCAATGCTTTTACTTACAATTGTAAATAGAAATAGCTTAACCTTGCATATTCAAGCGTATGCAGCCTTATAACACATAATTCTGCCGGTACGTCCATTCAAAGAATAGGAATCAAGCTTTTCTGCTTTTCGGGCAGTACTGAAAACAAGATTACATACATTACTGATCCCGGCCTTAAACAGGCCGGGATTTTTAACGTTGACCTCCCGCCATTGAACGAAAAATCAGTTACTTTATTTGTACCATGATTATATTCTTCACAGCATTTTGTTCCATAACGGATGTTTTGTCCGATATCGGATATTTTTAAAATCCTAATAATATTTAATTTATTGATATTCAAATGTTTGTGTTTGGTATGGTGCTTGCAAAAAGGTATCCAAATCACAATTACACATGGATACCCTTATCGAGGCCGAAGTCATACAAAAAAGAAACAAAAAGAATATCATCCTGGTCGCGTCAGCAATAGTATTACTCATTGTATGCCTGTTGCTGGTACGCAGCATTTTCGGCTCAACTATAGGCAAGGCCGATTTTACTACAGGTACGGTTGAGATAGGCAATATCGAAAATACCATTAGCGCCAGCGGTGAGGTATTGCCCGAGTTTGAAGAGGTAATAACCAGTCCGGTAAATGCCGCCATTAAAACCGCCTTGATGGATGCCGGTAAAAAGGTAAAGTCGGGTCAACCCATCCTCGTACTTGATAAATCGTCTACCGAAAATGAATATACCAAACTGAAATTTCAGCTGGAAACCAAGCGTAACGAGATAAAAAAGCTAAAGCTCGACCTGAACAAAAGCTTTTTCGATATGCAATCAAACAACGCCATTAAGCAATTACGTATCAGTAGCCTTCAGGATGCCGTAGAAAATGCCAAACGGTTGTTTAAGGCAGGCGGTGCTACCCGCGAAGATATTGAACAGGCCGAATTAAACCTCAAGGTAGCCCTGCTGGAAAAAAAGCAGCTGGAAAACGAAATTAAAAGTAAACAGCAAACCATGCAGGTAGAGGTAAAGGAAGCCGAGCTGGCATCGGCTATTCAGCAAAATGACCTTTCCGAACTCGAGCGTAAACTGAAACTGGCCAATGTATCGGCAACCCGCGAAGGGGTTATTACTTACATCAACAAAAACATAGGCGCTTCGGTACACGAGGGCGATGTGCTGGTGCGTATTGCCGATCTGGGTAGCTTTAAGGTATCGGGTACCGTTAGCGATAATTACCTTAACCAGTTACACGCCGGTATGCCTGTTATTATCCGGGTTAATGATATGCCTTTACGCGGGCATGTGGCCAACGTATATCCATCGGTACAAAACGGTATAGTAAGTTTTGATGTGCAGTTAGATGAGCGCAACAATAAACAACTACGCCCCAACATGAAAGTTGATGCCTATTTAGTGACCGACGCGCACAGCAAAATAATGCGCCTGCCAAATGGCGCGGCAGTAAAAGGGGTGGGCAAGCAAGATGTTTTTGTGGTAAGCAAAGGCAAGGCCACACGCCGTACGGTTACACTGGGTATGAGCAATTTCGATTATGTGGAAATTGTTGACGGACTAAAACCTGGTGACGTAGTGATCATAACCGACATGAGCGAGTACAAAAACGCAAAAGAGATACAAATTAAAGATTGAGTGATATGAACAACAGATACTTACTCATTTTTGTATTCATGCTGATGGCATCTGCCGGTTTTTGTAAAACGCCGGGCGATACCATCCGCCTTACACTGCCCGAGGTAATAGAACTGGCACGTAAAAATTCCATTGCGGCTAAACAGGCCATATCAGAAAAGGAAACCAAATACTGGCAATGGCGTACGTTTAAATCTAACTATCAGCCACAGTTATCGCTTAGCGGCAACTTGCCGGGTTACAGCAAAACATCAAGCCCGATAATGCAACCCAATGGCTCTATTATTTTCCAGCAGATCCACAATGACAACTCATCACTAACGATGGATTTTAGCCAAAGCATCACCGCAACAGGTGGTACCGTTTATGGCACCACAGAGTTGCAACGTTTTAGTGATTTCGACCGCAATACGGTTTTATACAACGGCGTACCTTATGCTGTTGGTTATAGTCAGCCCCTGTTTCAGTACAACAGCCTTAAGTGGGATAAAAAGATAGAGCCGCTTAAGTATAAAGAAAGTACCCAGGCGTTTATTGAAGCCCAGGAGCAAATTGCCGTTACAGTTGAAGGCTATTTTTTCGACCTGTTACTGGCCCAGGTGAGCCTGCGTGTTGCCGAAACCAACTTAACCAATACCGAACGCATACTGCGCATTGCCAATACGCGGTTTGAACTGGGCAAAACCACAAAGAACGAGCTACTGCAATTACAGTTGGAATTGCTGAACGCCCGTAAATCGGTAGGGGTGGCTAAGCGAGATATTGAAATTGCCACGCTCACGCTGCGCAGTTACATGGGCCTGGATACTGATAGTCAGTTGGCATTGATTGTGCCCCAAACCATCAGCCGTATGGAGGTAGATGCCGAAAAGGTTTTAAGCGAAGCCTTTGCCAACCGATCGGACGCTATTGCTTTTGTACGGAAGCTGGCCGAGGCTAAGCGCGACGTTGCCAAGGCGAAGGGCCAAAGTGGTTTAACAGCTACATTAACGGCAAATCTTGGTTTCTCAAACAGTGCCCGTAATATAGGCGGTGTTTACCGGTCGCCGCAAAACCAGCAGTTACTGCAATTGCAGTTTGCCATACCCTTGCTGGATTGGGGGCGCTCCAAATCGCGCACAAAAACGGCACTGGCCAACGAGCAGTTTACCGAGTATGCCGTTGAGCAGGATAAACAAACCTTCAGGCAGGAAATACTCACACAGGTAACGCTTTTTAATATGCTTAAGGAGCAGATTTCCTTAACAGCTGAGGCAGACAGTATTGCAGGCGAAAAATACCATATAGCCCGTGAAAGGTATGTGCTGGGTAATTTGAGCATTACCGATTTGAGTATCGCTTTTCAGGAGAATGACCGTGCCAAGCGCGATTACGTGAATGCCCTGCGCGATTTTTGGGGAGCCTATTATCAACTGCGTTACCTCTCGCTATACGACTTTGAAAAAAAACAGAAAATAACTTATTAAATAGTAAATTCAATAATGATGATCTCTTTACAAAACATTGAAAAGGTATACCGTACAGATACCATCCAAACTAAGGCCTTAAACAATATCAGCCTTGAAGTAGGCAAGGGCGAGTTCCTGTCTATCATGGGGCCATCGGGCTGCGGCAAAAGCACCCTGCTGAATATTATGGGCTTGCTTGATGCGCCATCAAAAGGTAACATTAAAATTGATGATCAGCAAACCGGTGGTTTTAGCGATAAACAGCTGGCCGGTTTCCGAAATAAAAAGCTGGGCTTTATCTTTCAGAGTTATCACCTCATAAACGATTTGCAGGTGCTTGATAATGTAGAACTGCCGCTGCTTTACCGGGATACCACCGCCAAACAACGCCGCGAACTGGCTACGGAAGCATTGGAGAAAGTAGGATTGAGCAACCGCATGAAGCATTTCCCTACACAGCTATCGGGCGGGCAAAGGCAGCGTGTGGCTATCGCACGTGCCATTGTGGGGAGGCCCGAAATTATCTTGGCCGACGAGCCTACCGGTAACCTCGACAGCGCTATGGGTAACGAAATTATGGATATACTGATGGGCTTAAACCAAAACGAAGGCACCACCATAGTAATGGTTACGCACGATGAAAATATGGCCCGCAAAACGCATCGTTTGGTGAGGCTGTTTGATGGTTCGCAGGTTCAGTAATTTATCGGTTAAATCCTAAATCATGCTTAAAAATTATTTCAAAATAGCCATAGCTGTGCTCAAGCGCAGAAAGTTTTTCACCTTCATCAGTCTGTTTGGTATCAGTTTCACCCTAACTATTTTAATGGTGACTGCCGCCTTTATTGATAAGTTGGTTAACGACAATTACCCCGACAGGAAACGCGAGCGTTCGCTGTACATCAGCGGCCTCGAACAACGAGGAAAAGAATCAATGAATGGCAGCTCCTTATCGTATTATTTTCTTACGCACTTTATAGGCAGTATAAAAACTCCGGTTAAAATGGCTTTCTCAACATCGTCTGATGGTACTAATACTTATATTAACGATAAAAAAATAGCCATCAGCTATAAATATGTAAACAACGAGTATTGGGAAATACTGGAATACGATTTTTTAGAAGGTAAGGCCTTTACCAAACAGCAAATTGATAATGCCGAGCGCGTAACCGTAATATCAGACGATTTGAAGAAAGCGTACTTTGGCGTTGATGCTGGACCGGTTGTAGGTAAATATATAGAGGCTGATAACGTAAAATACCGTATCAGCGGTGTGGTGAAAAGCGTGCCCTCAACCGCGCATAAGTTTTTCAGTGATATTTACCTGCCTTATACCGTATCAAAATCCAGCTATAAAAATAAAGATTATGGCGGCCCTTTTTCGGTCATCTTGCTTGCTGCCAGTAAAGAAGATGTGCCCAAAATGAAAAAGGAGTTTGACCAGATGGCTAAAAAGATCCCGATGTCTGATAAGCAGTACGATCACCTGAATATCCACGCCGATTCTTACCTGGAGAGCTATGTACGTACCGGTAATGAACAGCGTTCGGGTATGGCCTATGCCATTATAGCGCTTGTATCGTTCGGCTTACTGGTAACTATATTGCCTACGCTTAACCTGGTGAATATCAATATTACCCGTATTATGGAGCGTTCGTCAGAGATAGGGGTACGTAAGGCCTTCGGGGCATCGTCAAAAACGCTGGTTTACCAGTTTATTATCGAGAACATGATCCTCACGTTTATTGGCGGTATTATCGGTGTTGTACTATCGGTTATCAGCCTAAAATTAATTAACGATGCGCAATTAATTGCCAACCTCAACCTGGGTTTAAACTTTACGGTACTGTTTTGCGCGCTCATCATGTGCGTATTCTTCGGCTTGCTTTCGGGTGTGTACCCGGCCTGGCGTATGTCGCGGTTAAACGTGGTAACGGCGCTTAAAGCTCAATAACATCTGTCAACCTAAAATAAAAATAAAATGGTAAAGCATTTATTTAAACTGATATGGAATAAAAAGAAACAAAACTTTTTATTGCTTACCGAAATATTGATATCATTCATCGTGATATTCGCCGTATTTAGCTTCGGTGTATTTTCGTACAAGAACTACATGAAACCCATGGGGATCGATTATGAAGATGTGTGGGTAATCAACTATAACAATCCGGCAAACTCCACCAATGCCGATTCGGTTACCCTTTTTTATGAAACTCTTAAACGCAACGTTAAGGCATTGCCCAATGTTATTGAGGCCGGCTATTGCAGCAACAACTTCCCGTTTTCGGGCAATATGATGAGCAGCGGCCTAAGCTACCAGGGTAAAGCGATAAGTAATGTGAATCAGTTTAACGCCGATTTGGATTATATTAAAATACTTAATGCCAAAATGCTGGAAGGGCGTTGGTACACCAAAGACGACTATTTACCCGGCGAACGGAAAATGGTGATCAACAAAAGCCTGAAAGAAGTTTCGTTCGGCAAGGGCCAGGCGATTGGTAAATACCTGCACAATTACGGTGGTAAAGAGAAAATAAAAGTAATAGGCGTAATTGATGATATTAAGTTTAACGGCGATTTTTTGCCTACTGCAAAAGGAATGTATTATTTGCTGGATACCGCGGCCTACAAATGGACAGGTAACATGATGGTAAAGGTAAAGCCGGGATCTGACGCCGCGTTTGAAGGTAAGCTGTACAAAACCATGATCAACTCACTTAAGAACTCAAACATCGAGATAAAGCACCTTACTGATAAAATTGTGAACGTGAACAAAATAACGCTGGTGCCATTAATTATCGCCTCAATAATAGCGGCATTCCTTATTATCAATGTGGCATTGGGCTTGTTTGGCGTACTTTGGTATAACATTAGCAAAAGGCGCGGCGAAATTGGTTTACGACGGGCAGTTGGCGCATCGGGCAATTCGGTATCGGGCCAGTTGGTTGCCGAATCATTAATACTGGCTACCTTTTCGTTGCTGATAGGTTCATTCTTTGCCGTGCAATTTCCGTTGCTTAACGTATTTGATTTGCCTGCAATGGTTTATATTATAGCATTGCTTTTAGCCATGCTTTTTATTTATTTGCTGGTGCTTATTTGCGCGCTTTATCCGGGCAGGCAAGCTGCTAATATTTACCCTGCTGTTGCCCTGCACGAAGAATAATTACGACCTTAGCCTTTGCTTATGATATTGATAATTGATGATGATATAGCCGTACGTACCTCGCTGCTGTTGCTTTTAAAAAGCGAACAGTATGATGTGCAGGCGGCTGCTACCCCTGTTGAAGCATTAATTATTGTTAAAAAAGAGAGGCCGCAACTGGTTATCCTCGACCTTAATTTCTCCATAGATACCTCCGGCGAGGAAGGGCTCGACCTGCTTGGCCGTATCCGTAAAATTGATGCTGCCCTGCCTGTAATATTAATAACCGGCTGGGGCAGCATTGAGCTTGCCGTACAGGGCATGAAACTGGGCGCAAGCGATTTCATTAACAAACCCTGGAATAATGATCACCTGCTTCAGTCGGTTAAAACGCTTTTGTCGCTCAAAGGGGCGGGCAAGCAAAAACATACCCGCAGACAGTTAGACAGTCAGTATAATTTTCAGCACATTATAGGGCACGATGAAAAAATGCTGGCCATACTGGAAACCATTGGCCGGGTAGCCTCAACCGATGCTTCTATATTAATTATGGGCGAAAGTGGTACGGGTAAAGAATTGATTGCCGAGGCCATACACCAGAACAGTAAGCGCCGTGGTAAACCCTTTGTTAAGGTGAACCTGGGCGGTATAGCCACCTCGGTATTTGAAAGCGAGATGTTTGGCCATGTGCGCGGGGCGTTTACCGATGCCCGGTTTGACCGTGCCGGTCGGTTTGAGTTGGCCAATAAAGGCACCATTTTTTTGGATGAAATAGGCGACCTGGACCAGGGAAGCCAGGTAAAACTACTGCGTGTTTTGCAGGACCGTACTTACGAGGTTTTGGGCAGCAGCCGCACCAAAATGGTTGATGTACGTGTGGTATGCGCTACTAACAAACACCTTAATGAAATGGTGGCTAAAGGCAGTTTCAGGGAAGATCTGTTGTACCGTATCAACCTCATCACTATCTATCTGCCGGCCTTGCGCGAACGATCCGGCGATATACCTGTGCTGGTGAATTACTTTATCAGCAACCTGAAAGAAATATATAATCGGCCCAACCTTACTATTACTCCGGCTGCCATGAAATGGTTACAGCAATTACCGTTGCCGGGTAACATTCGTCAGCTTAAAAATATTGTAGAACGCTCGGTACTGGTAAGTAAAAGCGATGAACTTGATATTGATGTGATCAGCGCGCAAATAGAAGGCACACCCGTTAAAAAGGATAGTACCCGCCTGCCGGGTGTTGGCGACCTCACTCTCGAACAAATGGAAGTGCAGATGATCAGGAAGGCAATGGAATATCATCACAATAAAATTGGCAAAGCGGCGCGTTCGCTGGGGTTAACCCGCAGCTCGTTGTACCGCAGACTGGATAAATACAATATTCCTTATGATGAAACTGAGGACTAAGTTTATCCTTTTTGTAGGCATTATACATGTGCTTACGCTGGCGCTCACCTATTATATATTTAAGGAGAATAAAACCTACTTTATACTTGCAGAAGTATTCGTTATTCTATCGTTGGTAATTTCGTGGAGTTTGTATAGGCAGTTGATACAACCTTTAAAGTTTTTAATGACAGGCATTGAGGCTATAAAGGACCAGGATTTCAATATTGAGTTTTTACCCACAGGTAAGTACGAGGTTGATCAGATGATTGGGGTTTATAACCAAATGATCACCCAATTGCGTGCCGAACGAACCATACAGGAACAACAGCATTTCTTCCTCGAAAAGCTGATCAATACTTCACCTACGGGCATCATAATACTCGATTTTGACAACCATATACAACAAATAAATCCCAAGGCATTACAACTATTACAGTTGGAAGAGCGGGGATTACTTAAGCATAAAATTGACAACCTGCCCGACGCGATATTTCAGCATATTGCCTTACTAAAAACAGGAGAAACAAAAACCATAAGGCTTGCCGGGCATACCACTATTAAGCTGCAGCGTTCACATTTTATAGACAGGGGCTTTCCGCGCCATTTTGTGATGATGGAGGAAATGACGGCCGAGATCATCGCTGCCGAAAAGAATGCTTACGGCAAAGTGATCCGAATGATGGCGCATGAAGTAAATAATACCATAGGGCCGGTAAATTCCATTATACAATCGGCAATGGCCACCGATGCGCTGTGGCAGGTACCGGGCACAACTCCATTACACGATGCGTTACAGGTGGCCATGGAGCGCAATTACAATCTTAATATTTTCATGCGCAATTTTGCCGACCTCGTGAAATTGCCCGAGCCCCGTAAAACCCAAACAGACCTGCGTAAACTGCTGCAAAACGTACTAACGTTAATGGGAATTACAGCGGCAGACAGGCATATCTTATTAAAATTCGATCATCCGGAAACGCCATTCTACATCATGGCTGATGAACAGTTGATGGAGCAGGCATTCGTTAACATTATTAAAAATGCCATAGAGGCCATTGAAGAAAACGGCGAGATCAACATTGTTTTAAACACTAATGCACGCAGTATCAGTATTCAGGACAACGGCCGCGGAATTTCAGAAACAGAAAGCGAATTATTGTTTACCCCATTCTTCAGTACCAAAAAAGAAGGGCAGGGTATAGGCTTAACCCTGGTAAGGGAAATTTTGATTAAGCACGGTTTCGCTTTTTCACTAAAAGGTGGCGAAGGAAACGGGGCGGTGTTTTCTATCAACTTTAGTGATAAAATCGTAAATTAAAAGGTCCCTGTATATGCTGAAAAGTACTTCCAATAAAGACTAACAGTTTTGTTTTAAGCAGCGTGTATTTGATTATTTTATCTTGTTGACGTATTCTCTATAAAATTACTTTTATCTACTTTTAATTGCCCGTTAAACATGGGCTATATTGATGGATAGATTAAGAAAACACATTGAGCAGATAACGCCGGTAAACGATGACGAATTTGAACATGTTAAAACATTCTTCACGTTAAAACGGGTTAAAAAACATCAATATTTAGTTCAGGAGGGCGATCAGGCAACTCATGAGTACCTTATCTTGTCGGGTATTTTCAGGATGTTTTACCTGGATAGCGAAGGGAAGGAGCACATTGTACAATTTGCCGGTGAAAACTGGTGGATGGCCGATTATCAGGCTTACTTTAACCAAAAACAGGCTACCTTAAATATTGTATGCATGGAAGATGCCGAGGTGTTATGTACAACGCTCCCCGGCAGGGAAACCCTCTCTTCCGATATTCATAAAATGGAACACTTTTTTAGGGTTAAACTTACTAAGGGCTATGTAGCCCAACAACGAAGGATCATTTCATTGCTATCAAGCACACCCCAACAACGTTACGAAGAGTTTGGTAAGTTGTATCCTGATATGATGCAAAAGATCCCTAAAAAGTATATTGCCGAATATCTTGGCGTTAGCCGCGAAACGCTAAGCAGGTTGTACTCCAGGTAAGCCGGAATCTGTTATTTCTTATCATTTCTTTTTGTTGCATACCTTCTCCTCACAAGTGCAGTAGTAAGTGTTGTACCCTGCAATACCGTAGCCTGCTCCCGGCAAACTTGTATCTAAAAGTTTTAAGTAATATAAAGCAGTGTGATTTCGGTCACACTTTTTCTGTGACTTGCCTCCTTGTATCGGGGGTAGCAAACGATGCAAATTTGTAATGTAAATCAAACAGTAATACATTATTCATTAACAATCATATTAAATCTTAAAACCATGAAAAAGAAAATTTTAATTATCGTTTCAAACGCTAATGTTATTGGCCCGCACAACAGAAGAACAGGTAATTTTTTACCGGAAGTAGCTCATCCTTATTATGAGTTTGAAAAAGCAAACCTCCAAATTGATTTTGCCAGCTTAACCGGCGATACTCCTTATTTGGATGCGCTTAACCTGGTAGATGACCCGGCCAACCTGAAGTTTCTTACCGGTAACGGATGGGCAGATATGCAAAAGGCCGTAAAGCTGGACAGTGTAGATGTAAGCGCTTATGATGCCATATTTATACCCGGCGGACTTGCACCTATGGTAGATATGCCCGAGGCTCCGTTGCTAAAGCAAGTAATAAAAGAAACTTACGAACGCGGAGCCATAGTAAGCGCCGTTTGTCATGGCCCGGTATCGCTGCTTAATGTAAAACTGAGCGATGGCTCTTACTTGGTGAGCGGTAAAAACATAGCTTCTTTTACTACCGAAGAGGAAGATAATTACGCCAGACCCGATGTGCCTTTTGACCTGCAAACCGCGTTAGCCGCGCAAGGAGCCATATATCATGTTGCCGCACCATGGTCTGATAATAGTATTCAGGATGGTAACCTGGTAACAGGCCAAAACCCGGCCTCTGCCAAAGGCGTAGGCGAAAAGGTAGTCGCCCTTTTAGAAGCCGCTAAAGCATAAGTGATTTAAATATCGCTTAAGTAACATAATGTTGAACACTACATACACTATATAAAAATATATAAAGATGAAACAACCCATTCATGTATTTGCCAAATGGCAGGTTAAAGAAGGCCAGTTAGATACTGTATTAAATTTACTGCCCGAAGTTGTTAAAAAAAGCAGTTCAGAAGATGGTAACTTATTTTATAACCTACTTCAGGATAATTCGGATGCCAATACACTGATATTGTTTGAAGGATATAAAGATGAAGTAGCGCTTGCAGAACACCGTAATTCAGATCATTTTCAAACAATAGTTATTGGCAAAATAATTCCGCTGCTTGAGGCTCGGGAAGTTATTTTAACTACGCCATTAGCAATTTAATTACTTATCAGGTAAGGAATGAGTAAACCTGTCGGCTTGGTTAAGTAGTTCGCTTAACCAAGCTATATTTATTAAGGCCGAAAATTTATAGTTGCTCATCATTAAACGGGAAAAGTTTTATTAGGCCTCTATAGTAAATGAAGAAATATTACCCAGGTATGGGGAGTGGATTACTCAACAACTTTGAGGTATCAGTTAAAAATGCCTTAATTATAGGTTTAACGCAGGTTTAGGAATTTGGCACTGCATTTGGCTATATCTTAATATCCCTTCTCAAAGGGTTTGTTTTTCATAGGTAGATGTAAGGCCAAGAGACTGCGAGAGTTTTCTGGCCTTTTTTTATTTGCTTTGGATTACACAGATTTTTAGTGGGGATTTCACCGATTGAGTGGGATGCCACCGATCGGGAGAATGATTTCACAGATAATCTTAGTCTATCCCCTTTCACTGACATCCTGAACGTAGTGAAGGATCTATTATGCATTGTTCTCGTCCTGGGATGATAGATGCTTCGTTCCTCAGCATGACAGAAAAGAGAATCTCCGCGTATCTCGGCGCAAAAACTCCCCGAACTCAGCGGTTAAATCATCGCTATACCATTTAACCTTTCATTTAAAAACCGCAAACGAAGAAATATCACCCACCTATGGGGAATGTATTACACATCCATTTTTGGGCTACCAGTTAAAAACACCTTAATTATAGGTTTAAAGCAGGTTTAGGATTTTGGCACTGCATTTGGCTATATCTTAATATCCCTTCTCAAAGGGTTTGTTTTTCATAGGTAGATGTAAGGCCAAGAAACTGCGAGAGTTTTCTGGCCTTTTTTTATTTTATTTCTTTGGATTACACAGATTTTTAGTGATTTCACCGATTCTCTTAATGATAATCACCTTATTGAATAGTGAAGAACCTTTACCTATGATTTTTTAGCGGCTAAGGCTTGCTTGCCAAATTTTATAAGATCGGGCGCTTGTATAAACCCTACGGATTTTAATACCAGCTTACCTTTCGAATCAAATATCAGCAATGTTGGGTAAGCTTCCAGTGCCCATTGCGCGGCAAGGGCGGGGCCTTGTCCTTTTTCCATATCCATGGCCAGGTTTACAAAGTTCTTGTTGTAAAAGGCGGCGGCGGTTTTATCTACAAACGTGGTTTTCTTTAGCATCTTGCATGGTCCGCACCAGGTAGCGTAAGCATCTACAAAAACGTATTTCTTTTGTTGAGCGGCTTTTTTAAGGGCTGCGGTCCAGGCATCTTCCATAAAAACTATCCCTTTTGTGCTTTGCGCCCGGCTCAATAGCGGCGCTGTTGTTAATAGCAGCATAAATAAGCCGCCCATTAGTTTTAATGCTGATCTTCTCATATATGATATAAAAGTAAGCACAATTACCTGAAAGATAATTGTGCTTTTATAAATGTATAATATGTTGTTTTTGTTTGCCGCCAATTAACCCCTGCGGCCACCACCTGATGACGGACGGGTTTCGCGAGGCTGCTCACGTTGTTGTTGCTGCTGCTGTTGGCGTTGCTCTTGCTGACGCTGTTGTTGTTCCTGCTGCTTTTGCTGCTGCTCCTGTTGGCGCTGCTGCTGTTGCTGACGTTGCTGCTCTTGCTGTTGTTTTTGTTGTTCCTGCTGTTGCTGGCGTTGTTGCTCCTGTTGTTGTTTCTGCTGCTCCTGCTGCTGACGGCGTTGTTGTTCTTGTTGCTGCTGAGCCTGTTGCTTTTGTTGTTCCTGCTGCTGCTGTTTCTGCTGCTCGGCTTGCTGACGTTGTTGTTGCAACTGCTGATCGCGTTGTTGTTTTTGTTGATCGGCTTGCTGCTGGCGCTGCTGTTGTTGGGCTTGTTCAGTTTGTTGCTGACGTTGCTGCCTCATTTGCTCACGTTGCTGTTGCGCCTGCTGACGTTGAGCATCGGTTTGCTGCCCTTGCGCGTCGTTCTGCTGTTGGCGTTGCTGTCTTACTTGCTCACGCTGTTGCTGCGCCTGCTGGCGTTGGGCATCGGTTTGTTGCCCTTGCGCATCGTTCTGCTGCTGGCGTTGCTGCCTTATTTGCTCGCGCTGTTGCTGTGCTTGCTGACGTTGGGCATCGGTTTGTTGCCCTTGCGCGTCGTTCTGCTGTTGGCGTTGTTGTCTTACTTGCTCACGCTGTTGTTGCGCCTGCTGACGTTGGGCATCGGTTTGCTGCCCTTGCGCGTCGTTCTGTTGCTGACGTTGTTGCCTTATCTGATTGCCTTGGTCGCGTTGTACACGTTCGTTAGTTACAGCGGCCGGGTTTTGGTCAGATGGGGTATTGCCCCTGCCATTTCGGTTATCGGTCGGCCTTGCGTTATTATTACCGTTGTTATTATTACGGTCGCCCCTGTCGCCACGGTTTCCGTTCCGAATATCAGGCCTGTCGTTATTTACACGTACTACGCTGCTGTTAGGGTTTTCGCTGCGGGCAACGTTGGCCAGCCTTTGCGCGTTGTTACGGTTAATGCCGTTTGTTCTGTCGGCAATGCGTTGGTTAGGGTTTTCCCTTTGGTAAGCCGCGCCGTCAACCACCCTTGCAGGGCGCGCGTTATCATTACGGCGTATGGTTGGCCTGTAAATATTTACGCTGTTCTCGCCACGGGTACCACGTATGGTAGGCTGGTTTACATTGTTAATATTATAAACCCTCACCGGTCTGCCGGTAGCACGTTCAATATCCCTGGTACGCGGACCACTGTAGTACCTCCTGTTATTATAAGTATAAACGTTATTAATATAGGTGGTTTGGTGTATAATGGTCACCCTGTTGCGGTAAGGCACGTAATAGTTGTAAATATTAGGGCTGTTAATATAAGCCTGCGGCGCGCACACCCAATAATTATCGGGTATATTATAGTTACCGAAAGATATATCAATGCTTAAGCCCGGTGATAAAGGTGCCCAGCCGTAGTAACCACCACCCTGGCGCCATGCCACCCATGCAGGTGCCCATTCGTAGCCTGGTATCCATGTCCAGCCGTAATAGTTGTCAAACCTCCAGCGGCCGTAGTGAAACGGTGCCCAGCCCCAGTCGTAATCTGATACCCAGGTATTACCGTAGGCGGTTAATACCCAGTGGCCGTTAGTGCCGTAAGGTTGAAAACCCTGGTCAACATCGGGTACCCAAACATTACCGTAGTCGGCATCGTCAACCCAGGTACCATAGGGTTCAAGTTCATCGTAAAACTCCTGATCGCTCACATATCCGCCCTGCGCCATGCTTTTATTCGGAGAGGCCAACGCTATCATCAGCGCTATTAAACCAAGGCCCCATATTTTATTAAACACTCTCATAATGGTAAGTATAATTGCTCTATACCGGTTTTGACGTAATAAAATTCAAAACGTTTAAATCAATATATCTTATTAACAGTTATATCACTTAAAGGTTACAAATGCCTTTGCTAAAATTACTTTAACTTGTACCTTTAAAGCATTCTACGCACATCTATTTTACCGTATTACCATGAGCACAGTAAACATCCCAAGGCTTGATTTAAACGATTATGTGAACGGAAGCCTTGCGCAGCAAGAGCAATTTTCTAACGATATTGGCAAAGCTTTTAACGAAACGGGCTTTGTAACCATCACTAATCATGGTTTAAGCAAACAACTGATTGACAAGCTGTACGAGCAGGTAAAAGAGTTATTTTCGTTGCCCGATGAGGTGAAAGATAAGTATGAAATAGAAGGCCTTGCCGGTCAGCGTGGTTATACGGGCAAAGAGAAGGAAACCGCTAAAGGCTTCACCAAACCCGACCTGAAAGAATTTTGGCAGATAGGCCAAACAGTAGAAGATAACGACCCGGTTAAAGAATTGTACCCCGATAATATTAAGGTAGATGAACTGCCCGAATTTAATCTCACCACACTGGAAGTTTATAAAAAGCTGGAAACGGTAGGTAAATACCTGCTGCGTGCCATAGCGGTTTATTTAAACCTGCCCGAAACTTATTTTGATGATAAAGTGCACAATGGCAACTCCATACTGCGTACGCTGCACTATTTCCCGATAACTGATCCGGATGCTTTGACTGACGATGCCGTACGTGCCGGCGCGCATGAAGATATTAACCTGATCACCCTGCTGATAGGCGCCAGCGCAGATGGCCTGGAACTGCTTACCCGCGATAATACCTGGTTCCCGGTGAAGGCTTACGGTGAAGACTTGGTAGTTAACGTAGGCGATATGCTGCAAAGGTTAACTAACAACAAACTGAAATCAACCACTCACAGGGTAGTTAATCCGCCGCGCGAACTGATGAAGAATTCACGCTACTCGGTGCCCTTCTTTTTGCACCCAAAATCAGACATGGACCTAACAAGCCTCGAATCGTGCATCGACGCCGAGCACCCTAAGCTATACACCGATATTACCGCCGGCGAATACCTTGATGAAAGGTTGAGAGAGATCGGATTGAAGAAGTAGTTTTTTTTCAGGTTCGGGGTTTCAGGTTCGGGTGGCCGGAGTAATTGGGTTCGAGGTTTCAGGCGCGGGTGGCCTGTTTTTTCAGGTTAGGGATGGTGTTGCTATAGTCAGATTGTCATTGTTATGAATTTTCAGGATGTGATTACACGCCCCTCGACCCAAAACCGTCAAACCTGATCTTACTGAAACCTGAAACCTCGATCCCGGCAACTCAAAAAACTACCTCATTTCCCCTTCAATAGCCCGTAAAAACTCATTGGCGTGTTGGGTGCCGATGATATAAAGCAGGCCGTCGCGGTCGGTGAGGTGAATGGCATCGTTGCCGCCGGCATAAAAGCGGATGGTGCCCTTCGTGTGCAGGTTATATACCGGGTTGTTGAACAGGTAGCGGCTGTAGGTGCCTTTTTCTACCTTGATAATACTGTTGAGGTCTATTTTTACAATACGGGTGGTCCAAAGGCCATCGAGGTAAACGCTTTTATTTTGCACCCTGGTACGAAAATGCAGTAAAAAGCCCATAATAATTGAGATGATGATAATGCCGAAACCTACCACGATCAGCAGATCACCGTTGCGTTCGCGCTCATCCGTAAAAATATAAGCCGCAAAGCACGACATCGCCAAAACAAGGCGTATGGTAAGCGGAATAAACTCCCTGCCCAGGTATTGTTTCTCTACAAATACGGCTTTATCAACTTTAGCGCTCATGATACTTTATACAATTCGAATATAGTAACTTTTTTAGTGTTACGGCTTACTTTATATCTGTTATCGGGGCGGTAGCCGCCTATCCATATAATATCACCGTTGCCATTAACAATCAGCGGGATGCTATCTTTTTTATGCAGAGGCACTTTCTCGCCAATAAAAAAGTCGCTGAGTTTTTTACGCGTTTTCATCCCCAGCGGGTAAAAAACATCCCCCTGCTGCCATGGGCGAATGGTTAAAGGGTATTGCAGCAGGTCGGCATCGATGGATACGGCCAAGGGGTTGTCTTTTACAATCAGCGGCGTATCATCATGCAATATATTCAACTTATATCCCGCAAAATCGAGTTCGGAATCACCCATGTTTAACTGAACAGGGTTAAATGTAGTATTGCTTTTTGGGGCGATGATCAGCTTGTCGCGGTCAAGAATCAGCTTAAACACCGTGGATTCAAACTGCCTGCCGGCATGTTTATTTAACGACGAAATAATATCATCAACCACAACCTCTGTAAAGCCATAGGGTTGCAGTAGTTTATACAGTAACAAATGCTGCGGGTGCAGTGCCTTTACGGCCTCTACCGACAGGTGAACTTCATCATCGTGATAGCGGAACACCTGTTGTTTTAGCTCCGTTACACGTTGTTCCAGTATTGTCTCCAGTTCGCGAAAGTGGCGCAGGTTATTATCAAAAGTATTTTCGAGGTTGGGGTTCAGCTCCTTTAATTTAGGGATCACCTCGTGGCGCAGCTTGTTGCGGGCATACTTGACAGACGCGTTTGAGCTGTCTTCCACATAAGCTAAATTTTGTTCGGTAATAATGCGACTAATGTCATCGCGCCCTAAAAACAATAATGGGCGCACCAGTACGCCGTTGCGCGGTAAAATACCATGCAGGCCGGCAATGCCCGTACCGCGGGTAAGATTCAACAATATTGTTTCAATAGTATCGTTTTGGTGATGGCCAAGCGCTATTGCATCGTAATTGTATTGCTGCCTTATTTGCTCAAACCACTCGTATCTTAACTCCCTCGCAGCCATTTGTATTGATATTTTATTATCGCTGGCGTATTGTTGGGTGTTAAAATTGGTGGTATGAAAAGGCACCCCGAGTTGTTGGGCAAGGTGATTACAAAACTGCTGATCGGAAATGGCTTCGGCCCCGCGCAGCTGAAAATTGCAATGCGCTATGCCGAAATTATACCCGGCTGCTTTAAATAAATGCGTTAATACAACCGAATCCATACCACCGCTTACGGCAACTAAAATTTTGCTGTTAGCGGTAAACAGGCTATTTTGTACAACAAATTCAGTAAAGCTTTTAACGGGGAGCATAACATCAAAACTATTAATTTAAATAAGCCCGACAAAAAACTAATTTTGCCTACGTGAAAAAATGCCTTTTAAGCTTCTGTTTTATATTAGTGATGGGGACGGTTATGGCCCAGCAAAAAAAGTCGCAGGTGCGGCTCATCAAGTCCGACCGCAGCGAGGGCATTAAACGTAACGGTAAAGATGTAATAAAGGTTTACAACGGCACCTTTCAGCAGGATTACTCCATCCTGCGGTCGGATAGCGCCTATTTTTATCCGCAGGATAATGCCTTTGATGCCTTTAGCAATGTGAACATATCGCAGGGCGATACGCTTAATATTTTTTCGGATAAGCTGAACTATAACGGGAACACCAAAATTGCCATATTAACCGACAACGTTAAAATGGTAGATAAAGACGCCACGCTTACCACCAATTACCTTACTTATAATACGGCAGCCCGTATAGGTACTTACACCGGCGGGGGCAAGCTGGTAAATAAAGATAATACGCTTACCAGTAAGAACGGCTGGTACTTCGCGCAATCGCGCGATGCTTATTTCAGGTATGATGTGGTGCTGAATACTATCGACGCGCTGATTAAAACCGATACCCTTCGTTATAATAGCGGTACCCGAATCGCCTACTTTTACGGGCCTACCAATATTTATGGCAAGGCAAAAGATAAGGATACATTGTATACTGACAAAGGTTTATACAATACCGTTACCGAGCAGGCCTTTTTTAGCAAGAACAACTTGTACAAACAGGGCACCAAATCGTTAAAAGGCGATAGCTTGTTTTACGACAGGCTGGTGGGCTTTGGCAGGGCGGTTAAGCACATCACCTTTACCGATACCGAACAAAAGGTTACCCTGAAGGGCGATCTGGGTACTTATTATAAAAGCCAGGAACGCGCCGTGGTAACCGAAAATGCCTACGTTATTTTTATTACCGAGGAAAAGGACACCACTGCTACTGACACCACGGTAAAAGATGTACCGCTGCTTAAAAAAGACAGTACAGGCAAAGCGATAACGGATGCGGCCAAAGCTGCTGTACCCGCGGTTAAAGATGCCGCCAAGGCTGTTAAAAAGCCAGAACTGAAAACCACAGACAAAAGCAAAGCGATAGCTAAACCTACCATTACCATTGCGCCGCCAAAACAAAAAATGAAGGTAGATTCGGTATATATGAGTGCTGATACTCTCGAAACGCAGATAATGACCTACGGTAAGCTCAAAGCACTGAAGGAAAAGATGCGAACGGCCAACATGGGCGATACCATCGCCAAAAAGCCACAAAAGCCCGCCCCTATAGTATATAAAACATCGCCCAAACACCTCGACCCTGCATTGCAGGTAGGGATACGCCGCGATACCGGTGCCACTAATCCGTTATTGTTTGGTAAACCTAAACCGGTTGGTATTGATACCACTAAAAAAGGCCTGAAGAATATTGCCAAGATTGACCCTAAAAAGGCCAGGCAGGATAGTATTAACCGTGCCAATGAGCAAATGAAAACCGACCCGGTATATGCCAAAACTTTGGTAACACTAAGCGATACTGCCCGTGTGCGTACCATTATGGCTTACCATGATGCCAAGATCTTTAAAACAGACCTGCAAGCCAAGGCCGACTCTATATTCTTTAGCTACAGCGATTCAACCATCCGCTGCTATATTAACCCGATGCTGTGGACACAGGGTTCGCAACTATCGGGCGATACCATCGATTTGCAGATGAAGAATAAAAAGCTCGACAACATGGATATCTACTACAACTCCTTCGCGGTGAATGTAGAGAAAGATGATTCTGTGCACTTTAACCAGGTGGGTGGTAAAAAGATGCGGGGTTTCTTTAAATCGGGTAAGCTGGATGTATTGTTTGTCGACGGTAACTCGGAAACCATTTATTATAATCGCGATAGCACCACCAAACGCATTAAGGGTATAGAACGCTCGTTAAGTACGAGGCTGCGCCTGAAGATGAAGAACGGTGGGGTGTCGGTACTGGCTTTCCTGAACAAACCGGAAACACGTTACGCACCGCCACACTTATTTAAGGAGGACGACCGGATGCTGAAAAACTTTATATGGAAGCCTAAAGAGCGGCCTCTCTCCAAAGAAACCATCATTAACTCGTACAAGCGAAAGGCGGCCAACAGGGCTGCTGCCCGTGCCGCGGCGGCATCCAAACTACCACCACCGGGTAAAACCGCGCTGAAACAGGTAGGCGGCAGTAAAATGAGCGGTGATTCGTCCTTAAGAAATAAACCGGCCTTGCGCGACAGCACAAAAACCGACCCGGCCGATAAAGAAGAAGTAATTACCATTGATCCGGAAAAGGCCAACGTTAACCGCAACCGTGTTGCCGATGGCACGCTGAACACCGCGCCGGTAATATTACCAGCGGTGGTACAGCCGAAAGACACATCAAACGTAAAACAACCGGGCGCCAATCCGCCGGTTAAAAAGGATACTACAGGGAAGCAGAAGTAAACTATTCGCCTCACCCAACCCTCTCCATGGGAGAGGGCTTTAAGATGCCTCCTTCTCCGTCAGCAAATAGCTTCGGGCGAAAGCGGGCAGAACTTTTGGCGGCCAAGAGCGTAAAGGCGGGCATAGGAGCTTGTTGCATGTGGGGAAGGAATGAGCGGCGGGGCAAAAGTTCCAGCCCTCAGTTCTGCCCGCTTTGCAGCGCAGAGGCCATGTGCGGCAAGAAGCCTTTTGCTGGACAAGGGTTTATTCGCTGTTGTTTTTTATAGGTGCTCATGAGATCGCTTCGCTCAGTCTGTTACTTTTGCCCTCAAAAGTAATGGGGCACTGCGCCCAAGAGCAGACTTACGTTGATACCAGTACAATCCACAATTAAGTAGATGGTTTTGCATATATCAATAACAACTTCTTTAAAGATCAACGCTACATCCTTGCATCATCACATTAAATCCCCATCTTTATGGCATAATAACCTATTATAATGCCCCAAAATAAACCCTTCTTTTTACTGATCAAGTTAAACATTACAGCGGTGTTACTAATTCTGACGATCGGTTCCGTCTTTGCTCAAACATCTAACAATGTTATCATAAAGGGTTATATCCCCGGTTATACAAAGTTGGATAAGAAGGTTTATATAGATAAGTTTTTGTCGTTGCGGTACAATTTGCCAACAGGTTCAGAAGACAAGGTATATGCCAAAATAAAACCCGATGGCTCGTTTCAGTTTTCGTTTTATGTGCTGAAAACACAAAGTATTTATATCACTTTGGGAGCGAGCGGATACTACACCATGGCTGTTGTTGAGCCGGGGGCATCTTTAAATTTAAAGCTACCGGTTCGCAAAATCACGCAGGCTTATGAGGGTTATCCCAACCCGCATTATCAGCCCGATTTTACCAAGCCATTTTATGGCAAAGGGGCCGAGATACAAAATGAGATTTCACGGCTTTACGAAAGCTTGGGCAAACTGGTAGTTGCCGATACGATAAGAATAGATGAGGACAAGCTAAACACTGCATTGGCGGAAGTGCCAGCACTATTGAAAACTATTGATCAGTTTAAAACAGGTGGTGCGAATGCCAAACCGGCAGCAACGGCAAAACCCTCGCTTAAGGCAGGTAATGCTGATGCGAGACTTATGGATGTCCCGCTAATGCTAAAAAATACAGGCATCAATAACGCTGGAAATCAGGAGATCAACCTACACGACTGGGCGGTATCTTATTTATCTTACAAGCTTATAGCCAAAGCTATTATAAACGCCAACAATAGCGGAAAGCCTTTGGATTACCGTAAGATCAAATTTCCGCATAGCAATTATCAGAGCAGCGAGTTTTTTTACGCGGCAGAAAGAATGCAGGATCTTTTACCTGGATATGTAGAAAAAGAGATCATGAAAGCCAGGATCATGAACAACCCGCACCTCGTTTTAAACGCTTACGAAACAGAACTTGTTAACAAGTTTTTAGAGAACAGAACCGATAAGCGCGATTCGGTAGAGCTGGCCGTTATTGAAGACCGGTTCAGAAAAAAACCGAAAGCGATGGACGCGGCCGATTCTATCACCTGCTCCATTACCTGCAATTACTATAAAGCTACCCTGCCGCCCGAGTTGAGCGATATTGCCATCGGGAACACCATTAAAGGATATTACCTTTCTCCTTTCATAAAAGCGGAAGCACCGCAATTGCTCAAAAAAATTAATAATCCGGCTGTTGCGGCTTATGTTAAAGCTAACGTGCTCCGTGCAAAAACACCCGCTAATATATCTTACACCAAAGCAACAGAATCAGATATGATAAAGCTGCTGGTGAAAAAGTATCCGGGTAAAGGCATTTATATTGATCTTTGGGCAACCTGGTGCGCCCCATGTCGCGATGAGTTTACTTACTATCCGCAGTTGATAGATAAGTTTGGCGATAAGGTGGCCTTTGTTTTCCTGTGTAACAGATCGCCCGAGCAAACCTTTAAAGAAATAATAGCGAAGCTCCCTTTTAAAGCCGAACATTACTTTTTAAATACCGAACAAAACGCCACGCTATTTAAAGAATTCAACGTAAGCGGTATTCCCCACTACATTTTTATAACCAAAGAAGGCAAGATCATCAACAAGTTCAAGCGCCCCTCAAGCACCGAAAATTTATACCGGGATATTGAAGCGGAGATGTAAGAGATTCAATTGCCAGGTTTCAGGCTTGGGGTTCCGGGTTTAAGTAATACTTTACATAGCTTTAAGTCGCAAACATCGTTGCAGTTATAGTTGCTCTGTTAGCTGAAGTTATATCACCTTTGTGTTATGACCTTTAAAAGAGGGGTTACGCTGGATGAGATGAATTATTAGATTTCTCAATATACAATGCACCCTTTCTCTTTATGAAATACGCTTTGTGGAGTTTTCTCAATTAATCCGCTTTTGTTAAATTTAAGATATACCGATTCTTTTGTTATCGGGCAATTTATAAAGTGTGTTAACAATAGTTCATATCCCTGATCTGTTACCTTGTAAGTGCCGCCACGAGTGTCATTGTCAATCTCAAGACCATCTGACAAGCCGATTAACAGGGCTTCTTCAATATTATCAACGGGGCCAATAAATTTTTTCAAATCATCAGCGTTGTTAACGTAGATTACCTTCCCATCGTTAACATAAGTAATATATTTATAACACAATAAAGGAGCGCATCCAACAAATAAACCCGGACCCGGATCTTTGAATTTTAATGATTTTGGTTTTTCTCCTACTTGATATATAATATCAATTTTATCAGAGCTTGATGCAAAATGCCCCTCTGCATAACACCAATAGTCACATTTCTTAAATGGGATTATATTTTTAACAAGTCTATTAACATCCCTTAATTCCTGAGGTATTTTGTTGTACCCATTTGAACAGGAGATCAAACCAATGAAAATTAAAAAGAGTAATGATCTTTTAAACATTGTAAGTTTAGTTACACCTTATTCAAAAACGCGATCAATCCATCCATCGCTTTTGCCCGGTGGCTGATGCGGTTCTTTTCTTCCATGGTCATTTCGGCAAAGGTGATGTTGTATCCATCGGGTTGAAAAATAGGGTCGTAACCAAAACCGCCCTCGCCGCTTACTTCATAACGAATGGTGCCTTCTACCGTTCCTTCAAAAAAATGTTCCTCACCGTTCCACAGTAATGAAATCACCGTGCGGAAACGTGCTTTACGGTTAGGGGTATCACCAAGGCCTTCCAATACCTTTTTTATGTTGGCCGCATGATTGCCGTGTTCGCCCGCGTAACGTGCCGAGTATACGCCGGGCTCAAGGTTGAGGGCATCAACTTCCAGTCCGCTATCATCACCGAAACAGTTAACATGGTACTTGTTATAAATGTGGTGGCTTTTTATTGAGGCATTTGCGCTGAAGGTAGTACCGGTTTCTTCAATATCATCGTGGCAGCCAATATCATCAAGGGTAAGCAGTGCTATTTGTCCGTTGATTTTAGCGGCCACTTCATCAAGTTTGTGGCGGTTATTGGTTGCAAAAACTAATTGCTGCATAGTATTATTTAGAAGTTTTTCACTTGTTCCCAAAACGCTTTTTTATAGTCGTTATTGGTCATCATCTCGTTAAAACTAAAAGTTAAAAGGGCAGGTATGCCGTTAATGGTTTCCGGCTGGTTCAGCGTAAGCGGCGCAATTGCTGCCGGCATGGCCGTTTGCCCAAGTACCAATAACTTTTTAGGCTTAAAAAACGCGCTGAGTTCGGTAATGGTTACCCCTGGATATTTGGCCAGGTTGGTCACTATCACGTCTTCCATGGTAAGGGCCTTGCGTTTTATGGTATTTTCCAGCGCGGATAAATGCTCGGCCTGCATAAAATCGGCATCGGCGTAGTTAACCAGTATTAAAAAGCGTTGTTTGTTGCGGCCGAGGTACTTAAACACTGGTTTAGGCGTTTCAATTACCGGTTGTGGTACTGCAATGGGTTGTTTAACTTCTTCAGCAACAGGAGGGGCAACGGCCGCGGGTTCGGTAACAGGCTCAGTTATGGATTCGCTTTTAGTTTGCACATAGCCTTGCTTGTCGGTATTTAACAGGTAAATATCGTCATCAAGTATAAAACGAAAAGCGGCCGGGTTTTCAACTTTCACTTTAACAATTTTTAACAAAAGTAACTAAACGGTTTGATGCTTTATCGGCATATTCGCATAATATATAGCCGGTAATTTATTTGTGCTGCTATAATTGATAAATTTTACCGAAATTCGGACTTTTTACGGAACAGCTATCCGTAACATAATTAGCATTTTAAAGATACATGAGAAAGATAGGGACAGTAGTTTTAACATTGATTTTATTCATCACTGCCAGCGCGCAAGCACAGCAGGACAGTACCGTTAAACCTGCCGCGGTTAAAGAGAAAGTACGTATGCTGGATAATATTGCCGGCGTAGTGGGCAACAGCCCCATACTGCAATCAGATATTGAACTGCAATACGCGCAGTTTTTAATACAGGGTAACGCCCCTAATGCTGATGTTAAATGCCAGATACTGCAAAGTTTACTAAGCCAGAAATTGCTTGTACAACAAGCCGTTATTGATAGTGTGCAGGTGAAAGACGAAGATGTTGATAACGAGGTTGATCGCCGTATGCGCGGTATGATACAACGCGCCGGCGGACAAGACAGGCTGGAAGGTTTCCTGGGCCGTACCGTTATTCAGTATAAAGACGAGATTCGCAGTGATATTAAAGAGCAGATGATAGCGCAGAACATGCGTAGTAAGATCATCGAAAAACTGAATGTTACCCCGCAGGATGTTAAGGCTTATTTCGAAAACATCCCTAAAGATAGCTTACCTACTTACAACAAAGAAGTTGAAGTAGGCGAGATCGTATTTCAGCCTAAGCTGACCAAGGAAGAGAAATCACTATACAAGCAAAAAGCCGAAGACCTGCGTACCCGTATCAAAAACGGTGAAGACTTCGCGGCTTTGGCACGTTTATACTCGCAGGATCCGGGTTCGGCGCCTGAAGGTGGTGATCTGGGTTTTTCAGATCGCAGCTCCTTCGTAAAAGAGTTTTCGGCAGTAGCGTTTAAATTGAAGGCCGGCGAAATTTCACCGGTATTTGAAAGCGATTACGGTTTCCACTTTTTACAGGTACTGGAGCGCCGCGGTGAGCAGGTGCACACCCGCCACATACTGATAGTCCCTGTAACTACAGAGGCCAGTTTGGAAAGGGCTAAGCACATGGCCGATAGCGTTTACACCATTTTACAGAAAGATAAAAAGATAGATTTTTCGGCAGCGGCAGCTTACTACTCTGACGATAAAGAAACCAAATACAACGGCGGTATGATGCTGAACCTTGATAACGTTCAAACCCGTACTACCCATATCCCTACCGATAAGTTAGACCCGCAGGTAGCCCTGGTGGTTGATACCATGAAGGTTGGCGCTACAGCTGCCCCGCAAGTATTTACCGAAAAAGAAACCGGTAAAAAATCATACAAGATCTTATACCTTAAATCGGTTACCGACGCGCACAAGGCCAGTTTGGAAACAGATTTCCCGAAACTGAAAGAAGCTACTTACGATGCCAAGGTGAACCGCACCATAAGCGAGTGGTTTGAAAAAAGACGTAAAGAAACCTACATCAGGGTTGACGAAAACTACTTATCTTGTCCGCAGCTGAAAGGATGGCCATCGGCTGCCATTACAGCGCAAACCAAACCGTAATAATACAATATGCAGTATACCTCTGATGTGGAAGCGGCCGATGCCCTTGGGCAGGCCTACAAGAAACTACGTGCCGAAATTGGCAAAGTAATTATTGGCCAGGATGAGGTTATTAAATATGTGCTGATATCGATATTCAGCAACGGACACTCGCTGCTGGTAGGTGTACCGGGTTTGGCTAAAACGCTGCTGGTACAAACTATAGCGCAGGCGCTCGATCTGGATTTTAAACGCATACAGTTCACTCCCGACCTGATGCCTTCGGACATTATAGGTTCGGAGATATTGGGTGAAGACCGCAACTTTAAATTTATACCCGGCCCGGTGTTTTCAAACATCATACTGGCCGATGAAATAAACCGTACACCGCCTAAAACACAGGCCGCTTTGTTAGAGGCCATGCAGGAGAAAGCGGTTACCGCGGCCGGTGTCACTCATAAACTGGCACAGCCATTTTTTGTACTGGCTACCCAAAACCCGATAGAACAGGAAGGTACTTATCCGCTGCCCGAAGCACAACTGGACAGGTTTATGTTTAACGTAACGCTAAACTACCCAAGCTTTGCCGAGGAATTACAGGTAGTAAAAAACACCACCAGTACTTTACAAACAGAAGTACACCGTGTATTAAACGCCCAGCAGATCATTTATTTTCAGCAACTGGTACGCAATATCCCCGTGGCCGATAATGTGCTTGAATACGCTGTAAAACTGGTTTCAAAAACCCGTCCCGACAGCGAGTTTGCCACACCGCAAATAAAAAGGCTGCTTAACTGGGGCGCGGGCCCGAGGGCATCGCAATTTTTGGTGCTTGGCGCCAAATGCCACGCGGTGATCAACGGCAAGTATTCGCCTGATATAGAAGATGTGCAGGCCGTAGCCAAACCCATCCTCAGTCACCGCATAGTTCGCAGCTACCACGCCGAAGCCGAAGGATTATCGGCTAATGATATTATTCAACAGCTTTATTAGTCATTGTTTTAGTCATTACTTTAGTCATTGTGGCATTAGGTCATTAATGGGGTATTGGATATAGTCATTGGCAATGTTCTAAATAGAGAAAGGGTTCTGATAAGATCAGAACCCTTTCTTGTTATAAATTATTATGGCTTTCTCGTCGAACAATAGTCAATGCCTAATGACCAACAAAGCCAATGACATAATGCCCCATTGACACAATGACCAAATTATTCATTTTCAACTGCCGAGAATATTTCCAGCAGGATGTTCCATTTGAAATCTTTGTCTATTTCCCAAATGCGTACGTAGTTGAAGCTGCTTACTATGTTACCTTTTTTGATGCGGGCTTTACCGTAGCTGTAAGCTAAGTCGTTGCTGGTTGAGCGGCCTGCGTTGGTGGTTTCGGCGGTGATGCTGATGGCTTCGTTGGCTACGAAACGCATAATGCGGTCTGTACCGGTCATCGGCTCAAAACCCGGGAAATAATAACGGCCTTCCGGACTTAAAAATTCTTTATAGCTGCCAACGGTAGAACGGGTAAGCGCCGCGTTGAATGATTTATCGGTATCAATAATGATCTTCTTACCGTTGAAAGGGTCTTTACTTGCCGCTATCACTTTAGCTGAATCGGGTTCTTTAAAATCTATAGTAACCTCTTTTTCCGGCTCAGGGTGTTGTATACCCAGGTTAAGTAACAGCTTTAATTTGCCTTCGGTATCGGCACGCCATACGGATACGTACTCGCCATATACCTTATCTTCTTCTTTTTTACCGTTTTGGTAAGTGTAAGGGCCGGCAGTAAACCCCAGATCGCCATTGGCAGATATGCGGGCAAACTTAGGCTCTGATTTTAAAACACCCGGTTGCTTGGCTATGTTGGCGTAAAAGTCTACTATTTTAACCGCGTCGGGTTTAAATACAATACCTTCAACATCGGCAACGGCTAAAAAACCATCTTTAATACCTTTACGGGCAACTATTTTGTTGAAGTTTTCTTCGGCGTCAACAACAGTTTTAACTTCGGCAGCCTTTTTTTGCGCGAAGGTTGCAGTACTTACTCCTATTAAAATAACAGCGGCGGATAATATTTTTTTCATGTTAGTGATGTGTGCAAGGCAATGTAAATCAAATTTATTGCCTGGTTGTATTAGGGATTAACCTGTTTTTAAACGTACTAAGGTAATATTAATTATATGGTGTGTTAATTCATATCCATTCTAAATTTTGCTCCAGCTGGTGCCTTCTTTACCATCCTTTAGCTGAATGCCTACTTTTTGCAATCCATCACGTATCTTATCAGATGTGGCATAGTCGCGGTTGCTTTTGGCTTCGTTGCGCAGTTTCACTATAAAATCAATTACGTTTGGCAGCTCATCGTTACCGGCCTGCTCATCTTTTAAACCCAGCACATCCAACACAAAAGTGTTCATCATGCTTTTAAGCAAGTCGAGATTTTCGGCATCTATTTTCAGCTTGCCATCTTTTACGGAGTTGATAACACGCGAAGCCTCAAAAAGTTCGGCAATAAGTACCGGACTGTTAAAATCATCGTTCATGGCCTCATAGCAACGTTCAATAAGCGGTGCTATCTGCACCTCGGTACTGCCCGATGGTTGCAATTCATTAAGTAACGAGAAAGCGTTCATCAGCCTTTTAAAGCCTTTTTCTGATGCTTCCATGGCCTCATTACCAAAATCGAGCGTACTGCGGTAATGCGCCTGCAACATAAAGAAGCGCACCATCATAGGGCTGTAAGCCTTGTTAAGGATATGGTTATTACCCGAAAAAAGCTCGTGCGGCAAAAAACTGTTCCCTAACGATTTCGACATTTTTTGCCCGTTAACGGTAAGCATGTTGGTATGGATCCAGTAATTAGCCGGGTTTTTACCGCACGATGCTACGTTTTGAGCTATCTCGTTGGTATGGTGGGTAGGGATCAGATCGAGCCCGCCGCCGTGAATATCAAACTGGTCGCCCAGGTATTTATGGCTCATGGCCGAACATTCCAAATGCCAGCCCGGGAAGCCGTTGCCCCATGGCGATGGCCATTGCATCAAGTGCTCGGGCTTGGCTTTTATCCAAAGGGCAAAATCAAGCTTGCCATGTTTTTCCTGCTGACCGCCCAGCGCACGGGTATTGTTCAGCATATCATCAAGGTTACGGCCGCTTAGTATGCCATAATCTTGTGTAGAATTGTATTTCTCCACATCAAAGTAAACCGAACCGTCAACTTCGTAACCAAAACCGCTTTTCAGTATAAGTTTTACCAGCTCTATCTGCTCAATAATGTGGCCGGTAGCGGTAGGTTCAATGCTTGGCGGTAAAATATTAAGCAACGCCATCACCTCGTGGAAACCAACGGTGTACTTTTGTACAATCTCCATAGGTTCCAGTTTGGCCAGCTTGGCTTTCTTTGATATTTTATCTTCACCTTCATCTGCATCACCTTCAAGGTGACCGGCATCGGTAATATTACGTACGTAACGCACCTTATACTCCAGGTGAGTAAGGTAACGGAAAATAAGGTCGAATGATATATAGGTACGACAATTGCCCATGTGGGCATCGCTGTAAACTGTAGGACCGCAAACGTACATGCCCACGTGTGGCGCGTTCAGCGGTTTAAATTCTTCTTTCTTTCTTGTAAGGGTATTATAAACAAATAAATTTTGTTTCATGTGCGCAAACTTACGAAACCCCCTCTAAATCTTGCCAAAGGGTGCTTACTTTTTATACTCATATTATAAAAGTGCCCTTCTGTTGGCCGGAGGTTTACTTTAACAATAATTCAGTATATAACGGATAATGGTCTGATAATTTTTTCTCGATGATGCGGTAAGCCGCCACTTCAAACTGCGGGCTCGCCATAATATAATCTATCTGGTAGTTAGGGAAATTCCCGTTGTAGGTACGCCCCAAACCGGCTCCCTTTTCGCGGAACGCGTTTTTTAAGCCCTTACACATTTGATTTACCGCGAACGATGATGGCGTATCGTTAAAATCGCCGGCTATGTAAAACGGGTAGGTACATTGCGCGGTGTGCTCGCGTATGGTAAATACCTGCTTGCTGCGTTTAATAAATGCCTGCTTTAGTTTGCTGCCTAAGCGACGGCTGGCGCGTAAACTGGTTTTGCCTTTTTGCGATATGGTATCGAGGTAACGATAATCGACAGGATCAAACCTGATGGATTGCAGGTGCACGTTATATACCCTGAATATCCGGTTATTTCTTTTTACATCTACATAAAGGCACTGGTTATCGCTCAAATCGTTCACCAGCTTAATGAGGCCGGTTTTTATTATAGGGTATTTTGAGAAGATAGCCATACCGATAGCCTCCTGGGCGCTTGAACGGAAAGGCTCAAAATAATAATGGCTGCTGTTCATCAGCTTCTTCATAGAGTCTATCATGGCATACTCCCCATGGGCGCGGGTATAAAACTCCTGAAAGGTGATAATATCCGGCTGTTGCGCTTCTATCAGCTTAAGCATGTTGTGCTTGGTAACTACATCGTTTTGGTAGCCGAAGGGTTTAAAATCGTGCACGTTGTAGGTCATTACCTTTATGGCACCGGGCTGCGGTTTACTATCGCCCGAAAAACGGAAGCCTATATTATTGAACAATACATTATACCCAACGAGTATACTAATGAGCGACAGGGCGAAATATATGCGCTTGCGCAATACCCAGTAAATAATTAAGATGATATTGAGCAGCAACAGCGGCGGGTAAGCCAGCCCGAAAAACGCGATGATCCAGTTGCTTGATGGGTTAACAACAGGCGCCAGGTAACTTAAAAGCAATGCGCCGCATAACAGATAGTTTATCCATAAAAAGAAACGATCAATAAAGGGTAACTTCTTTTTTTTATCCTTCATCCTTGCTGGCCCGAGATAATACTTCCTTTTCCTGCTTGTTCAGGCTATCATAGCCCGATTGCAAAATCTTATCCAATATACGGTCAATTTCCTCCTGCGGGGGGTACGAGGTTGTATTTTTTTCGAAATTCCGTGAAACTACCTTCAGTTTGGGGCGTGGTTTAAACAGGTTACTGATGGCGCCAAGCCAGTCGGTACCGTTTTGCAGGCTTTTAATATAAGCAAAACCAAGTATGGCACCGCCAAGGTGGGCTATCTTTTCGCCCGCGTTTGCGCTGTTATAATTAATAAGGTCGGCAACTATGTAAACTACCACCAGCCATTTTAATTTAACGTTGCCAAAAAGTATCAGTTTTATTTCAAAATTTGGGGCGAGGGTTGCTGTACCTACTATAATAGCCAGCAGCGCCGCGATGCCGCCCGGTATAGCGGCGTTGCTTAAAAAAGCAGTATGAGTTATTAAAGGCACCAGGTAATAACAGGCCGAATACAGCGCCGCGCCCGCAAGGCCGCCCATTATGTACAAACCTACTATGCGTTTGTAGCCTAAAAAATCTTCAAATACGGTGCCTATCCAGTACAGCCAAAGCATATTGAATATGATAGCCAATATGCCCACATGCATAAACATGAAGCTTACAGGCGTCCATAAATGGGATGATAGGATGGCCACATCGGGCGAAAAAGCCAGGTATGCGCTAACACGCGGGACAAGGCTACTCAATAAAAAAACAAAAACGTTAATACCGATCAGGTAATACAGTTTACTGCCGGTGCTTTGAATTTTATAAGTAATATTTTGCCAGAGTGTCATGGTTTATACACAGGTAATTTAGTACATATTATTTGAACTTCTGTAACCCCATATTTTAAGCAGGATGAAGCCAAACAGCGCACCACCAATATGTGCAAAGTGAGCAACAGAGTCATTTTGAAAACGTCCGAAACCCGAAAAAAGTTCTATTGCCATGTAACCTGCAACAACATATTTTGCTTTTACAGGCACCGGGATGAAAAGAATAAGCAATTCAGTATTAGGGAACAGGTAAGCAAATGCAAGCAATACACCAAAAACAGCACCTGAAGCACCTAAAATAGGTGTTCGGTAAATATCTGTAGCTGTTTGAACCGCGTCTTGGCTTAGCATAGCCGTGGGGTCAACATTTGCGATGCTGAACGAACCGATAGCCGCGTGTAACTCAATCGCCTGCACAGCCATGTGCAACGCCAATGCACCAAGACCGGTTATAAAATAAAACTCAACAAAGCGTTTTAAACCCAATACCCTTTCAATGGTAGAACCAAACATAACCAGCGCCAGCATATTAAAGAAAATGTGGCCCAGGCTGCCATGCATAAACATATAAGTTATGGGCTGCCAGGCTTTAAAAAGTGGGGCAAGCGGATAAAATGCAGAAAGCCTCGCTGTAAGTTCTAATCCCGGTAGGGTATATGTGGCTATAAAAAATATGATATTGATGATCAGCAGGTTTTTTATTACCGGCGGTATATTAGCTAAGGGCGATTGCATCATCTTGTTATTCAGGTTTAAGCCTGTCGGCTATTTTTCAAATCGTTCAAAAAGTTCGTTCATTGTAAATGTACTGATTACAGGCTTACCGTTCAAGGCCAGGTTAGGCATTTGACAGGCAAAAAGCTGGTCTATCAGCAAGTTCATTTCTTCTAAAGATAATTTGGTGCCGGCTTTTATGGCGGCGTTGCGCGCCAGCGAACGGGCAAGGTTATCGCGCTTATTTAACTTTAAAATAGCCTGGTTGTTTTTAAATCCTTCCAGTAAATGTTCCAGCAGCTCGTGCTCGCCCACGTTGTTGAGTTCGGCGGGGATACCTTCAACTACCACGGTGTTCTTACCAAACTCCCTGATGTCGAAACCCAGCGCGCGAATATCGGGCAAAAGCTCTTTTAATAACTCAAAATCGGCACTGTTTAGTGTGACAGATTGCGGGAAAAGGCTCTGCTGGCTCACGCCCGAATGGTTTTGCAATTGTTGTAAAAAGCGTTCGTACAAAATGCGCTCGTGCGCGGCTTGCTGACTGATCAGCATAAAGCCCGATTTTATTTGCGACAGGATAAAACGGTTATGGATCTGGAACAATTGCCTTTCACTGCTTTTGTTCACCTCCTGCTCATCTACCGAAATGCTTTTTTCTTCGTGCAGTTCGTGCTGTACGTCGGCAGTTTCCCGTTTGGCTATCTGGTACAGCGTATCCCAGTTTTGAGGGATTGGGTTAGCACGCCTTTCGGCCGAGTTACGCATGAATGAGGTTTCCCTGTCGGCCCGTTTTTCGCCCGCGAAGGGGTTAAAATCGGGGTTGAAGGCGATGGTTGGCGCTACTATCTCATCCAAAGGTTTTTCGGTGATCAGGTGACCGATACTGTTCTCCTGGTCGAAATCTAAAGTAGGCGTAATATTATATTTACCCAGCGAGCGTTTTACCGCCGAACGGATAATGGCGTAAATAGCTTTCTCGTCCTGGTATTTAATTTCGGTTTTGGTAGGGTGTACGTTGATATCGATCTTTGCCGGATCGATATCGATAAACAGCACATACAGCGGAAAGCTTTCATCGGGCAGCAATTCTTCAAAAGCTGTCAGCACCGCGTGATTTAAATAAGCATCGCGTATGTAGCGGTTATTTACAAAAAAGAACTGCTCGCCGCGGGTTTTACGGGCAAACTCGGGCTTGCCAACAAAGCCGTGCAGCTTTATAATGGTGGTATCTTCTTCAACAGGTACTAAACGCTGGTTGTAATTGTTACCAAAAAGGTGTATAATACGCTGTTTCAAAGCTGATGCAGGTAGGTGGTATACCTCCTGCCCATCGTGGTGCATGGTTAAAAACACCTGCGGATTAGCCAGTGCCACACGTTGAAATTCGTCGATAATGTGGCGCATCTCCACCGGGTTGCTTTTTAAAAAGTTGCGGCGGGCGGGCGTATTGTAAAACAGGTTTTTTACGGCGATGGATGTACCCGTATTAGTTGAACATGGCTCCTGGCTAATCACTTCCGAACCTTCAATGTTGAGGCAAGTGCCCAGTTCATCCTCGTGGCGGCGGGTTTTTAACTCCACCTGTGCAATAGCGGCAATAGAAGCCATAGCCTCCCCGCGAAAACCCATGGTGCGTATGGCAAACAGGTCGTCGGCCTTGCGTATTTTTGAGGTGGCGTGGCGCTCAAAGCTCATGCGGGCATCAGTAAGGCTCATGCCGCAGCCGTTATCAATAACTTGTATTAGTGATTTTCCGGCATCTTTAAGTATCAGCTGTATTTTATCGGCACCGGCATCTATGGCATTCTCCACCAATTCTTTTACCGCTGATGCAGGGCGCTGCACCACCTCACCGGCGGCAATTTGATTGGCAACGGCATCAGGTAAAAGCTGTATGATATCTGGCATTAAAAAAAATTCCCTTCTATTTCTATTTCGGCGCTAAATTAATTATTTAGAGGCATAACTTTACGGTTTACTGATTGTAATAAAAACTACAGGTTAAACATTAAGAAACAAAAAATATCGTTAGTTAGTACGTATGAGAAAAAATAAGTATGGTTATGTGCCTTTAGTGCTGTTGTTATTTGTATTGTTTAACTCGGCCTGCGCGCAAAACCCGCCCATGACCGCTATGGCCTACCTTAAAGAGGAAACAACCGTAGAAAATTCCATCGTACTGCTTAATAACGAACAGCAAACTGTTCCGCTGCAAAAGCTTGATGAGGTGAAAATAGCCAGCATCAATTTCTCCAATACGTATAACGTAGCCTTTGATAGCCTGCTTACCAGGTATGCCAAAGTGCAGCAATTTAAGGGAACCGATTATCTCGGCCCTAAAAATATCAATACGCTGGCGCTCGATCTGAAATTTTATAACACCCTCATTATACAGGTAACCGATATCGACCTCAATAATCCACAGGTACTCGGCTTTATTAAGGCCAACCAAAAAATAAAGAACGTAGTGGTAGCGCTTTTTGGCAATGGCAACTCGCTTGCCCTGCTGGAAGATTTTACCAGTCCGATATTATGGTCGGAACAGGTTACGCCGGTATCGTCATCTGTTATGGCGCAGGCTATTTTCGGCGGGGTGCCTGTTACACAAAAGCTTAGCCGTACGTTTTCGGCAAGGTATAGCGCCAATATGGGTTTTACTACACAAAAAACGCGGCTGCAATACACCATCCCCGAAGCGGCGGGTATCAACTCCAATAATTTAACCGGTATTGATAACATCGCTAAAGAAGCCATGCTGCAACATGCTACTCCGGGCTGTGTGGTATTGGTGGCTAAAGATGGCAAGGTGGTATTTAACAAGGCTTACGGTTACCATACCTATGAGGCTGAAATGCCCGATAAGATAACCGACATTTTCGATCTGGCATCGGTAACTAAAATAAGCGCCACCACCATGCAGGTAATGCGTTTGTATGATGAGGGGAAGATCAGTCTCGATTCAACCATGGGCAGCTATATTCCGCTGGCTCGTGCCACTAACAAAAATAATATTACCGTGCGCGAACTGATGCTGCACCAGGCCGGACTGGTGCCTTACATACCGTTTCACGACCGTATAAAACCAACCGACCACAGCAGCGATTCATCGGCAATGTACCCAACCAAGGTGGCCGATAATTATTTTGTGCGGAAGGATTACTATAAAGATGTGATGCTGCCCACCATGCTGAAAACAGGTTTGCGTACCCGCGGTCAGTATGAATACAGCGATTTGAGTATGTACTTTATGAAGGAGATAGTTGAAACCATCACCGCCGAACCGCTGAATGTTTACGTGCAGGATCAGTTTTATAACAAGCTGGGGATGCAAACCGCGGGCTTTTTACCACGCAACCGTTTCAGTATAGATCAGATAGTGCCTACGGAGGATGATACCTATTTCAGACATACCCTGTTAGATGGTTACGTGCACGATCAGGGTGCGGCATTGGCAGGTGGGGTATCGGGGCATGCCGGTTTGTTTGCCGGGGCTAATGATATCGCTATTTTAATGCAAATGATGCTGAACAAAGGTAACTACGGTGGTGTGCAGTACTTGAAACCCGAAACGGTAGAAATGTTTACATCAAAACAATCACCGGTTAGTCGCCGCGGATTGGGTTTCGACCGTTGGGATCCTATTGCTACCCGTCATTACCCATCAGAGCTGGCCTCCGACCAAACCTTTGGCCACACCGGCTATACCGGTACCTGCGTATGGGTTGATCCTAAATATAACCTTGTTTATATATTCCTATCCAACAGGGTTTACCCCAAAGTAACCGACAAGCTATCGAACCTCCGCATCAGGGGCAGGATACAGGATGTGGTGTATCAGGCGATAGAGAAAGGATTGTAAAGCTATTCTTCTCACTGTCATCCTGAGCGGAGCGAAGGATCTATTGACGTTTTGTTCTTTATATAGGAATGGTAGTGCTTTTGTATGGCAATGAAGATTTTACCACAGAGTGCGCGGAGGTTTGCACGGAGTTACACAGAGATTTTTCTGTATGCTGTTTTAAAACATCCCGCAGTCGCTGCGGCTTTAGCCGAGTGACGACTATTACGCGGCGTCCCGCCGCACACGCTATTGAAAACTTTGGCAACTTTTTAAAAGTTGCCAAAGTTGAGTTCAAAGATTGCGGTCTGTTAAGGACGTAGTGTCCTCTATGTCGTAGAGGACTCACCCGATCTACGCTTCGCTGGATCACCCTCTCTGAGCTTTGCTCAAAGAGGGTGTAAAAAAATTGAAGGCGCCCTGTACACGCAGCAGAGAAGGATGTCGGGCGAAGCCATGGCGTGGGCGAGTTTCTCCGTCGTATAAGTTTTACATACGGGTAACACATTTACCATAAATTGCTGTTAAACTTGCACCGGTAATTACCTAATGTGCTTAGCTAATTTTTTGATGCACAGTATTACTTCAGAACCACTTAAAAAAGAACAGTCATATTAATGAAAATAGGAATTGTTTGTTATCCAACCTTTGGCGGTAGCGGGGTTGTTGCAACAGAATTAGGCAAGGCCCTTGCCGAACGCGGTCATCAGATACACTTTGTAACTTACAATCAGCCCGCCCGGCTCGATCTGTTTTCTGAAAACCTTTTTTACCACGAAGTAGCGGTTTCAAAGTACCCGCTGTTTGATTTTCCACCTTATGAACTGGCCCTGGCCAGCAGGTTGGTTGATGTGGTAAGGTTTGAAAAACTGGACATACTGCACGTACACTACGCTATTCCGCATGCTTCGGCGGCGTTTATGGCCAAGCAGATATTGGCAACTTACGGCATCAACATACCGTTTGTTACCACGCTGCACGGTACCGATATTACCCTCGTAGGTAAAGATCGTACTTACAGCCCGGTGGTAACGTTCTCCATCAATAAATCTGATGGGGTAACGGCTGTATCGGAGCATTTGCGTAAGGATACTTTCGAGTTTTTTGATATCGAGAACGAGATCAGGGTGATCCCGAACTTTATCGATCTTAACCGTTTCAGCCTGAAAGCCAAAGACCACTTTAAGAAAGCCATAGCCCCGGCAGGCGAAAAGATACTGGTGCATACCTCCAACTTCCGTAAGGTAAAACGTACCGAAGATGTAGTGAAGATATTTGCGCAGGTAGTAAAAAAGATTCCATCGAAACTGCTGATGGTAGGGGATGGTGGTGAACGCTCTGTTTGTGAGCAGCTGGCGCGCGATTTGGGAATTGCCGATCACGTACGCTTTTTAGGTAAGCAGGATGCTATTGAAGAGATTCTGTCGGTATCCGATCTATTCCTGATGCCTTCGCAATCGGAAAGTTTTGGTTTGGCTGCTTTGGAAGCGATGGCCTGTAAAGTACCGGTAATCAGTACCAATGCAGGTGGTTTGCCGGAATTGAATGTTGATGGCGAAACTGGCTTCTTGCGCGATGTAGGCGATGTTGACGGCATGGCCGAAAGGGCGATATACATGCTGGAAGACGACGAGCGGTTAGCGCAGTTTAAAGAAAACGCCCTTGCCCGTGCAAAGGTTTTCGACCTGGCTAACATACTGCCACTGTACGAAAACTATTACCGTGAGGTAATTGAACGCAGCGGTTCGCAGTTATAAATATTAAACCTTTTACTAATATTGCTGTTTAATATTCAAATAATACACAAAAAGCCATGAAAAAGATATTTCAATATGCTCTTGCAGTTTTAGCCGTTACGTTTGTATTGTCGGCTTGCTCAACTACCAAAAACGCCACTTCAAGCCATGTAGCACGCGATAAGTTTGTGAATACATGGGTGCTAAATACAGTAACCTACGAAGGTGGTTTACTTTCAAACGCGGTACAAAACGTATTTGACCAGGCCCCGCCAAGCGCGTTTGTAGGCAGCGTATGGAAACTGACCAACAGCGGTAACGGTATTTACACCCTGGCCGATGGTACATCACAAACCATTTTCTGGTCTGTTTATAACGGCGGTAGTACAGGTACACAGTTTCAATTTAAAAAGATATACGAAGGTGATAAAGCCAAAAACGTAACCGAGGGTTACCGTTTAGATATCGGCTCGGCAACAGGCTCAACTCTGATACTGAAATCGCCGGTTCCTATTGGTACTCAAACAGGGTATGTAGTTTATTCGTTCACCAAAAAATAATTGATTATTCCTTCGGAATAAAAACAAAAAAGGCTTGCAGAAATTTCTGCAAGCCTTTTTTGTTTAGAAGTAAGAATAAAGATGCAAGAGTCAGGATCCTTGAATCAGGATTCTTGTGTTTGAAACCCGCGTTATTTAAAACCCGCGTCATTGCGAGGAACGAAGCAATCTCGTCGCGTTCTTCTGCTTATTTCAAGGCTTGTACTGTATTAACGTTAGCCTGCTCTTGGGCGCAGGCCCCATTACTTTTGAAGGCAAAAGTAACATACTAAGCGAAGCGATCTCATGAGCACCTATAAAAAACAAACAAACAGCGAATAAACCCTTGTCCAGCAAAAGGCTTCTTTGCCGCACATGGCCTCTGCGCTGCAAAGCGGCCAGAACTTGGGGCTGGAACTTTTGCCCCGCCGCTCATATCCCCACCCACATGCAACAAGTTCACTATGCCGCCTTTGCGCTCCGGGCCACCACAGTTCTGCCCGCTTTCACCCGAAGCTGTTTGCTGACGGATAACTTCGTACCACGCTTGGGTTGCACCCAGGCGCCGTCTTGTTTCTTGATTCCTGAATCTTATCTCTTACTTCGCTGCTGTTGCCGAAGCAAATTTCAAACACACCGGGTTACCCGTATTTACGGGAGCGCCGAATACATTTAATTTACCCGTTGCTTTGTCTATTTTAAAAGTGATAATGTTATCGCTGTTTTGGTTGGCTACCAGCAGGAAGCTACCGGTGGGGTCAATAACGAAGTTACGCGGGCCTTTACCGTAGGTAGATGTGCGTGCTACAAAGGTAAGCATACCTGTTTCCGGGGCGATGGAATATACTACAATGTCGTTAGCCTCGCCGCGGTTTGATACATACAGGAATTTGCCATCGGGCGATACGTGGATATCCGCAGCGCCAACTCCGCCTTTAAAACCATCGGCCAGCATGGTGATAGATTGTGTTTGCTTTAATTTGCCGCCGTTATAATCAAATACGGTAACATTAGCAGTCATTTCCTGTATCAGGTACATATGCTTTTTATCCGGACTAAAATCAAAATGCCTTGGGCCGCTGCCTGCGGTTACGCTAACAGATTCGGGCGATGCCGGTGTTAAAGGTGTTTTGTCTGAACTATGGTAGCGGAAGAGGTTTAGCTTGTCTGTTCCCAAATCGGTATAGAACAGATATTTGCCATCGGGCGTTAAGGCCGACATGTGCGCGTGCGGGCCTTCCTGGCGGCTTTTGTCAACGCCGGTGCCTTTGCCTTGTATGGTTTGTGTAACAGGCTGTATGGAGCCGTCTTTAGCCAGTGGGAGCACAGTAACGTTGCCGCTGCTGTAGTTGGCTGTAAAAATGTTCTTGTTATCTTCATCAATCGATACAAAGCAGGCCGAAGCCCCATTAGTTTTTTGCTTATTGATAAAGGTTAGCTGGCCGCTTTTAGGGTCGAAGCCGTAGGCGCTTACTTCGCTGTCGTCATTTTCGCTTACCGCGTACACATATTTATTGTCGTTTGATACACACAAGTATGATGGGTTGCTTACTTCTACCTCGTTCAGGTACGCCAGCCGTCCGGTTTCCGCGTAAAAACGGTATACTGATATGCCCTTGCTTTTACCGCTGGTATAACTGCCAACAATAAGATCGAAAGTTTTTGGGCCTTTCTTTTTATCCTGCGAATAACCAAGCACCGGGGAGAGCAGTGCCAATATTAATAGTACTTTTTTCATTAACAGATAAATTTAATATTAATGCAAGGTAACAAAATCAACAAAAAAATGCCCCGTTTTAGCGGGGCATTTATGTTATATCAAATGTTTTAATTGTATCACTTCTTTCTCATCGAGGTAGCGCCAGCGGCCACGCGGAAGGTCTTTTTTGGTAAGGCCTGCGTATACTACACGGTCAAGCTTTACTACCTCATAACCCAGGTGCTCAAATATACGGCGCACAATGCGGTTTTTACCGCTGTGTATCTGTATACCTATTTCGCGTTTGGTACCACCTTGTACGTAAGAAACCGAATCGGGCTTAATTAAACCATCTTCCAGCTCCAAACCGAAGGCTATTTTGTTAAGGTCGCCCTGTACTAAGTTTTTGCTTAGTTCAACCTGGTAAAGTTTAGTAATGTTACTGCGCGGGTGTGATAACTTGTCGGCAAGGTCGCCATCGTTTGTCATTAGCAATAAACCGGTAGTGTTACGGTCTAAACGGCCAATAGGGTAAATGCGTTCTTTGCTGGCTTTATCAACCAGGTGCATCACCGTACGGCGCTCATGAGGATCGTCGGTAGTGGTGATGTAATCTTTCGGTTTGTTCAATAAAACGTAAACGTTCTTTTCGCGTTTCAGGGTTTCGTTGTTGTAACGAACTTCATCCTTCATCGGGTCAACTTTGTGGCCCAATTCAGAAATTACTACGCCGTTTACCGAAACTACGCCTGCTTCAATCAGCTCATCAGCCTTACGGCGAGAGCAGATACCTGCATTGGCTATATAACGGTTAAGCCTGATAAGGCCCGAGTCTTTTGCTTCAACCTTTTTAGGGTTACGGCTGCGCATAGTTTTTCCGGGCGCGTCGCTTGCTGGTTTGTCAGCTGATCTTGCCGGACGATCTGTGTCTGTCGCTTTGCTGTATGGCCTGTCTTTAAAACCACCTTCGCGTTTTTTAAAGCCACCGTCTGCATCAGCCGGTCTGCGGTTAAATTTCTTTTCGCCGCTATCACTGTTACCAAAGCTCTTTTTAGGCCTGTCGAAACTCTGGCTTCTGCCGCGAGATTCAAAAGGTTTTCTGTCGGCACCTTGCTCGCCGCCTTCAAAACTTCTTTTTGGGCGGTCGGTATCGCTTGGCCGGCCGGTATACGGTTTGCTGCGCGATGCTGATCCGAAAGGTTTTCTGTCGGCACTTTGTTCGCCGCCAAAACTTCTTTTAGGCCTGTCGCCATCTGCTGTTGGCCTGCCGTTATACGGCTTGCTGCGCGATGTTGATGAAAAAGGCTTTCTGTCGCCTGAGTCACTTCCAAAACTTCTTTTCGGACGGTCATCTGCGCTTTTTGCCCTGCCTGAATATGGTTTGCTACCCGTTGACGAGAAAGGTTTCCTTTCGCCCGGTGTATCATTATCAAACTTTTTGCGTGGATTGTAACTATTTGCACTATCAGCGGAAGCAGACTTACCGCGTGAAGAGGTTGATGACCTTTTAGTAGCATCATCACCCCTTGAGTGACTTTTGGGTGATCTTGTGGATTTGTCGTCGCGACTGTTCCGTGGTTTTTTAAATACCATAATTTTTTGTTTAACGCTATCTCAGCGAGGGGAACAAAGGTATGCTAAAAAACTGAATTTCACAACTTTTTATATCGGCTCAAAAACAGTGATTTTCAGCCTTTAAAAGCCGTTTTTTTGGGGCTTAAAAATGGCCCAAAACACTAAGTAAAAGGTAAGTATTTGATAATGTGATTTATATAGCGTACATTTGCGGCAAGTTTTACATATTGTATAATAAATGATAAAAAAAGAAATGACAAAAAAACACTTAATTACGTGCTCCGTAATGCTGGTGGTAGTAATCATTTCAAGTTTTGATCTTTGTGATGCAACGGCTGTTAAACGGTCAAACAGCACTCGTTCTATTTCAAAATTTGTATCAACAAACACAAAAGACGAAAGCGATGAATTAAATTTCGCTGAAGAGTTTTTACCGGTTAACGACGAAAGGGTAACACGCAAAATGCATTATTCATTAAAAATGCATTCTTACTCAAAAGTTCAATCTAACATACTGCATAACAAAGCAGTAAAGTTATTCCCCATTATTGAGCCAATCCTGAAGTACTACGGTATTCCTGACGATTTCAAGTACATTCCGCTGGTTGAAACAGGTTTGCGCGAAGGCACATCGCCGCGAGGCGCGAAAGGGTTATGGCAATTTATGCCCGGTACCGCGCGTACCTACGGCTTAAAGGTGAGCAGAAAGAAGGATGAGCGTATGAACGTACGTAAATCAACCATCGCCGCATGTAAGTACATAAAGGAATTATATGGCGAATTTAACAGCTGGACGCTTGCCGCCGCCGCTTACAATAATGGTTCTATTAAATTAGAAAAAGCAATAAACAGGCAAAATGAGGACAATTACTTCCGCATGCGCCTTAACCGCGAAACCGGCTCGTACGTTTACAAGCTGATAGCGATGAAAGAGGTAATACAAAACCCAAAGAAGTACGGTTACAAAGAAGAATACTATAGCTACTCGTTTAAGAGCCTGCCGCTATTAGCATTCAATTAATACCTGCATTATTTACGGAGCACATTTTTGGCCGGTCTTCTGGAATGGAAGACCGGCCTTTTTTATGTATATTTGCAAAAAATATTAGCAAATTGTAGCCCGTATAAAAACCATGCTGCATTTGCCGGGTTAAATACTTGCTTTAGTATTAATATATGAGTGAAAAACATATTGATCTGGGCGACCAGAGCCAGGTTGAGGTTTATGGCGCGCGGGTACATAATTTAAAAAATATTGATGTTGCTTTTCCGCGTAATGAGCTGGTTGTTATTACCGGTTTAAGCGGCAGCGGTAAATCATCGCTGGCTTTTGATACCATTTATGCCGAAGGGCAGCGCCGTTATATGGAAACATTTTCGGCCTACTCGCGCCAGTTTATGGGAGGTATGGAAAGGCCCGATGTGGATAAGGTATCGGGCTTGAGCCCGGTGATCGCCATTGAACAAAAAACCACCAGTAAAAACCCGCGCTCAACCGTGGGTACCATTACCGAGATATACGATTTTATGCGCCTGCTTTTCGCGCGCGCAGGTGATGCTTATTCGTACAGCACGGGCGAAAAAATGGAGCGGATGTCTGAAGACCAGATCATGCGTACCATTTCTGAAAAGTTCGACGGGCAGCCCGTGAATATTATGGCCCCAGCGGTAAAAGGGCGTAAAGGCCATTACCGCGAATTGTTTGAGCAGATCCGTAAGCAAGGCTACCTGAAAGTTTGGATTGACGGCGCAATTGCCGATGTTGAACCTAAAATGCAGGTTGACCGTTACAAAATTCACGATATTGATATTGTGGTTGACCGCCTTGTGGTAAGCGAAAAAGACAGCAAGCGTTTATATACATCTGTACAAGCCGCGTTAAAACTGGCAAAGGGCATCATTCGCGTGGCGGATAAGGATAATAATGTATCCTATTTCAGTAAATACCTGATGGATCCGGTATCGGGCATTTCGTATGATGAACCGCAACCTAATACCTTCTCGTTCAACTCGCCTTATGGCGCTTGCGAAAAATGTAATGGCCTGGGTTATATTTTCGAGGTAGATGAAGCATCGGTGATTCCCAATCCTAAATTGAGTATTCAAAATGGAGGATTGGCCCCTATAGGCGAATACCGCGAAACGTGGATATTCCAGGTGTTGAAAGCGCTGGCCAAAAAGTTTGAGTTTTCGTTAACTACGCCAATAGAGAAACTGGAGCGTGAAAAGCTGGACATCATCCTTAACGGTACCGAAGAAAAGATCACCGTAGCGGTTGAATATAATAAGTGGAACGTGCAAAGCTATACCATCAATTTTGAAGGTATAGTAAAAATGCTGGAAGAGCAGCAGGAACGCCGTAACGATGAAGGCATGGACGATATGGAAAACTATCGTGTGCTGCGTACCTGCCCAACCTGCGGCGGCGCGAGGCTTAAAAAAGAATCGTTACATTTTAAGGTAGATAATAAGAATATTTTTGAGCTGGCTACTATGGACATCAACAACCTGCAAGAGTGGTTTGATGGGCTGGAAGATCGTTTAAATGATCGCCAAAATGTGATTGCCCGCGAGATCTTGAAAGAGATCCGTGCGCGCATCGGTTTCTTATTGGATGTTGGATTGAGCTATTTAACGCTTGACCGTACAGCCAAAACGCTTTCGGGCGGCGAGGCGCAGCGCATCAGGCTGGCTACACAGATAGGCTCGCAATTGATGAACGTAATGTACATTCTGGATGAGCCAAGCATAGGCCTGCACCAGCGTGATAACGAACGCTTGATCAACGCCCTTAAAAACCTGCGCGATCTGGGGAATACCGTATTGGTAGTGGAGCACGATAAGGATATGATACTGGAAGCCGACCATGTAATAGATATGGGGCCGGCAGCCGGTGTACATGGCGGACAAATAGTAGCGCAGGGCACACCTGCCGAACTGATGGCCATGAATACGTTGACTACCTCCTATATTAACGGCAGCCTGCAAATTGCTATCCCCGAAAAACGCAGGGAAGGCAATGGCAAAACATTATCGATTAAAAATGCCACCGGCCATAACCTTAAAAAGGTAAGTGTTGATTTCCCGTTAGGGAAACTCATTGGTGTTACCGGGGTATCAGGTAGCGGGAAATCGAGTTTAATTACCGAAACGCTGTATCCTATATTGAACCATCACTTTTTCAGGGCTAAAAAAACGCCTTTGCCTTATGGCAGCATTGATGGTTTGCAGCATATTGACAAGGTGATCGAGATAGATCAAACACCGATTGGCCGTACGCCGCGCTCAAACCCGGCTACTTATACCGGTGTGTTTTCAGATATCCGTAACCTGTATGTTCAATTGCCCGAGGCACGTATCCGCGGTTATAAGCCCGGCCGTTTCTCGTTCAACGTAAAAGGCGGCCGTTGTGAAACCTGCCAGGGTGGTGGTATGAAGGTGATAGAAATGAACTTTTTACCTGATGTACAAGTACCTTGCGAAGAATGCGGCGGCAAACGCTACAACCGCGAAACGCTGGAAGTACGCTACCGCGGCAAATCCATCAGCGATGTGCTGGATATGAGCATTGAGGATGCTACACCATTTTTTGAACACATCCCGGCCATCTACCGTAAAATAAAAACCTTGAACGATGTTGGTTTAGGCTATATCACTTTGGGACAGGCATCTACCACGCTATCGGGCGGTGAAGCACAGCGTGTAAAACTGGCAACCGAGCTATCTAAAAAAGATACCGGCAACACCTTCTACATACTTGACGAACCTACAACAGGCCTGCACTTTGAAGATATTAACGTGCTGTTAGGCGTTATCAATCAACTGGTTGATAAAGGCAATACGGTGCTGGTAATTGAACATAACCTTGATGTAATTAAAGTAGTTGACCACGTGATAGACCTTGGTCCCGAAGGTGGATCAGGGGGCGGAAAGATCCTTTTCTCGGGCACACCGGAAGGTTTATGCAAGGTTAAGGATAGCTTTACCGGCAGGTTTTTGAAGAAAGAGATGGGGCTGTAAACATGGAGATAAGATCGTATATTTGTTATACGGTCTTATTGGTAAAGTATTTAAACAATGACAACTATAACAATTGATATTCCGGATGGGCACACCGAAGAGGTGATGGCTCAACTGAAAAAGTTGGGGGTGCAAGTGCGCGAATCCAAACTATCAAAATTGGATAGTTTAACAAAGGAAGATTACAACAAGCATTTCTCAAACCAAGCGAAAGCCAGCAGGAATAAATAAAGTAAAGAAGCGATTTCTGTATAAAAAAGCACATGTACGTTATCTTGTACATGTGCTTTTTGTTTTATATCTTTATAAAAACAGAAATACATGCAGGTTACAACATATACAGCATTCAGGCAGCAATTGAAATCCTTTTTAGATAAAGTACGCAATAGCCATCAGCCTTTGATAGTAACTACCGCAAATGGCGAAGATGTGGTAGTGCTTTCAAAAGCCGATTATGAAAGTATGGAAGAAACCTTCTATTTACTTAAAAGTCCTAAAAATGCAGCGCGCCTGTTAGATGGCATTGCCGCTTATGAAAAAGGATTGGCTAACGAGCAGAAGCTGATAGAGGAATGAAACTTGTTTTTATTACAACGGGCTGGGAAGATTACTTGTACTGGCAGGCTGCTGATAAATCAATGCTGAAAAAGATCAACGCGCTTATAAAAGAAATTGAGCGCACGCCATTTGAGGGCAGCGGTAAACCTGAACCTTTAAGGCATAATTTAACAGGCTGGTGGTCGCGGAGGATTAACCTCGAACACAGATTAGTATATAATGTAGAAGATGACGCCATTATTATTTTGCAATGCCGGTATCATTATTAACTAAGGTGTAAGCAAACAATAATCATAAATAGTAACTTTATGATTATATGCTACCGCTGTTAACATCATCACAAATTCGCGAGGCCGACGCGTATACCATAGCTAACGAACCTATTGCTTCTATCGATTTGATGGAACGTGCTTCAAAGGCATTCGTGGGCTGGTTTCTCAATCATTTTCCTGATAAAACAAAAGCTATAAGCATATACTGCGGTACTGGCAATAACGGCGGCGATGGCTTGGCTATTGCCCGTATGCTGGCCGAACATCAGTATAAATATATCAATGTAAAGATCACCCGGTTTTCGGCAAAAGCTACCGATGATTTTAATACCAATTTGCAGCGTTTGCAGCAAACACCTGTTACTTATACCGAAATTAAGAGCGGTGATACTTTGCCAAACGAAAATGCCCTCATTATTATAGATGCCCTGTTGGGCAGTGGTTTGAACAAACCCTTAGATAACTATAAACAATTAGTAGATTATATAAACAACCTGCAAAAAACACTAGTATCGGTTGACGTACCTACCGGTTTTTTTACCGAAGGGGAAATTTACCCTGACGCGACAGCTATTAAAGCCGACCTGGTGATTACCTTTCAACAGGCTAAGATCAATTTCCTGCTGCCGGGTTCGGCCCCGTTTATTGATTGCTGGGAGGCGGTGAATATAGGGCACGATGAAACTTATCTGCAATCGCTTAACTCACCATACCAATTTGTGGAACGTAAGGATATCCGTAAAATATTGAAACCCCGTAAAGGCTTTAGTAATAAAGGTACTTATGGTCACGCGCTAATTATTGCCGGTGAAGCCAAAACAATGGGAGCGGCTTTGCTAAGTTCGGCCGGGAGTGCCTATAGCGGGACTGGCTTAACTACGGCCTGTATCCCCGAAAGTGGTTTGATTGCCCTGAATAGTTACCTGCCCGAATTGATGGCCATTACCCGGTCCGGCGATAGTCTGCCACAAATTGATTGGGATAAGTTTAGCGCGGTAGCCATAGGCCCGGGCTTGGGGAAGGACGAAATCGCTTTGGAACTAATGGCCGATTTGCTGACTAATTATAATAAGCCCGTAGTAATTGATGCCGATGGCCTGAACCTGTTATCGGCTCATCGTGAATTGTGGACCAACTTGCCCAAAGGAAGTATCCTCACTCCGCACATGAAAGAGTTTGACCGCTTGTTTGGTGAGCATAAAGGTTGGTGGAGCCGCCTGCAAACTGCGAAGGAAAAGGCAACTGAGCTCGGCATCTATATTATACTAAAAAATGATTATACCATAACGGCCACGCCCGAAGGCAAACTGTACTTTAATTCGACAGGGAACCCGGCTATGGCAACGGGTGGCATGGGCGATGTACTTACCGGTATACTGGTATCGTTACTGGCACAAAAATATACACCCTTAGAGGCTTGCCTGGCAGGTATTTATATACACGGAAAAGCGGGGGATGAATTGGCAGTACCTAACCGCCTGAATGTGGTATTGCCGGGTAAACTCGCGGCACAGTTGCCGGCTACCATGGCAAAATTGATGGCATAAAAAAAGAGGTAGTGAGTATCCCGCAACCTCTTTTTTTCTAACTATTAACTGACCTTATAAAGAACTAAATACTCATTTATTGTCTATAAGACGTGTCGACTTTTAAAACGTTACAGCAAATCGTAAAAAAGATTAAATAAATTTAAAAATAAACTTTCATTATTTTTTGAAAGTTTAAAAACTTCTATATATTTGCATCATGGAATTGGCAGAAGCAAAGTTGAAGTTCATTGAAACCTGGGGCAAACTCGGATCGGAGTGGGGTATAAACCGCACCATGGCCCAGGTACATGCCTTGCTGCTGATCTCTCCGGAAGCACTTACTACCGAGGATATTATGGAAACCCTAAGCATCTCGCGTGGTAATGCCAACATGACCCTGCGCGATTTAATAGGCTGGGGACTGGTAGAAAAACAACATAAAGCAGGCGAGCGTAAAGAATACTTTTTTGCTGATAAAGATGCCTGGAACATTGCCCGCCAGGTAGCTCAGGAACGTAAAAAGCGCGAGCTGGACCCGGTACTGAAAGTATTAAACGAGCTATCAACTTTGAAGGGCGACGAAAAAGACCCTGACTTTAAAACGTTTAAAACATCGCTTGCGGGTATAAACAAGTTGGCAGGCAACGTAAACAAAACTTTAGAAACCATGATAAAGGCAGAAGAAAGCTGGTTTTGGGGCTCAATTTTTAAGCTATTTAAATAGCTCTATTTTTTTTGTCTATAAATTTCATTATTTACTGAAAATTCAAAAATTACAAACAAATAAATACTTATCATCATGAACTATTTTATTATCACTTACGCATTCTACATCATTATCAGTATCGCCCTAACTGTTTGGGTAGCAAAAGTTTTATTCAAAAACGGGCTGATCTTCCTGGTGGATATCTTCCATGGGAATAGCCCACTTGCCGATTCTGTGAACAAGCTGCTGGTAGTGGGTTTCTATCTCATCAACATCGGTTACATGAGCCTTGCGCTAAAAGAGGCGGGCAGCATACCAAACACCCAAGTAGTAGTTGAGGTATTGAGCTATAAACTGGGCTGCATCATATTAATACTCGGCGGCATGCATTTCCTAAACCTTATCATATTTTTCAGGCTTCGCAGCAGGGCGCAGCAACAAGTAAAACGTACCGTTTTTGTAGAGAAACAGTAGTAGTCAACCCCATAAACTCATGAATCATGAAAACGCTTAATAACCATATTATACTTTACGATGCCGAATGCCCAATGTGCAGCTTGTATACCAAAGCATTTATCAATACCGGTATGCTCGATAGCAATGGCAGGCAGCCTTACCAAACCATGCCCGATAGTTTTTGTCCGCTGGTGGACAGGCAACGCGCAGTTAATGAAATAGCGCTTGTAAATACCCAAACGGGTGAGGTGAATTACGGCATAGTAAGTTTGTTTAAAGTTATCGCCAACGCTTTCCCGGTGTTTAAGGGCTTGTTTAGCTGGAAGCCGTTTATATGGTTCATGAGTAAGGGTTACTCTTTTATATCATACAACAGGCGGGTAATTGTTCCGGGTAATGCGGATGATGATTTTGAAGTGCAACCTACGTTCCGACTGATCTACCGTTTGGCTTATCTCTTATTCAGCTGGTTAGTGGTCGGCTTTATCCTTACCGCTTATGCCCCGCTTTTAAAAGGCATGGTACCGGTAGGTAACGAATACCGCGAATACCTGATCTGCGGCGTGCAGATCGTTTTTCAAGGAATCATCATCAGTATGTACGCTGCCCGTAAAAAGTGGGATTACCTCGGTAACATGATGACGATCTCTTTAGCAGGTGCATTGTTGCTGTTGCCTGCGTTGTTGCTCGCGCAATTTGTGGCCCTGCCTGCTATCGCTTACACCCTTTACTTTTTAGGCGTTGCGGGGTTAATGTTCCTGGAGCACATTCGCCGTACAAAAATACTGGCTTTGGGTTGGTTAATGACCATTACCTGGATACTTTACAGATTAGGTATATTGGTTTTAATACTTAAATAGCATCATCATGAAATACAATAAAATTATACTGGCCGGCGGCAGCGGTTATTTAGGCAAGGTGCTCGCCGCGCATTTTAGTGGGCAAGCTAACGAAGTGATCATTTTTACCCGCAACCCAAAGACCGGTAACGGCAATGTTAAAATGGTTTATTGGGATGGCAGTACCCTTGGCGATTGGGCAAAGCATCTCGAAGATAGTGATGTGCTGATCAATTTGGCAGGTAAAAGTGTGAATTGCAGGTACAACGAGGCTAACATGGCCGAAATATTTTCATCAAGGTTGAATGCCACAAGGGTATTGGGCGAAGCACTGAAACAAACTGTTAACCCGCCTGCTTTGTGGATGAACGCTGCATCGGCCACCATATACCGCCATGCCGAGGACCATCCGCAAGATGAATATACCGGCGACATCGGTACAGGTTTTTCTATAGAAGTTTGTAAAAAGTGGGAGCATGCCTTTGCCGAACAGGTAGTGCCCGGCATCCGTAAGGTAGCACTCCGTATTAGTGTGGTATTGGGCAAAAATGGAGGTGTGCTGCATTACTACACCAACCTGGCCAAATACGGACTGGGCGGTATACAGGGTGATGGTAAACAATATTTCAGTTGGGTGCATGAAGATGACCTTGCAGGCAGTATCGAGTTCCTGATAGCCCACCAGGAGCTGGAAGGCGCGTTCAACATAGCTTCACCCTATCCCATACAAAATCACGAGATCATGCGGACGATGCGCAAGGCAGTAGGTGTACCCTTCGGTTTGCCTGCCTCAAAATGGATGCTCGGCATAGGCACCCTGCTGTTACAAACCGAAACAGAACTGATACTGAAAAGTCGCTGGGTGCTGCCCGCACGTTTGCTTGATGCCGGGTATACATTTAAAGTACCTTACATAAAAGATGCTGTTGAAAAAAGTATTTAATCACCTAAACCTTATCATATCATGATAAAACCTAATATTAAGAGAATACTGCTCATCGTTGTGTTGCCGCTCGTGTTCGCGCTTATTGTGCACTCCTTATTTAACCTGGAGAGCTTGAATGGACTGTTTACCATCATGTCTGTCAGCTTTATATTTTTGGTGCCCTTTGGTATAGGTGCCTTAACTATTTTTCTGTCGGGTATTGAATCGGTGAAGAAAATGAGTTACCGAGTTTTTACACCCTGGATCCCAATCCTTGCCTTTATGTTACTTACTATGCTGGCCTCGCTTGAAGGTTGGGCCTGCTGGTTAATGGTGCTGCCGTTGTTTTTAGGTGCTTCCAGCCTTGGCGGAATGGTGGCGGGGCATTATAAATTGAAAAAACACCGTAACGAAAATACTTACATTTCGGTAATTGCTTTGCTGCCATTGCTGGCATCACCGGTTGAACGTTACATCGGTGATCATCCATCGGTTTACAAAGCCTATACTTATATTGATATTAAGGCTGATAAAAGCGAGATATGGCCGAACGTTACCCGTGTAAGGGCAATAAAAAAAGACGAAGACAAAGGCTGGCTTACCGAAAAGCTGGGCTTTCCGCGCCCGATACGTGCTGAACTTAACTATAATGGTGTAGGCGGTTATCGCAAGGCTATTTTTGATAAAGGGTTGATCTTCCACGAAGAGGTAACCGACTACAAAGATCAGCAAGAAATGAGCTTTACCATAAAAGCGAATCCCTACGAAATACAGTCGACTACTATGGATGAGCATGTGGTTATCGGCGGCCGGTATTTTGATGTGATGGATGGCACGTATCAGCTTCAGCAACTTAATGCCACCACGTATCGCCTGTATTTGTACAGCCATTTTAAGCTGACCACCACCTTCAATCTCTACGCATCGCTTTGGGCCGAATGGATCATGAAAGATATTCAGAACAATATTCTTCAAGTAATAAAGGAGCGGTCGGAGTTGAAAAGTATTGTAGCGATGCGGTGATAACACCGACCGGGAGGCTGAAGGGAAACTCCAGCACCTGTCATCCTGAACGAAGTGAAGGATCTTCTTCACTATGCATGTCTGCTACTTGCTGAGAGCAGAAGATTTTTCGCTATCACTCAAGAGAGTAGTTTCTCACTACGTTCGAAATGACAACCTGTTTGCCATATATGTAAGCTGAATTGGGAAGCCCCTTCCTTTAAACAAAATGACATTAATACTTACCCAAACCTTATCACTAAAAAATTAACAAATGAAAACCCTACAACAAAAGATCCGCAAAAATATCATCATTGTTATAGCCGGACTGGCTATCAGCGGTATAACCGCCTTTCCTTTGGAAAGTGAGCTTAGCTGGCTAACAAGTGTTACCACCTGGGCGCCAATCTTTATGCAAGATTGGCTGCACACCATTTACAACGCTATTAAAACTACCAATCAACAATACCCTTATTTGAGTTACGGTACCGATTGGCTCGCTTTCGCGCATTTGGTATTGGCCCTGCTTTTTGTAGGTACGTTAAAGTATCCAGTACGCAATATATGGGTAATACAATTCGGGATGCTGGCTTGTGTATTGATATTTCCGCTGGCATTTATTGTAGGCAATATCAGGGGGATACCATTCTTTTGGCAGCTGATAGATTGCTCTTTCGGCGTAATAGGAATTATACCATTGTACCTTGCCTATAAACAGGCAAAACAGTTGGAGAGGTACTATCTTGAAAAAGGATTATCGGTAGCTAAAATCTGATATTAGATAGCCTTGATCACCATCATTTGATCCATTGTTGGGTTTACGCTGCCGCCGCGTGGTTCAAGTGTAACCGCGAATGCTTGTGGTACCGCTACTTCCTTCATCTCTTTCATGTCGGCATCTTCGTTATCGGCAAGTGCTGCGTCAAATACACCAAGGTCAACCGGTTTACCGTTAACAATGGCCCATAGTTGGTATTGATGGTCTTTATCGTTAGCAGGCAGTTTAAGGGTGGCCATATCAATAACTACTTTCTTTTTAACCGGGCTCCAGGCTACCATCATAGCCGAAGCCGGAGAATGAGGTGTACCCTGTAGTTTAATGAATTTATAAGAAGTATCACGGAAAACACTCAATTGCCTGTCGACCAGGTTTACGCGGTTACTAAAGCGTTGGTTTTGCAGGTTTAAAGAGGCAATGGTGCTGTTAGAATCTTGCAAACGATTGTATACATTAAGCAAGGCAACCACACTCACAATTAACAGTGCAAGGCAGGCCGCGAAGGCATACTTGTAAAAATTAACCGTTTTTGGTGAATTAAATGGTACAACATTATCTTCAACCGGCGTATGGTCAACCGTACGGCCGGGGAAGTTGTTATCGTCAGAAAAAGTAATGAGCAGGCTGTTAAGTACCCTGTGGCGCTGTTTTTCAGTAGGTTCAATGGCATGCGCCGAAGCATAATATTCAAGGGACGCTTCAATGGCATCCAGTTCGGCTTTCACCTCCGGATGTTTTGAAGCCATCTCTTCTACCTGTACCTTTTCGGCTTGGGTTAAATCTCCCAGTACGTAAAGCTCCAGTATGCCCGATTCGATATATGCCTTAATGTCTTCCACTTTCTAATTAAAATTTTTTCTGAGTTGCTGTATAGCCATACGTAACCTTGTTTTAATGGTACCCAAAGGCAGCTTCAGTTCATCGGCGGCTTCAACGTGGGTGTACCCCTTAAAATAAACAAGGTCAAGTATTGATTTTTGCTCGGGCTTTAAATTCTGTACCAGATCTTTTAATCCCAGCAGCTCAGGCTTGTAAACCGTATTTTTTTGTTCGTCGATAAAAGTTACGTTATTTTCGAGTTCTTGGTTTTTATTATGGTTCCTAAAATCTTTCGATCTTACTTTATCAATGGAGAGGTTTCGCGCAATATTCACCATCCAGGTAAATAAACGGCCTTTTTCGCTGCTATAGCTCGAAAAAGAATGCCATATTTTTACAAAAGTTTCCTGTAAAACATCTTCGGCGATCGCCTCATCTGTTATTATGCGAGAGATAACACCGAACAACGATGCCGAATACATATCATACAATGCCTCCGCGCCCACCTTTTCGCGGTGGCGCAGTGCAAGTATAAGTTCTTCTTCCGACAATGATATTTTGTGTTTCTTACTCACTGCGGTGAAGATATAAAGAAATATTAGAATTCAAAAAGGTGTTTTTCAGCATGATATGATGAGCGCACTAAAGGACCGCTCTCTACATATCTAAAACCCATCTCAAGGCCTTTTTGTTTGTAAAAATTAAATTGATCCGGATGAATCCAGTCAATAACCGGGTGATGGGTCTTTGTAGGCTGTAAATATTGGCCCAATGTAAGTATGTGAACACCGGCATCAAGCAGATCGGCCATGGCTTCCAATACATCGGCTTCGGTTTCGCCCAGGCCAAGCATAATGCCCGATTTGGTGCGCAGTCCTGCTTGCGATATTTGGCGCAGGCAATCTAAACTACGATCGTATTTGGCTTGTATACGTACCTCGCGGGTTAAGCGGCGTACGGTTTCGAGGTTGTGCGATACTACTTCTGGCCTTACCGCAATTACGCGGGCAAGGTTTTCCCAGTTACCACGAAAATCGGGCAGCAGGGTTTCTAAAGTAGTTTCAGGGCTTTCGCGACGGATAGCGTTAATGGTTTCGGCCCAGATGATAGAACCGCCGTCTTTCAGATCGTCACGGTCAACCGAGGTAATAACGCAATGTTTTACCTGCATCAGTTTAACCGAAGTAGCAACACGGTTTGGCTCATCTAAATCAACCGCTAAAGGCCTGCCGGTGGCAACCGCGCAAAACGAGCACGAACGGGTACAAATATTACCCAATATCATAAACGTGGCCGTACCTGCACCCCAGCACTCGCCCATGTTAGGGCAATTACCGCTTTCGCAAATAGTGTGCAGCTTATGCTCATCCACTAAACCACGCACATGCGCATACTCTTTTCCAACAGGAAGCCTCACGCGTAACCAATCTGGTTTACGTTGTACTTGTGTGGCAGGAACTACCGGCAATTCGATCATATATACAAAAGTAAATAAAAACAGCTTAACAGCCTAAAAGCATATAGGCTTACTTGTATGAATATTACAGTTAATTGATATATTAAAAACGAAATACATCAGCTTAAACATAACTTTACACTTCGTTTAATAGTATCAATAAAACCAAAATTTAAATTTACGAGTATAAAGCATTATTATGGCAACTATAGAAACTACTTATCTGGGCGATTTGCGTACCGAGGCTACCCACCTGCAATCGGGCACAAAAATAATTACCGATGCACCGGTTGATAACCAGGGCAGGGGCGAAGCCTTTTCACCAACCGACCTACTGGCGGCATCATTAGGCAGCTGCATGCTTACCATTATGGGCATTGCCGCCCGTACGCATAGCATTGATATTGATAATACGCAATGCTCCATCACCAAAATTATGGCCGCCAATCCGCGCCGGGTATCTGAAGTGGTGGTGAACCTTAAATTCCCGAAAGAATATACCGAAAAAGAACAAAAGATACTGGAACACGCGGCGCTTACCTGCCCCGTATACCTCAGCCTGAATGCCGACCTGATAAAAACGGTTGATTTCGGGTGGTAATGGAAGAAGTCCGCAAGTCGGAAAGTCCGGAAGACTGAAAGTTGAGGGTTTGGGAAGTTGAGGAGAAATAGCAGTTGGGGGTAGTCCTGTCACCCTGAGCCTGTCGAAGGGTGCGTGGGTGAAGGCCTCTGCGCACGATCCTTCAGGCTCCTGTGACATATTATGAAACTGTCATTCTGAACGCAGTGAAGAATCTTCTTCGCTTTAAAGTTCGCCGACAGATGCTTCGTACCTCAGCATGACAGTTGATGAGTAATGTGAGTTATAAGGGCGTTTTTAATGGTATAAAACATGGAAAATAAAGAAACAAGATCAACGCCAAATATTCCGCATAACATCAGGTCGCCGCACGGAGATGATACTATATTGAACTTTTACAATGGGCATTTTGATTGTGTTTATATTATCCTCCATCCGTTTTATAAAAATATTAGTACGGTTGAAAAACTATCATGGGCTGAATTTCTACTGCTTTCCGGTTTAGAAAATATCAACCGCCTGGATATAGCTTTGCGTAGCTCGATCGGCGGGCTTGTAAAAATTCATCATAACGAAAGTGATCTCGCCAAGCTTCAAAATACAGCAGACCTAAACAATATTATGCTACCCGAAGAAGGAAACTTTAGTTCATTATTAATAGATGATATGTTAAAGACTCTTTTGAGTCTCGGACATGAATGGCTATACATTGGAGATGAGTTCGGTTTCGAACGCCGGATAGTATATATTCGGGATATTATTGGTGATCATTCAGATGTTAATCTGCATCACGAAAGTTGGTACACAACCAAGGGCGAAGTGCTTTATGCAACACATTGGGATAGTCATTACACTTTATTATGTAGCGACCGCAGAACTATAGAAAGGATTTTAGAGGATTACCCTTTTGAAGGATTCTTTTGTGATAATAGAACCAAAATATACTGGAGCGTGAGTGGTTAAAACAGAATACTTATAGGAAGATTGTCGTTAACAACAAAAGAGCGGCCTGATAATTCAGGTCGCTCTTTTTATATCTTGAATTTGTAAATAACCGTTTAAGGTAATCACCATTAAAGCAAACTTTCGGACTTCCGGTCTTTCCGACTTCCGGACTTCAAAAAACCTACTGAACCATCTCCAGCGTTTCATCTACAGAGATGCCGCCGTGTGACTGATCGAGTATGCACTCGCCGTTTTTTATGAGGAGTAGTTGTGGTGATTCGTGGTGAACCTGAAAATCGTGGGCTATCTGTCCGGATAGTTCGCGGTATTTGATCAGGTCTAAAAAGTATAACGGCATATCTTCGGGCAGGTTTTCCCAATCCAACTCAAAGCGTCTTTTAGCCATCATGCTGATAGAACAACGTGTACTATGTTTAAATATCAGGCTGTAGCCCGGGTTTTGTTTAATTTCCTCAATCTGCTCTTTCGTTTCCAACGCTATCCAACTCATAAACAATAACTATTTATTTTTAATTATACCTTTTCTACAAAATTACAGCAAAGTGCCCTAATAGTTTTAAAAGAGGTACAAAAATGACAAACTACTGTTATCTACGGCCTTTTGGATAAGAATCATAAGCCGGACAAAGCTTATTTGAGCATGATGCGAAGATGCTTACCGCGAAGGCCACCAAAACTATATAGATGATTGTTTTCATTTTACGCCGGGATATTTTTTTAACTATTATACGTAATTAACCTTTTAAAGTTTTAGCCATGTCAGCCATTTTTATAGCGGTGATGGCAGCTTCGTCGCCTTTGTTGCCATGTTTGCCGCCGGCCCTGTCAATAGCTTGCTGCTGGTTATCAGTTGTTAATACGCCAAATATAACAGGTTTTGCATATTTAATGGCAACATTACTTACACCATTGGCCACAGCGTTGCAAATAAAATCGAAATGCCTTGTTTCGCCCTGTATTACACAGCCCAGGCAAATTACGGCGTCTAAATCAGGTAGATTTTTTAACAACAGATCGGCACCCGAGGTAAGCTCGAAGCTGCCGGGTACGGCGTAGTTAAAAATATTTTCGGGCAGGGCACCATTGGCTATCAGGCTTTGGTAGGCGCCCTGGTATAAAGCGTTGGTAATTTCGGCGTTCCATTCGGCTACTGCTATGCCAAATTTGTATGGCGCTGCCGAAGGTATTTGTGTAGCTGAAAAATCAGACAGGTTTTTAAGCTGTGTAGCCATTGTTGTGGGGTTTTGAAGTTGTAATGTTTTAATGTTGGAAGGTTGTAATGTTGCCTTCCTTGTTGTACAAAATATGTTTAAAAAACAAAAGGTTGTAATGTGATAACCGAAAGTAACCTTTCCAATTATAACATTACAACCTTTCAGTATAAAAAATTGATTACTGTTTTGCTTCGGCGCGGGCGATGTACTCGTCTATATTTTGCGCTTCAGGGCTTTCAGGATAATCTGATTTAATTTTTTTGTAAGTATCTGCTGCTGCTTTATTGTCTTTTTTAGCTTCGTAAACCAAGCCTAATTTTTTCAAATATAAAGGCGACAAAAATTTATTAGCCGCTTTATCAGCCGCTTTTTGAAAGTATGACTCCGCGTTATCGTATTCTTTCAACTCTACGTAAGCATCACCGGTGCTGCCCAGTGCTTCTGCGGCAACCATGTAATCATCACCACGGTAGCTGCTCAGGTTATCAATAGCTTTACGGTATTCGCCTTTGTTAAGGTATGCTGTGCCTAAGTAAAAATAAGCAAGGTTGGCAGCTTTGGTATTGCTGTACTCACTGATGATCTTTTCAAAACCAGGATAACCGGCATCGCCTTTAATGGCTTTGTCCCAATCTTTTTTAGCCCAAAAATCTTGTGCTACATGCATTTGATCGGCCGCTTCAACTTCGCGCGGTGCAAGGTATACCTTTAAATATGCGATGTAGATAATCGCCAGCACAACAACTGCTGCTGCTATAAATAATAAGCTCTTTTGGTTTTCGCGCACAAAATTGCCTGTCGGTTTAACTGCTTTATCTTCGTTCACAATTTTGGTGTTCGCTTGGGGTGTTGACATTTTTATTCAAAAATTAAGTTTGCAAAAATACAGTTTTCAAAGTTTTTATCAACACCTTTTAACTTAAATAATTAACCGGCCTTTTTTGATGCATTTGTATAGTGAAAGGCAAGCATGTAAGTGTTAAATTTGAACCCTGTTTATGTATCTGCAACAACTATCAGTAATCAACTTTAAAAATTATACCGAGGCCGGGCTAACTTTTAGCGACGGCGTTAACGCCTTTTTGGGCAACAACGGCACGGGAAAAACTAATTTGCTCGATGCTATTCACTACCTCTCGTTATGCAAGAGTTACTTTAACCCTATTGATACACAGCAGATAAAGCAAGGAACTGATTTCTTTTTTGTTACCGGTACCTTTGATAAAAATGGCAAGCCCGAAGCCGTGGCCTGCTCGGTAAAACGTAACCAGAAGAAGCAATTCAAGCGCAATAAAAAAGATTATCAGCGCCTGGCAGATCACATAGGTTTACTGCCGCTGGTAATGATATCGCCCTATGATATCAGCATTATTATAGAGGGGAGCGAGGAACGCCGTAAGTTTATCGATAACGTAATATCGCAAACTGATAATAAGTACCTCGATGAACTAATCACCTATAACCGTGCCCTCGTTAACCGCAACGCGCTGCTGAAACGCATTGCCGAAACCGGCAGGTACGACCCCGATTTGATGGAGGTACTGGATGAACAGCTTGTGTTATCGGGTAACCGCATTTTTCAAAAGCGCAAGGCTTTTATGGAAAGCTTTACCGAAATATTTAACAAGCACTACACCTTTATAAGTGATGATGCCGAACTGGTGAGCATGGTATACGAGTCGCAATTACTGCACGATGATTTTGGCGCGCTGCTGAAAAAAACGATGGAGAAGGACCGTGCCTTGGAACGTACCAATACCGGGATACATAAAGATGACCTGCAATTTTCGGTGCACGGCATGGCCATGAAAAAGTTTGGCTCGCAGGGGCAGCAAAAGTCTTTTTTAATTGCGCTTAAGCTGGCACAGTATACCTATTTATATATGCAGAAAAAGTTTAAGCCCCTTTTACTGCTCGATGATATTTTTGATAAGCTCGACGATAACCGCGTAACCAAGTTGATGCAAATGGTATCGAACAATGATTTTGGGCAGGTGTTTATTACCGATACCAGTACCACTCGGGTGCAGCATATATTTAATAATATAGGTGTTGAGGTACGGGTTTTTAATGTAAAAGGAGGAGAAATTGATGCGTAAAGCAAATGATAAATCGTTGAAGGAAGCCATTGAGCAAATGCTGCAGGTTTACAAGCTGAAACGCAAGTACGATGAAACCTCCGTAGTAGCCAACTGGCCGCAGCTGGTAGGCACATCGGTAGCCAACCGTACCAAAGAATTATTCATCAACAACAAAAAACTGTTTTTGAGGATAGAATCGTCGGTAATTAAAAACGAACTGATGAGCATTCGCAGCCAGATCATCGAAAAGATAAACGGCGAAGCCGGAACGGTACTGATAGAGGATATTGTATTCCTGTAGGTAGATTAAGGAATACGAGGACAGGAGTGTTGCAGCGCACAAAAAAGCGTCATTGCAAGGAACGAAGCAATCTATAAACTATACAGAACGACTCTGTAAGTAGGGGATTGCTTCGTTCCTCGCAATGACGCGGGTATTTCGGATATTATCTAATATCGATTAAAATTGCTCGAATGCCGAGAAAAAGAAGCTTCCTTCAATTTTAGCGTTCTCGTCAGAATCTGAACCGTGTACAGCGTTAGCGCCGATTGATTCAGCATATAACTGGCGGATAGTACCTTTATCTGCTTTAGCAGGATCAGTAGCACCAATCAGTTTACGGAAATCTTCAACCGCGTTATCTTTTTCTAAGATAGCCGCTACGATTGGGCCTGATGACATAAAGCCAACCAACTCATCGTAAAACGGACGGCCTTTATGCACTGCATAAAATTCGCCAGCTTTTTCGGTTGATAATGAAGTGTATTTAAGGGCTACTAATTTAAAGCCGTTTTTTAAAATTAAATCTAAAATTGCACCAATGTGGCCGTTCGCTACCGCGTCTGGCTTAATCATGGTAAAAGTTTTGTTGGTTTCCATTATGTTGTATTCAATATTGAGGCGCAAAATTAATGTTTTAAGGCCTGATTTTTAAAGTTTTTTGTATTTAAATAAAGGTAATCTATTTGATAAAAATAATTATGTTTGCAATCTTTTTGAATATTGATGTTAGATTTATCCGCGCTTACCGAATTACTGGCTCAACCACGTAGAATTGTGATCACTACCCATCATAAACCTGATGGCGACGCGATGGGTTCTTCGCTGGGTTTGTACAATTATTTGATACAGCTTGGCCACCACGCCAAAGTAATAGCGCCTTCCGATTATCCCGACTTTTTAAGCTGGATGCCCGGAAATGAAGAAGTGATCATCTACACAGAAAACACACAGCAATCTGAAATTTTAATAGCCGAAGCCGAACTGATATTCTGCCTGGATTTTAACGCGTTAAACCGCATTAATGAAATGGGCGAACTGGTAAGGCAAAGCCCCGCGGTTAAGGTAATGATAGATCATCACCTCGATCCGGAAGATTTTGATGATTTCCGCTATTGGGATATCAATGCCTGCGCCACCGCACAACTGGTGTATACCTTTATAGTTGATGCCCTAAACAGCAAGCACCTTATTAATAAGGATGTGGCCAGCTGCCTGTATACCGGTATCCTTACCGATTCGGCATCGTTCCGTTTACCAAAAACTACTGCCGAAGTACACCGCATAGCTGCCGACCTTATTGAGGCCGGTGCCGTTAACTGGCGCATACAAGAGCTGGTGTACAATAGCTCGTCAGAAAACAGGCTGCGTTTCCTGGGCCATTGCCTGGCAAATAAATTGGAAGTGATTGACGAATACAATACGGCCATAATTTCCGTTACTAAACAGGAGATGGACCAATATCATTCAGTTACAGGCGATACCGAGGGCATAGTTAATTACGCGTTATCAATAAGCAATGTGCGTTTGGCGGCCTTTATTGTTGAACGCAGCGATGCTGTAAAGTTATCATTACGCTCAAAAGGGGAGTTTCCGGCAAACGAGATCTGCAAAAAATACTTTAGTGGCGGCGGTCACCGCAATGCGGCCGGCGGACGGTCGGAGTTACCGCTTAACGAAGTTGTTGAATTATTTAAATCAATTTTACCAAACTATAAAAAGTTATTAATACAATAGAAATGAACAAAAAACTGATGTTTTTAGCGCTTGCTGCTATCGGACTGGCAAGTTGCAACGGTGGATTTAAACAAGGGTCGGGAGGTTTGCTTTACGATATTCATACTGATAAAGATGGTCCTGCCATTAAAGAAGGTGACTTTGTTAGCTTAAACATGACGCTTAAAACTGAAGGTGATTCAGTATTGGGCAGCACTTATGATATGGGTCGCCCGGCACCGCAACTGATACAAAAACCACAAAGCAAAGCCGATTTTACTAACGCTTTATTATTATTAAGCGAAGGCGATAGCGCTACCGTTAAAGTAAATATCGATTCGGTAATACCTAAAGGCCAGCCAAGGCCACCTGCAATTAAAGGTAAATATGTTATCTACCAAATTAAGGTTGAAAAAGTAATTGCTAAAGGCAAACTGAGCGACCAGGTATTTAACGGCCGTATTTCTGATTACATGAAACAACAAACTGATGCTGTTAAAGCTAAAGAGCCTGCCATCATCGAAAAATATGTAAAAGAAAAAGACCTTAAAGTTACCAAAACAGCTTCAGGCTTAAACTACGTGATCACTAAACCAGGCAGCGGTCCTGTTCCGGTTGTGGGTGATACCGTTGAGGTAAACTATACAGGTACATTACCAACAGGTAAAGTGTTTGATACAAGCGTTAAAGAAGATGCTGTTAAAGCTAAAATTAACGATGGTATGCGTCAGTACGCGCCAATCCGTATCCCTGTTGGCGAGCACAAAGTTATTCAAGGTTGGGATGAAGGCTTGTTGTTGTTAAACAAAGGCGCTAAAGCAACTTTCGTAATTCCATCGAGCCTGGCTTATGGTGAGCAAGGTGCACAAGGCGTTATTCCGCCGTTTACACCAATAATATTTACTGTTGAAGTAATAAATATTATTAAACCAAACCCTAACGCTCCAAAACCGGCTGCACCTGCTATGATGCAAGCTCCGGCTAAAAAATAATTGAACGTTTCAAAATTTTAACAAAGCCTTCCTGAACCCAAAACTCAGGAAGGCTTTTTCGCACCCATGAAAAAGAATATTTTAATTTTAGCATTGTTTGGCCTGGCAGCAGGCGCCAATGCGCAAGCCCCGCTGCGTACGCCTAAAGGTGCCAGCTACACCGTAGTTACAAAAGGCACCGGCGAAAAGGTGAAGCTTGATGATGTATTAACTTTTGATGTAATTCAAAAAAACGATAAAGACTCGATACTATACAGTACCTATAAAATAGGCAAGCCGGTAAAAGCGCAGGTTACCGCGTCGCAAAACGTGGCCGACCTGATGGAGCTGTTTCCGCTGCTTACTGTGGGCGATAGCGTTGTGGCCAAGGTGCCGGTTGATAGCGTGTTTAAAGGCCATGAAGATCAAATGCCGCCTGTATTTCAAAAAGGTGGTAACATTGTTTTCAATATTAAAATTCGTAAAACCCAACTGCTTGCCGACGCTATTGCCGAACGCAACGCCGAGGGCGAAAAGCTGAAACAAAACGAAGGTGTTGAAGCCGCTAAATACATTGCCGATAACAAATTGACTCCGGTTACTACCGCGTCGGGTTTAAAATATATTATTACCACGCCATCAGCAAAACGTAAACCGCTTGTGGGTGATACCGTTTTGGTAAATTATACAGGCAGTACGCTGGCTGGTGTAGTATTTGATTCGAGCGTGGCGGCAGAAGCCGCTAAAGCTAACCTTAGCCAGCCGGGCCGTAACTACGAACCTTTTGAGGTGGTGCTTGGCCAGGGCAGGGTAATACCGGGTTGGGAAGAAGCTTTACTGTTGCTTAACGAAGGCGCTAAAGCTAAAGTGATCATCCCATCGGCCTTAGCTTACGGTGAACGTGGCGGAGGCGAAGTAATTAAACCATACAGCACATTATTGTTTGATATAGAGCTGGTAAAAATAAAACCTGCTAAACACGTAAAGGCAGCGCCAGTTAAAGCGAAGCCCGGTGCAAAGAAAGCGCCTGTTAAAAAGGCTGCTGCTAAAAAAACAGTAGCAGGTAAAAAGAAAAACTAATTATAGAGCCTTCTGCATAAAATCAGAAGGCTTTTTTATTTTTGCCGCATGGTGTTAACTGATACACATACCCATCTGTACTATGAAACAGATACTGATAAGCGGGCGGCGTTGATTGAGCGGTGTAAAGAGCATCATATTGAAAGGCTTTTTTTACCTAATGTAGATACCGGTTCCATACCGCTGGTATTTGATCTGGTAAATGCCTATCCCGATCTGTGTTTCCCGATGCTGGGCGTGCACCCATGCGATATTAAGGAGAACTGGGAACAGGAGCTGGATAATGTACACCAGGCTATCGCGCAGCATAAAATATACGCCATAGGCGAAATAGGGATTGACCTTTATTGGGACAAAACCTTTTTGAAAGAGCAGATCATCGCCTTTAACCGGCAGATAGCCTGGGCAAAGGAGCTAAAGCTGCCTATTGTAATACATTGCCGCGATGCTTTTGATGAGGTGTACGAAGTATTACAGCAACAGGCCGATGAAAACCTGCGCGGAATATTCCATTGTTTCGGTGGTACGGTGGAGCAGGCCAACAAGATCATCGATCTTAATTTTTACCTGGGCATAGGCGGCGTAGTTACCTACAAAAACTCGGGACTGGATAAAGTGGTGGCAGAAATTGACCTGAAGCATATAGTTTTAGAAACAGATTCTCCGTATCTTACCCCCACCCCGCACCGTGGTAAACCAAACGAAAGCTCATACTTAATTTATGTAGCGCAAAAACTGGCAGATATTTACAATGTAAGCCTGCAAACGGTAGCCGATATAACAACACACAACTCAAAGCTGATTTTCGGCGTATGAGTTTTATAATAACGATTAAACCTAATATACAATAACATTAATGAGCCAAATACTGATCATCTATACCGGAGGGACAATAGGTATGATGAGCGACCCAATAACAAAGGTGCTCAAACCCATCAATTTTGAACAGATAATGGATAACGTTCCGGAACTGGAACGTTTGAACTGCAAAATAAAGGTACACTCTTTTGATACGGTGATTGATTCATCGAACATGAACCCCGAAATATGGGGCGATCTGGCACGCCTGATCGAAAAAAACTATGATACTGTTGACGGTTTCGTGGTACTGCACGGTTCTGATACCATGTCGTACTCGGCATCGGCATTAAGTTTTATGCTGGAAAACCTGGCCAAGCCGGTAATATTTACCGGGTCGCAATTGCCTATAAGCGCGGTACGAACCGATGCCAAGGAAAACCTGATGACGGCCATTGAGCTGGCCAAAGCCAAAAAGAACGACCTGGCCCGCGTGCCCGAGGTTTGTATCTATTTTGATTATAAGCTTTTCAGGGGGAACCGTTCGTTCAAATATAACTCATCAAAATTCGAGGCATTTCGTTCACCCAACTATCCTATACTGGCCGAATCGGGTGTGCATTTGAAGTTCAGCCTTAACGATATCAGGCAGCCATCTGATGCGCCTATGGTGGTACACAATAAGTTTGAGAGCGAAGTTGCCGTACTGAAACTATATCCGGGTATTAGCCCTAAAGTGGTTGAAACCGTGCTGACCTCTGATGTGCGGGGTATTGTAATGGAAACCTTCGGTGCAGGTAATACCACTACCGATGCCTGGTTTATCGATCTGCTTAAAAACGCTATCGATAGCGGCAAGGTGATCTTAGATATATCGCAATGTAAGGTAGGTACGGTTGAACTTGGCCGTTACGAAACCAGCAAGCAGCTGAAAGACATCGGCGTAGCCAACGGTTACGATATGACCTTTGAAGCCGCCGTAACCAAAACCATGTACCTGCTTGGCCAGTACGATGATCCTAAACAGGTAAAAGAACTGTTAGAGCAAGATTTGCGCGGCGAACTAACCGTATCCTGATAAAACAAAAAGGGCAATAAACATAGCATAATGTTTATTGCCCTTTTACTAAGCAAAGCCTTAATACAATTACTCCCTGCGGCTCTCTACAGTATATACAAAGCCATCGGCACGGTAATAGCCCAAATTGTATTCTATAGGGCGGTCGGCCTGGTCATATACAAAGCGTTTACGCACCAAAATAGGGCTGCCTATCTCGGTATCCAGTTTGCCCGATAACAGCTTATCTGCCGCGCGCGCGCTGATCTCTTCTTTTGATAATTGTGCCACCACCATGTGTTCTTTCTCCAGCACTTCGTACAAAGGGCGGGTAAAATCCTCTTCGCCGGTAAGGCCAACACGCGGGTGAAAGTAAGATATAAAGTAAACGAACGGGCCTTCGCTGCGGCCGCGTAGGCGTTCAAGCTTGAGTATTTTCTTGTCGGTTTTTATTTCAAAAAAGTTAGCGATCTTCTCTTCGGGGAAAACCCAGCTTAAATGCAGTTCAAAATTCTTGATAGGGATGCCCCTGGCCTTCATTTCCTGCGAAAAGCTCAACCAGTTCATTGATTTTGAACTTACCGAGGGCTGTGCAACTTTTGTACCTACACCTTTTTTGCGCGTTAGCAAACCCTCATATACAAGCTTGTTAAGCGCCTGGCGCAGCGTAGTACGCGATATTGCCAGTTGTTTAGACAGGTTTACCTCGTTGGGCAAAAACTTTCCACCCTGGTACTGCGGGTCATCAATCAACTCGCGCAACAGGTTTTCTGCCTGTGTATGAAGCGGAATAGGGCTTTTGTGGTCTATTTTAAATTGCATAGCCGTTATTAGTATGTTAAGGTAAAATTAGGTAAATATGGTGTAATATGCGTATAAGTAGTATGTTAATTATACGCAATTTTTATAAACATTAAACTGGTTTTACTAATTACAAATATATGTAACTATGTACATACAATAATAGCTAATTTCAACAAATAAAACGTGTTGGAGTATAATTTATTGTGTACTATAATCCATATCAATATAGCATTAATCCATTTTAATGCCCGGCTATACTCAATACATTTAGCGGAGTTTGAACTACTTACAAAAAGTTTAAACTCCCTAATGTTAAACCTAATGATACGATCATTTAACAAAAAAGTTATGTTGCTGGCGTTAATATGCGCCGCCACGCAGGTGAATGCACAAAATGCGCGGTTAACCAATTATGTAAACCCGTTTATTGGTACGGGCGCGGTAAAGTCAAGTCTCTCGGGTAATACCTATCCCGGCGCTACGGTGCCTTTTGGTATGGTACAGCTTAGCCCCGATACCCGCGACGAACCCGATTGGGATGCCGCCTGCGGTTACGACCATAACGATACCTTTATCGCTGGTTTCAGCCATACCCACTTAAGCGGTACCGGCGTAGCCGAACTGTTTGATGTACTGTTTATGCCCATCACCGGCGAAATAAAAACCCGCGCCGGCGACAAGAACCAACCATACAGCGGCTATGGTTCGGCTTTCTCGCACGATCAGGAATCGGCCAGGCCGGGTTATTATCAGGTAAAACTGAAAGACCATGATGTAAATGTAGAGCTTACCGCCGCCGCGCATTCGGGTTTTCATAAGTATACCTTTCCGAAAGGGAAGCAAGCGAGGGTAGTGATCGATCTTAATCATTCGATGAAAAAAGGCAACTGGGGCTGCCACGTAGTAAGCGCGCAGTTCCGGATGGTGAACGACCACGCCATTGAGGGTTACAGGGTGATAACCGGCTGGGCCAAACTACGGAAGATCTATTTCTATGCCGAATTTTCAAAGCCTGTAAAGGGTAACGATTTTGTAGACGGCGGCACGCAGTACTTTAATCAAACTGTTATAAATGGCACCGACCTACGCGCCATACTTGATTTTGATACCGATGATAAACCACTGCTGGCCAAAATAGGGCTGTCGGCCGTTAGTCCGGAGAATGCTAAGCTGAACCTTACTACCGAAATACCCGGCTGGGATTTTGATAAGACCGTTGCCGCCGCTGATGCGCAATGGGAGCAGGAGCTTGAAAAGATCAAAGTGCAAGGCACGCCCGATCAGATGCAGATATTTTATACCGGCCTTTACCACGCGTTTATACAACCCAATAACCTGGCCGATGTTAACGGCGACTATGTGGGTTCTGACTACGCTGTTCGTAACGATAAAAATGGGTTTTACTCTACCTTTTCATTATGGGATACCTACCGCGCCACGCATCCGCTGTACACACTGATACAGCCTCAACGTGATGCTGCCTTTGTGAACAGCATGTTGCGCCAGTACGAAACTTACGGTTACCTGCCTATATGGCAACTTTGGGGGCAGGAAAATTATTGCATGATAGGTAACCATGCCATCCCCGTAGTGGTGGATGCCGTGCTGAAGGGCTTGCCGGGTATTGATGCCGAAAGGGCCTACGAGGCAGTAAAAAAATCATCGACTACAGATCACCCCGGTTCGCCGTTTAAGGTGTGGGAGCAGTACCATTACATGCCCGAGAATATCCAAACCCAATCGGTATCGCTTACGCTCGAAATGGCTTATGACGACTGGTGTGTAGCCCAACTGGCGAAAAAGCTGGGTAAAACGGAAGACTATCAGCATTTCATGGAACGATCAGCCTACTTCAAAAACCTGTACGATAAAAGCACCGGCTTTTTCAGGTCGAAGGATGATAAGGGGAATTTTATAGCGCCATTTAGTCCGCTGGAATACGGAGGTAATGGCGGTAATCCGTTCACCGAGGGCAATGCCTGGCAATACTTTTGGTATGTACCACAGGATATTAAGGGCCTGATAGCACTTACCGGCGGCGAAAAGAATTTTGCAGCCAAGCTGGATACCTTTTTTACCCTAAGCAGTAAAAACAGGGAGGTAAACGGTAACGCTTCGGGTTTTATTGGGCAGTACGCGCACGGTAACGAGCCGAGTCAGCATGTTACTTACCTGTACGACTACGCCGGGCAGCCATGGAAAACCCAGCAATATGTTAACAAGGTAATGAACGAACTATACAATACTTCTTCATCAGGCTATTCGGGTAACGACGATTGCGGGCAGATGTCGTCGTGGTATGTTTTCAGTTCGATGGGTTTTTACCCGGTGAACCCAACAAGCGGCATCTATGCAATAGGTTCGCCTACAATGAAAAAGGCGGTAATGCAGGTAGGCGATAAAACGTTTACGGTTACAGCCGCCAATGTATCAGCCAAAAACATCTACATACAATCGGCAAAGCTGAATGGTAAAAAGCACGACCGGGTATACATTACGCAGCAGGATATTACCACGGGCGGTACCCTTGAATTTGTAATGGGCCCTAAACCCAACAAAAGCTGGGGCGCTAAACCCGCCGACAGGCCTCAATAAATTAATGTCAGGTTTCTCTTTTAAACAATGCAAACAGCCGCTCCGCGATGGATCGGCTGTTTTGTTTATGGGTAACCAATTATGTCATTTCCTTGCGCTCGTTTGCAACGAGTGCTTCATCTGGTCATGCGTCTGCGACGCTTGGGGTGAAGAGGCGATGCAATCGCCCGCCTATGTTAAGCGCTCGTTGCAAACGAGCGCAAGGAACCTGTTTCCAGACTTACGAAGTTTTCAAAACTTCGTAAGTCTTCTAATTCGTAAGTATTTCTAACTCCAACTACATCTTATGCTTCATCAGCATAGGGCGTATCTGTATATACACCTGTCCGCTGATGGGGCTGTTGCCGTATAAAGGTTTCAGGTCGCCTGCCGGGAGGTTAACTGATGCCTGCAAACCACCCACATATTCCAGCGGGCCGGTTTTGAAGAGTTTGCGGTTTGTGCCCAATGTAAGCTTATGTATGTTGAACAACCGTTCGCCGAACTGCTCTTCCAGCGCCAGTTCTTCGCTCGATTTTTGTACAAACTCATATCTGCCATAAATGACCTGTTTGTTTAGCTGGCGTGTGCCTTCGGCTAAAAAGGAATGTTCGTTACCGTGGCTGTGGTTCATTCCCCATATCAGTGCGCCGGTAAAGTATTTGCCATCATCAGTAACTGCCGATGAGTACAGTGCTGATGCCGAATACCGCCATACGTTTTCGTCGGGGTGCAGCAATTCCGGACTTTTAATATAACCCTGCGAAAACTGGAACGCCCAGGCTTTATCAGGATTGTAGGATAAGCGCCATGAATAACTATCAAAGCGCATCTTATCAAAATCGTAACGGTTCTCGTCGGGCTCGCGGCCGGTAAAGCTCGATCCTTCCAGTTTAAACTGATCAACCCGTACACCAATGGTAGCTACCCCGTAAGTAATGTGTGTGGCATCCTGCCAGTGGTGACCAAGCGGCGCGTCCGGGTCGTTCAGGGCGTAAGTGCGATGCATAAAGGCAGGGGCGCCAAGGGCCGGCTCACCAGGGTAACCGAAGTACCCGAATACATCTACCTTTTTACTTAAACGCTGTGTGTAACCAATGGTAAGGCCCGAGAAAAGATCGTGCGGGTGCTGGCGGTCAACCAGGGTTTGGCCTTTATAGCTCTCGCCCGATTGAAACAGTAGCGGGTAGCCGCGTTCAGTAACTGTAAGCGGATCGGTACTTAACATAGCACTAATGTTGAGCAAGCCGTTTTTACCCACCTGCCGGTTATACATGGCCATAAACCAGTTTGGGGCATCAAACTGTGAACCGCTGCGCGAAGTTTTGCCGTTTACCTGCTGATTATTATAACGTAGAAAAGCGCTGCCATGAAACATCCACATTCCTTTTTTGGTATGATCCATCAGCATATACATCGGCGTATTATCCGGCAACCATGACGTACCCGACCCATTCCTGTTCATGGGCAACGATAACGAGTAGGAGTGGTTCATGCCCGGCATTGCCATGTTATGATCGTGCTTGCCACTCATATCCATATTGCCCATGTCCATGCCATCCATGTCGCTATGATCCATACCCTTCATGGTAGTATCTTTTTTAACGGTGGTGATATCCTTCTTTTTCATGTCCGTATGATGATCATGCTGCGCGAATGCCGACGTGGTAAATAAGGATATTAATATAGCTGATAGTATTTTTTTCATTGTGGTGGTTTTATGTAATTGTTAAAATGCCGGGCTCTCTATGTCTTTCCGTTGAAATCTCTATGTGTAATTTGTTGCTAAAATCTCCCCGCTCTCCGCGAAAATCTCCGTTACCCCAGCGGTTAAAAACTTAAACCTGCATATCAAAGAGGGTATGTCCACTCAAGACAAAGTGAGATGAAGCTCTCTGTGTACCTCCGTGAAAACCTCTGTGTACTTTGTGGTTAAAATCTTCTTCTCTGCGGTTAAAAATCTAAAGCATAGCAACCAACATCACGGCGCTCATCAAAATCATCATGCCATCCTCAATAATGGTAACCGTGCTCATGGGCAAATTAAAGCCAGTACCCAGGCAGGCACACTTTATTTTCTGTTTATTGAGCACGCTTTGCAGTACACCAATGATGCTCACCGTCATCACCACAAACGTGATCACATTGGTAATAAAAGGCTCAAAATTTATGGCGTAAGCCAAACCCAAAAACAGTTCGATAAAAGCATAGATCAATCCCCAGCCCCTGAACTTTTTAGCTACGATATCATAACTCGAATAACTATCGGCAAAGCCTTGCAGATCGAGCATTTTAAACATGGAGAAGGTAAGGAAGAAGCCGCTCATAAATACCGTCATGGCTTTCATCCAATGGAAGGTACCGCCGCTAAACGAGGTAAATAAAGTTATTACGGTTACATACCCAAAAATGATGAGTATAGGTTTGTATGTAGCCAGCCAGGTGCGGTTATCGGTTTCTTCCTCCATAAAAATGGGGGTATGCTGATGTGTTTGCGCTTCAGATAACTGGTATTTTGGGTAATCTTTTAAGGCATCCTTTAACGTTGGGGTAGCGATATGCTGCGCCATGGTAATATCGGCGGTGCCTTGCGGCAGATCGATAGCTACATTGGTAACGCCCGGTATTTTCGATAGCAAGCCTTGTACTTTGGCCTGGCAGCCGGTACAGGTCATGCCGGTTATATTATAGGTGTGTGTCATTTTAATTGATGTAATTTAATGTTACAAAATTACACCAGGCAGCCCGGCAAGCTGTTACGCTATTTTGGAAATGAGTTGTAAGATTTACAGGTCTTCGATATTGATGCGCTTATTTTGGTTAAGCGTTTTAAAAAAGGTAGGGGTAAGGCCGGTTTGTTTTTTAAACTGGTTTGAGAGGTAAGCCACGCTGCTGTAACCCAGTTTGTCGGCAATTTCTGATAGGGTAAGCTCATCGTACCTGAGCAGTTCTTTTACCTTTTCTATTTTTTGGGCGATGAAGTATTTTTCGATAGTAGTGCCCTCCACTTCCGAAAAGAGGTTGCTGAGATAAGTGTAATCGTAATTTACCTGTTGGGTAATATAGTCGGACAGGTTGATATTGCTGCTTTCTTCGGTATGGTGAATGAGGGTTACGATGGCGTTCTTCACCTTTTCTATCATGCGGCTTTTGCGATCGTCAATGATCTCGAAACCCAGCGCGTTAAGCTGAATATCCAAATGCGTAACCTGTTCGGCAGATGGAGTACCGTCTACCTCAACTTCGCCAAATTCAACACTTAATGGCTGCATGCCGGCTTTTTCAAGCTCGTTTTTCACTACCATTTTGCAGCGCGCGCATACCATGTTTTTTATGTAGAACTTCATGTTACAAAAGTATTTATTTTATGTAATGATAAGCTACTGCCGAAAAACAGCACAGCGTAAAATAAAAAATGCCCGGCTCACGCCGGACATTCCCACTTTTATTAAACACCATTTAGAAAAGAAAAAACTTATAAAAGCTTAAATGCAGCTTCTTTAACATCAGCAGAGCTGGTACCTATAAAGAGCTTGAAATCGCCCGGTTCGGTAGTGTATTTCATGTTGATGTCGTAAAATTTAAGATCGTTATTGGTAAGGGTGAAGGTGATGGTTTTTGATTCACCGGCCTTCAGGAAAACCTTTTGAAAACCCTTCAACTCCTTCACCGGGCGGGTAACCGAACCTATCATATCGCGTATGTACAGCTGCGCGGTTTCTTCACCATCGTACTTGCCGGTATTGGTAATGGTTACCGTGGCTTGCAGGTTGTCAGTAGCTTTAATGGTGGTTTTGCTTAGTTTAATATCGCTGTAACCAAAGGTGGTATAACTTAACCCGTGACCAAAAGCATACAGCGGTGTGTTTGGTATATCCAGGTATTTGGATGTATATTTTTCCTCGCTCATTGGGCGGCCGGTATTTTTCGCGCTGTAGTAAAGCGGTATTTGCCCTACGCTGCGCGGAAAGGTCATGGTTAATTTGCCCGACGGATTGTATTTGCCGAAAAGCACATCAGTAATGGCATCACCGGCTTTGGTACCTGCAAACCAGGTTTCAACAATGGCCGCCATGTTATCATTTTCCCACTGTAAAACCAACGGACGACCGTTCATCAGTACCAACACCACCGGTTTGCCGGTAGCCCTTAAAGCCTTTAGTAAAGTTTGCTGGTTTTGCGGCAGGGTAATATCACTGCGACTGGCAGCCTCGCCGCTCATGCCAAAGGTTTCGCCTACAAAAGCTACCACTACATCGGCATCTTTAGCGGTGGCAACAGCCTCGTCTATCATTTGCTGAGGCGTGCGGCTGTCCAGTACAATTTCGGCACCATGCGGGTTCAGCTTATTGATCAGTTCCTGGTTATCCAGTACATTGCAACCCTTGGCGTAAGTAAAGTTATTGTCAGGATACTGCGCTTGCAGGGCATCCCAAAAAGTAACGGCTTTTTTCCAGTCGCCGGCACCGCTCCAGTTACCGATCAGGTCGCGCTGATCTTTAACCATAGGACCCACGAAGGCGATTTTTTGTCCGGCTTTCAATGGTAAAGCGTTATCATTTTTTAACAGCACGATGCTTTTCTCAGCAGCTTGCTTCGCCAGATCGAGCTTTTCGGCATTCATGATATTTTTTTGCGCACGCGCTTCGCTGATGTTGCGGTAAGGATCGTCAAACAAACCCAAACGGTATTTTGATTCCAGCACACGGCGGCAAGCCAGGTCAATCACCGCTACATCCAGTTTTTTGGCTTGCACCAATTTTTTAAGCTGGGTGATGTACAGGTCGCTCACCATATCCATATCGTTACCGGCTACTAAGGCCAGTTTCGATACTTCGGCGGCATCGCCTACGCCATGGTTCATGAGTTCCATAATGGCGGTATAATCCGTAGCAACCATGCCGTTAAAGCCCCATTTTTTGCGTAACAGATCGGTTAGCAGCCAATGATTGGCAGCGGCAGGTACACCGTTAATTTCGTTAAACGAACTCATTACCGTGGCCACTCCCGCGTCAACAGCGGCTTTGTAAGGCGGCAGGTAAGTTTCCATCATTTTGCGTTCGCTCATGTCAACCACGTTATAATCGCGGCCGGACTCAATAGCGCCGTACAGCGCGAAGTGTTTTACGCAGGCCAGCACGGCATCATCCTTACGCAGATCGTTCCCCTGGTATCCTTTTACCATGGCTACGGCTATTTTCGAGCCCAGCCAGGTATCTTCGCCCGAACCTTCAGATACACGGCCCCAGCGCGGGTCGCGGGCAATATCCACCATTGGCGAGAAAACCCAGTTCAGGCCATCGGCAGTAGCCTCATCGGCAGCGGCACGGGCGGTTTTTTGTATCAGCGGCAAATCCCAGGTAGCGGCCAAACCCAGCGGAATAGGGAATATAGTACGGTGACCGTGAATTACATCGTAACCAAACAACAAGGGTATTTTAAGGCGCGATTTTTTCAGGGCCAGCTCCTGTAATTTGCGTACGGCTACAGGCGTGTAGGTATTGAACACACCGCCAACCAGGCCTTGTTCAATCTTTTCTTCCACACCCTGGCTTAAAATTGGGCCGGTTACATCAAATCCTATCGATGGCAAATTCAGCTGACCTATCTTTTCGTCAAGCGTCATCTTAGCCATTAAGCCCTTGATGTAGGCATCCATTTTAGCGTTTTTTGATGTTTGCGCCGTAGCCCCCAATCCCGAGACCACCAAACACGATGCGAGCACCACTTTATATAATTTCATAACTGTTGGTATATGTTATCTGTTAGTTTTTATTCTGCTTTAATTATTGCCGTACGTTTTGATACGCCGTTCTCATTCACTGCCTCTATCCTGAAATAGTAGGGCAGGTCTTTATCCATCGCCTTAAAATAATACTCGTTGGCATTGTGCACCATGGTGCAGGTGTACAGCTTATCGGCCGCTATGCCGGTGTAAATGTTATAGGCATAAGCGTTATCCACCGGTTTCCATTTTAGCCAGGCGCTGCGTTTATCTTTTTCGGTGCGTAGTACCACAAACTCCTTCACGGTATCGGGCTTAGCACCGCCTCCGTTGCCAAATACCCGTAAACCACTTATTGCGAATTTGCCGGTTGGTACATGCAGGTTAATGAGTTTTATGTAGCGTGCCTTTACCGGTGTGTTCAGCTCCACATAATCATGCGGAACATCGGTTTTATTAGCGCTTTTATCTTTCAGTATCTTCCAGGTTTTGTTATCGGCTGAATACAAAAGTTTGTATTGGTGATAGAATGGCTGTTTGGGTTTGCCCAGTATGGTGGCATCCTGATCGGCATAGTTGAGTTGTACCGCGTTAACGGTGCTTAGCCTGCCCAGATCTGTTGCTATCCATTCGCCCGCGTTGGCCGAAGCCGCGCTCCAGTAGGTTTTAATATTTTCGTCGACCGCGTTGTTGGCACTGTAACTGCCCAGGGTTGATGATACCGTTACGGGTTTATTATAGTTCAGCAGCATCCAGCCGGTGAAGGTGCCATTAGCATTATCGTTAGTGAATTTGGCGGTGTTATCGGCATAAGGTAAATAATGCGGATAATCGCCAAAGGTGGTATTAGTATACAGCACGCCATCCTTATCAAAACCGGCAGGCCACAGACCGAGGCGGCGTTCAAAATTATTTTTTACCGCTATAACCATGGTTGACAGGTGCCAGTAGTTGTTATACCTGTCCTGAAAGGTATTGCCATGCCCGGCGCCCCTTGCAAAACCACCCGGTTTGTACGAGAATGGGTTATGCGGCTGCGGTGTAAACGGCCCTAACGGATTATCGCTTACCTGCACACCATCGCCATAGCCGCTAAACTCGGTACCGGGCGCGCCGTATTGCAGGTAGTACTTGCCGTTGTGCTTGGTCATCCAGGCACCTTCCATAAACGGATCGAGGAAGGTATTATCCAGGTATTCACCAAAGCGCTGCCAGCCGAATTTGGTATCGTTCAGTTTAAAAAGTTCTTTACGCTCGCCAATAGGGGCAAAGGTTTTACGGTTGATCTCGATGCCGTATAGCGGATATGTATTGCTGCTGCCCCAGTACAGGTACAGGCGGCCATCGGTGTCCACAAAAAAATCGGGATCCCAGGCACCTATCATAAACGGATAAACGGCTTCTTTCCACTCATTGGCCTTGGGGTTGGTGCTCATCCATATCGGGAAGTTCTTCTCCTGTGTTGAACCATAAACCAGCAAGGTATCGCCCTGTACCCAAACCGCCGGGGCGCAAAGGTCATCATACACCTTATGGTATGGTTTAAGGAACGAACGCGATACGAATTTCCAGTTATACAGATCGCTGCTGTACCAGTAGCCCCATTGATTGGTGCTGAACAGGTAGTAATCGCCCTTGTAAAAAGTAATTACCGGGTCGGCAGTGGCGCGGTGCCTGCCCGCGGTTGAAAAATTAGGGATTGGCGTATAACCGTAATCGATATTGATAGGGTTGCAATAGGTAAGCTGCTTTTTTTGTGCCGATGAAGTATCGGCCAGCAAAAGTAAACAACAGGCAATGCCTAAAATATGTAAGCTGGTTTTACGCATGGTAAACTTAATTTTTCAGGTACGGGCTTTGGAAGTTCAGTTTCTTTAAACCGGCCTGTATTTCGGGGCAGCTCATGAATAAATTCCATAACAGGCCGGTACGGTGATTCTCAATCATTACCACTATAGGCCCCTGATCAATAGCCAGGTACGATTTGCCATACCAGTTCTTGCTCTCGTTAAAGGCATCGGTAAAGCCGTAATCGCCCCAAATCTTATCGCCCAGGTCGTAGTAAAAATGGCGCAGTGCCTGCATGGAGTATTGCGGAGTATAGGCAAATGCCGATAGCGCTGCCGTTGGCGATATCACGCCCAGATCGTTTGTTGGCGAATGCGCGTTGTAACCTTCGTGGTTATCGCTGGCGGTTAAGCCCCAGCAGTTTTCGCCGTAGCCTTTAAACTTTTTAGGATTATCTAAACAGTAAGCCCTGTTGATGAGTGTATGGTTAAGGTTTTGCTCCCAGTAATCGGCATATTCATCCTTTAACCCCTTCGGACTTAACCCCAGGAAAGAGTAATGGCTGAAGAATAGCGGTCCGCCAAAATCAAAACCCAGCGGAAGTTTGATGCCGTAAAATGTTTTACCATTTTTAAAGAAATCGCTTTGTGCCCAGCCACGATTGTAAATGCTCGCGCTCACAGGGTAACGCTCGGCCGATTCGGCCAGTATGTAGGTGATCAAACATTCGTTAAAACCACGCAGCGGGAAGTTCATGGCCCAGCCATTATTTGGCGACCAGTGCCAGTACAAGTTATCCCTGCCTTCATGAGTATACCAATCCCACTCAATTTCGCTCCACAGCCCGCTGATGCGGCCGCGCAGTTCGTTCTCTTTAGGGGTATTGGCATTGTAGTACTGGCGTGCGGTTAATAATCCCTGGAACAGGAACGATGTTTCAACCAAATCACCGCCATCATCTTTACGACCAAACGGAATGGTTTTACCTGTAGCGCCGTTTAACCAATGCGGGAACACGCCGTGGTATGCATCGGCCTTGCTTAAAAACTTCACCATCTTCAGCATGCGGTCTACCGCCTGCTCGCGGGGAATCCATTTACGATCGACCCCTACAATAAGCGCCATAATGCCAAAGCCGGTGCCGCCGGTGGTAACCACCTCGTCGCCGTACTCATAAGCCACGTTGCTACGTTCGCGGGCAAGGCCGCTTACCGGGTGGCCAAAATCCCAAAAATAGCGGATAGTTTGGCGCTGCACCACATCAAGCAGGGCGCTGTCGGTAAGGTTTTTTATAATGCCGACGGGTTTAATAGCCGTTTCGGCCGGTTTGCTGGCTACTTTGTTTTGGGCAAAGCTATAGCTTGCTGCTATGTATAGCAGGCTTGTTAGTATTAGTTTCTTCATGCTAAATTCTTGCTAAGAACGCCTATAAATTCGGACTGCTAAATCCAATATCTTTCATGCCTTTTTTTACTTCGGGGCAACTCATAAACAAGTTCCAAAGCAGGCCGCTGCGGTAATTTTCAATCATCACCATTATCGGGCCCTGGTCAATTGCTAAATAAGAGTTGGCAAACCATGGTTCGTTCAGGCTAAACGCGTCGTAAAATCCGTAATCGCCCCACATTTTGTCGCCCAGTTTGTAATAAAAGAACTTTAATGCCTTCATTGATTCGGCCGGTGTGTAAGGCATTGATGATATGGCCGCGGTTGGCGCTATCACCCCTACATCATTTGCCGGTGAGCTGGCTGTGTAGCCATTGTTAATATCGCTGGCGGTTAAGCCCCAGCAATCGGCACTGTAGCCGGTATAATTTTTAGGGTTGGCAACACAGTAATTATGGTTAATTAAAGTGTGCGCCTTTGTTTGTGTTTCGTAATTGGCATAAGCATCGGTTAAACCGTTAGGATTGATGCCTAAGAAAGAGTAATGCTCAAAAAACAACGGACCGCCGCGTTCTTCGCCCAATGGCAGCTGAACGCCGTAGTAAGAAGCGCCGTTTTTAATAGCGCCATTATTGGCCCAACCATTATCATAAACAGTTTTAGGGATAGCATGCGTATTTGACGATGCCGCCAGCGCGTAAACAACCAGCGCCTCGTTCCATCCCCTTATTTGCATGTTGATATCCCAGTTATAGTTAGGGCTCCAGTGCCAGTAAAGCACGTTTTGGTTGTTTTGCCTGAACCAGTCCCACTCCACACCATCCCATAGGGTATTGATATCGGCACGAAGCGTGGTTTCGGCAGTGTTTGCGCCGTTAAAATATTGGCGGGCTGATAAAAGACCTTCCATCAGGAAAGCGGTTTCAACGAGGTCGGCACCATTATCTTTTTCGCTGAAAGGCTGCACCGCGCCGGTAGCGCCATTTAACCAATGCGGAAAAGCGCCATGGAACTTAACGGCTTTATCTTTTAAAAAGCCTACTATTTTTTGCATACGTACCAAAGCGTCGGCACGGGTAATAAAGTTACGGCTTGAACCTGCTATTATAGCCATAATGCCAAAGCCCGAACCACCTGTGGTAACTACATCGCCCGATGTATTACGTTCGCGGGCGAGGCCGCTGACAGGGTGCCCAAACTCCCAGAAATATTTGAGGGTTTGCCTTTGAACCAAGTCAAGCAGCGCGTTATCACTGATCTGCGGGAACTTGTCGGTGGAATCAATAGCTGTAGTTAAGTTAACCGTTACGGCCGATTGCAGGCTGCCATCTTTTGCAGATTTTAGCCCGGTAGATACCGATACGGTATATTTAGTTAAGTATTGTAAAGCTGCCGATGGTTTAATGATGACGGTTTTATCGCCATCCTCATAAGTAGCGGCATAGGTTACATTAGTGCCGGAGTTGCTTTTAAAAGCGATGGCACTGCTAACCGATGTTTTGTTTAGAGCTTCGGAAAAAGAAATTTTTATTACAGGCGCTGTATTAAGGTTAACATAAGTAAAACCACTGTTTACATTGTTTACGCGCAAGGCATCAAAATTAAATGACGACGGCGTTACAGGCGGTGGTGTAACCGGAGCTGTAGTATCGTTACTCTTACTGCACGATGCCAACACGAACAAACAACAGCTATAAAAAAATATCCTTTTAACAAACATCATCAGTAAATGATTAAAAAGTTACCCGCCCAACCAATAGGACGGGTAACTGTAGAGAAAAAAACAATTTATATTACTTGCCCCGGCCTTCTAATTTTACTAAAGCACCAATTTCTTCGGGTGTAAGTGCTTTATTGTATATTCTTACTTCATCAAGTGTGCCGGTAAGATAACTGGCCCAATCCTGTTTGCCTGTGCTTGAAGTTTGGCTTGGCGTGGTTTGAAATTGAACACAGCCGAAAACAATTTTACCGGGATTTGCAAAATGTAATGCTCCCGAAAGTGTAGTTGTAGAATTGCTCACCTTAGCGCCATTAACATACAGTATGATATTTGAAGTGGCTTCATCGTAACTGATAGTGATATTAACCCACCTGTCAAAAAGGTTTTGTATGTTATCAACAGCCAGCGTTTTATCGCCACTGCCCGGGTTTACGTGTATCCTTAATTTACCATTTGTATTAGTGCTGCCGTTTTCAACAAATACATCAATGTTGCCCCAAAACTCTTTAGTATTTGCTAAGCTGAAAAGGCCGATTATACCTGTTGACGGCGGCGGGGTATTTACCCATTCTGATAGTGTAAAGCTGGTTAGCCCGGTTACTTTACTATCAGGATCTGTTAATGCATAACTATTTAGTGCTCCCTGTAAAGATTGTCCTTTTATACCGCCTGCAAAACCTGTGCCTGTTGCGGTTCCGGCGCCTCCGTTTACACTATCTGTAAGGCCGCCATTAAATGCCCAGTAACTCACCAGGTTTGATGCTGCTACCTGGCTTGCGCTATTGTATCCGGCAATACTTAGCTGTGGCGCGTAAGTTGATGGGTCGAATTTTTTTTGACATGATGATAACCCCATACCAATCAGTACAGTAGTTATAGCATATATGTTGAATTTTTTCATTGTAATTACTGTTAATGATTAATAGCCTGGGTTTTGGGTTAAGGTACCGCCGCTCTTCTCAACTTCTGTTGATGGTATAGGCCAAACCTCATTTTTGTTGGCTTTCCAGCCGCGCGGACCAAAAACTTCTGTACCGCGGCCTTGTCTTATCACATCAAAATACCTGTCAAACTCCATTGCAAGCTCTGATCTTCTTTCTTTCCAGATAGCATTGCGCAGTGCTGTTTTATCAGTAGTGGTAACTTGCGGTAAAATAGCGGCATTACCACCACGGGCACGGTTACGCACTAATTCTAAAGAAGTAAGGGCTGGTTGGGTTTGACCAAGCTCATTAGCTGCTTCTGCGTTCATTAACAGCACATCGGCATAGCGGATAACGCGGATGTTTTGCTGACATCCTTCATTGAAGCCAGACTGCCAAAGGCTAAACGGAACGTACGATTTTTGATTGTACATTGGGTTAGGCACGCTGGCCGGTATAGGATCGCCCTGCGGAGTAGTTTCGCCCCTGAAGATAATGGTGGCATCACGACGAGGATCGCCGGTTTCAAAAGAGTTTGCCAGATCTTGTGTAGGCACATTGAAACCCCAGCCACCACCGTTTACACTACGAACTCCCTGAACTTGTGAGTACTGTGAGTTAGATGCCGCTGCATTTCCGGGAACAAGTTCAGCCTGTATCTCAAAAACCGACTCTGAATTGTTCTCATTGTTTGTTCTGAACTGTTGTTCAAAACTTGGAAACAATGAGTAACCTAAGCCCATCACCTGGTTGGTAAACGCAAGCACGTCAGACCATTTTTGCTGATACATGGCAGCCTTGGCATGTAACGCGAGTGCTGCACCTTTTGTAGCGCGGCCCACATTAACGCCTGCGTATGATTGTGGCAAAACACCTGCGGCATCGGTTAAATCTTGCTCAATAGCAGCCCAAACCTGTGCTTTAGGGGTACGGGGAATATTAAATTCATTAGCAGTAGGTACGTGCAGCCTCAATGGTACATCACCAAATGCCCTAACAAGCCTGAAATACTCATATGCCCTTATAAATTTGGCTTCTGCCAAATAACGTGCTTTTAAGTTAGCATCCATATTTATGTTGGGTACATTATCAAGCACCTGGTTGCATAAATTGATGGTTTTGTAGCGGCCGGTCCAAAAATCAAGCAGCTGGCCTTGTGTTGAGGTAACAGTATAACTGTCATACAGATTCATGAAAGCTACCGAACCATCACTTGGATCGCTACCTGTTTCCGTATCGTCAGATCCAAGGCTTTCAAGTGCTATAGGGGCAAAGGCCACCTCTGTCCATTCGCGCAGGTTTGCATATATTGAGTTAACCGCTTTTGTGGCATCATCTGCCGTAACAAAAAATTGTGTTGCCGGCGGTGCACCTTGTGTAGGCACATCCAGAAAACTCTTTTTACAGCCTGTAAAAGTTATCAGTGAAGCAATCGTTACTATCGCTGCCCCTCTTGTTATTATATTATTATATAATTTCATCTCTCTGTTTAATTAAGGTTAAAAACCAACATTTACGCCAAAATTGTAAGTAGCATACAGCGGATACACGTTAGCATCAACACCGGCTCTTGTAGCGCCGCCGCCAACTTCAGGGCTGAAGCCTTTGTAACTGAAGAAGTTTAGCGCGTTTTGAGCATTAACAAATACCCTAAGACGGTTGATGTTAAGTTTGCTGGTTATCGCTGTTGGAATGGTGTAACCCAATTGCATGTTTCTTACACGAACGTAACTGCCGCTTTCAACATAGAATGAGTTTGAACGATTGTTTTGGCCTCCGGCGATATTTGCAGAGGGGTAGGTATTTGAAGTACCTGCACCATGCCAGCGGTTATTAAAGAAATCCTGGCTGTAGTTTTCGGTACCGAAACGTAACGCAACATTTGCATTATATATATCAACACCGGCAACACCCTGAACATCTATGGCAAGGTCGAAGTTTTTATAGGTAAACGCTGTGTTAAAGCCATACGTGAATTTAGGATTAGGGTTACCTAAAACAACACGGTCTTTATCGTCAATTACACCATCATTATTAACATCCTGATATTTGAAATCGCCTGCTTTGGCATTTGGCATAATTTGATTGTCGCCTTTTTTATAGGCCGCTACCTCTTCCGGGGTTTGGAATATGCCTACTACTTTCAATCCATAGAATTGGCCTATAGGCTGGCCTAATACGGTATGTGTATTGATATTGGCCGAACCTACTGTATTTACTGCCTGATCAATATAATTATTACCGGCTACAGATAATACCTTGTTTTGGTTAATACCTAAGTTTCCGCTAAGCGTGTATCCAAAGTCTTTACCTATTTTATCTTTCCAGGTTACTAAAAACTCGAAACCTTTATTTTGGAAAGTTGCCTGGTTTGAAATAATTGATGAACCTGAACTTGAAGATAAACCAATAGAGCTAAGAATAGGCGCATCAAATATTGCGCGGTCTGTTCTTTTATCATAGTAGCCTACTTCGGCATATAACCTGTTTTTCAGCATTGATGCTTCGATACCTATATCTGTACCCGAACTTTTTTCCCAATAGATCTGATCCGGTACAATTGTGGTAATATTGGCACCCGGACTGGTATAGCCACCCGGACCTACATAAATTAAACCATCATTTTGGGTAACAACAAGTGTAGAAAGTGCAGCTGGTACACCCATGTTACCATTCTTACCCCAGCTTCCGCGTAGCTTTAATGTATTAAAGAAGCTTTGGTTTTTCATGAACTCTTCTTCGCTGATTACCCAACCCGCACCTACTGCAGGGAAATAACCCCAACGTTCGCTTGGCGAAAATTTCGATGAACCATCTGCACGTAACGTAGCATTTAACAGGTAGCGGCTTTTAAATGAATAATTTACCCTGCCAAAGTATGAACTTACAGTGCTGTATAGCGGATACTGGCCGTATTCAACATCTTTAAGTTTATAGTTGTTACCCTGTGAAAGGTAATAGCCATTACCATTATCCGGCACGTTCTCTGCCGATTCGATAGTTTGATTAAACCTGTACGATTGTGCTCCCTGGCCTAATAATACAGTTAATGAATGATCTTTATTAAATGTATTTTGATAGGTTAACGTGTTTTCAAATATCCAGTTACGGGTTTGATTATTGGTAAGTGTTAACGTGCTTTTGGTGCTGCGTTGTGAAAACGTAGCGGTATAAAGCGGCGAATAATTGGTTACCGCGCCTTGTCCGTAATCGCCTCCTAAGCTGGTATGGAATGTGAAATGTTTAGCGAATTTTAAGTCGGCGTATACGTTACCATTGGCACGGTATGTTTTTGAACGCTGATTAAAAAAGTCAAGGGTTACCTGCGGATTAAACATTGCCGAACTGGTAACGTTAAAATCATTAGGGTCGCCATATGTTCCATCAGCATATCTTACCGGAACAATTGGTACTGCAGCATAGGTTTGGTGGAAAATTGAACCGTCAATATCTCTCGATTGATTAAGGTTACCGGTAAGGGTATAACCTACTTTCAAATATTGCGATAGTTCAAAATCATTCTTTATCCTTAGCGTATATCTGTCAAACGTATTTGTACTAACTATACCATCCTGTTTCAGATAGCCGAATGCTACGTTATAGGTTGATTTATCATTACCTCCGTTTACTGTTAAGTTGTGGTTAGTAATTAATGCGTTTCTGTATATCTGGTGGTTCCAGTCAGTAGTACCGAAACTATTCGGATCGGCATAACGGCCCTGTGCCGCACCTCCTAAAACGTCGAGCTCGTTAATTATAGTAGCGTACTGCTGGCCATTAGCTAATTTAAATTCGTTGGTAATAACCTGGTTACCAACAATGCCATCATAGTTAACAGTTGCCTTGGTGTTTTTTGAGCCCTTTTTAGTTGTTATTAGTATAACACCATTTGCAGCCCTGATACCGTATATGGCTTCAGATGACGCATCTTTTAACACGCTCAAACTCTCAACATCATTAGGGTTAAGAAAGCTGATATCATCATACCATACGCCATCAACAACATATAATGGGTTGGCGTTACCATATACCGTACCTAAACCACGAATACGAACTTCGGGCGATGCGCCTGGTGAGCCTGAATTAGTGATTTGTACACCGGCTACCTTACCTTGTAACGAACTGATAGGGTTTACTGATGATTGTTTGGAAATTTCTTCACCTTTAATTTGTACTACCGAACCCGTTACGTCAAGCTTGCGCTGCGTACCGTAACCTACTACCACAACCTGTTGCAGTTCGTTGGTTTGGGCTACTAATTTAACATCGATGTCTGTTTTTCCGGCTACTGCTATGGTTTGTGTAGCGTAACCGATGTAGCTGATCGATAATTCGGCTGTGGGCGCGGCAGAAAGCGTGAATTTTCCGTCGGGACCGGTTTGGGTGCCGGTTTGAGTTGATTTAACTGCGATGCTTACACCAACCAGGGTTTCGCCTGTTTTGGAATCTGTTACTGTTCCCTTTACGGTAATGTTTTGTGCAGATGCCCTGTTGATGAAAAGCAGACACAATAACCCACACAGTGAGATTGTAATTATTCTCTTCATAAAATGGTTAATTAAAAATTGGTTTTAACAATTGTGTTTTGTGTTACCAAAATTGAGAAGAGAATTGAGATGTTACAATAATAGCCACTCTACATTACTACATCACAGTTAAAATAGTTTCACAACAGGCAACAGGTTGTTTTGTAACTATTTGATAGTTAATTAATTGAATTTTATAAAGGCGTACTCAATACACACTCAAATTAATAAGCTGTTAAACATACATTTTTACAGTTATGAGAGGTAATGATGTAGTGTTATAGCTCCATGAGAAACTCCACGAGGTTCTTATCATGCTCTAAATTGAGCTTTTTACGCAGCCTGTAGCGCCGTATTTCTATCCCCCTTAATGAGATGTTCAATAACGATGCCATTTCTTTACTATTCATGTTCATGCGCAGGTAGGCGCACAGTTTAAGGTCGTTTGGTACAAGGTCGGGATGTTTAGCTTTTAACTTCTTGAAAAAGTTTTCGTGGGTTTCATTAAAGCTGTTTTCAAACAGTATCCAGTCGCGCTCGTCGTTCATGCCATCGTCAATTACTTTCTGAATTTTGCGCAGCTGGTCTGCCGATAATTTTTTGCCGTTCGAATCTTTCAGTTCGGCAATTTCATCATGTATCTTTTGCAGCAGCTCATTTTTGTAAACAATGTTCATGGCCGAGTTAGCCAGTTCGCGGCTTTTGCCAGCCAGATCAGCCTGCAACTGCTCGTTACGGATCTTCACCAGGCGCTGCTCGTGCGCGGTGGCTTCCTGTTTCAAAAACTCTTCTTTTTCGTGCTGTAGCTTTTGCTGTAAATGAACCTTGTGCTTATGCAGTTTGTACTTATAATAGCGCTTAACACCGTAATAAGAAGCTATAATGAGCAACACATAAAACAGGAACGCTATTTTGGTAGCATACCATGGCGGCAAAACGGTAAAAGTTAAAGTGGTTATTTCCGATACCTGGTCGTTCACCTGCGCACGGACCTGAAATTCGTAGTCACCCTGATCGAGATTGGTAAACTCTTTTTGTGCCTGTATACTCCAGTCCGACCATTGTTTGGAGTACCCTTTAAGAAAATACTGGAACTTGATTTTCGATTGCCGGTAATAAGGCAGCGAGTAGGTGATGCGGATATTATTTTGCCGGTACGGAATTTCAATATTATCGCGGTTGCGGATGGTGCTCACCCTGTCGGCCACTTTTTCAACCCGGCGTATCAATACTTTGGGCAGGTTGATGGCTTTGGTAAGCGCGTTGTTATCATCATAAATTACAAAACCATCATCAACACTTATTAAATAAATGGAACTGCTGATACGGCTGATGTTTTCATAATACTGCACCATACGGCCGTTGAGCACGCTAAAACTGTTCGAGTCTATCTTTACCTTGCCGGTTACCGAAAAATCGGCCAGTGCCACGCGGCCGTGGTTAATAAACCAATATTTTTTGCCCGCCGCCGGGATGATCTTGTTTGAGGCGGCATAAGCCCCAAGTATTTTATTAAACTGATCGTATTTAAAAAAGCGGTCGGTTATATCGTCATAAACATAAAAGCCGGAGTTGCTGGAGAACAATATGCGGTTATCAAAATCAAACACGTTGATGTTATAACTTCCGGGCAGGCCCTGCCGTTGGTCGTAATATTTAATTGATGCCGCGCTACGCCCATCGGCACTAAGGGTTATCTTATAAATTCCCTTGTAAGCATGGCTCACCCATATTTGGCCCTTGCTGTCGCGTTCCAGGTATTTCGAGGGCAGGTTAAAGTCTTTTATCTTATAATCATATACCCAATTGCCCGCGGCATCTTTACGATATATAACAATACCATTATAGGTGCCTTGTATAAGTTGGGTGTCGCTTATTTTTTTGATGTTCCAGCCACCGTTTTCAGATGATATTTTGGTGATGGCATCACCATCTACCTGAAAGGTTCCGTCGTTATGCCCGCAGAGGAGTTTACCGTCAATGAGCGATAAATCCCAAACCTGACCCTGCGTGCCCGGGATCAGCTTAAAATCAAACGACTGAAACAACTGGTTTTTATTGCCCGGCAGCCAGTCGCTGTAAAACAAACCCTGGTTGGTGCCCAGGTATATTTTATTATTGTTGATAATACTGGAGTATACCGTACCGAACTTGCCGGTTTTATCAAAGTAAAAGTACAGGGGCGAGATCACCTCAATACAGTCTATCCCGTTATCAAGCCCGGCCCAAAGGTTCTGCTCATTATCCAGGTAAAGACTCAAAACGGTATTATTCTGCAATCCGCTCGATTTATTGATATGCTGCACCACGTTGCCCGCCGCGTCGATAATTATAATACCGTTGAGGATGGTGCCAAAGGCGAAGTAGTTGCCGGGTATCACTACGCCGTTATTGATCTGGTAGCGCTTTATAAAATCGTCAGCCTGTGTTTTCCATGGTGTTATGCTGATGCCATCGTACAGGTAAAAGCCGTTTTTGGCGGTGGCTATCAGGTAGCGGGTTTTGTCGAAAGGGAGTATAGATAATACACCGATACCTAAAATGTTACTTCCTTTAATATAGCTGAGGCTGTCGCCTTTTAGCTCGAACAAGCCGGTGCCCACCCTTTCAATAAGGTAACGGTTACCCGCCTTAAACAGGAACAGATAGGGCTGATTGGTTTTTATGGCGCTTATTTTACCCTTGCTGTAAATATAGATCACCCCGAAAGATTGAAAGATGATCCTGTCTTTATCTACATAAATCTTCCACACTTCTTCGTTAAGCTGGTACTTTTTGGGGATGAGTTTTACGAGGGATGTGTATTTGAACTGCCCGTTACTATCGTTGGCCCAGTACCCAATTTCGCCGAAGGCACCGGTATAGATTTTGCCGTGACCATCTGCCGCTACCGCGCGAACGATGAGGTTGTTGGGCAGGCGGTATAACTGCCAGTTTCGTCCGTCGAATGATAGCAAGCCTTCCGAGTTGCCAAAGTACATCATGCCGTTTGCATCCTTGGTTTCGGCCCAGTTTTGATTGCCCGACTGATAAATGCTCTTGGTATAGTTATGAACGTAGGGCACACCAATGCTTTTGATATTGGCGGCGTTAAGCCCTTGAGTGCATATCGTATAAAATAAAATAAAGAAGAATAGCTTAAATGCTTTAAACATAAGTGCTACAGTATTTTTTCGGATTAATTGGTATACAAAAATAGCGTTAATAAAACTTAAACTTTAATTAACGCTATTTATAATAGGTAAGTGTACGAAGTACTCAGGCAATAAGTTCGCTCTCGCGGATGATCTTTTCTTCGCTTGTGTTTTGAATTTTTATGAATAACAAGGCAAACAGCACACCGATAACGGCCATTATTGCACCCACTACCGATGGCGAATTATAACCCAAGCCCACGGCAATAGGCAAGCCGCCAAAGAAAGCACCCAGCGCGTTGCCAATGTTGAAGGCAGCCTGTGTAACTGCCGCGCCCAGCATTTCGGCACCTTTGGCGGTATTGATCATTAATATTTGAATAGGGGAGGCAAGTGCTATTGATAAAGCCCCGGCAATAAAAGTAAGTGCCAGTGATATTACCTGGCTGCCCGATAAGAAGTAAATGGCAACCAGCGTAATAGCCATTGCTATTAACAATACCGCGCAGGCTTTAACCGGTTCAACTTTATCGGCCAGTTTACCGCCAATTACATTACCAACCACCATGCCGAAACCCGCCAGCACCAGTATATACGAAACACTATTAGCAGCGAAATGCGAAACTTCGGTCATCAAAGGGGCTATATAGCTGATCCAGGCGAATAAGCCGCCGGTACCGATAGCAGTGATCAAAATGATCAGCCAGGCATCAACACGTTTAAACAGGCTCATTTCTGATTTGATATTACCGCTGCGGCTCACCGGTAAGGCAGGCAGCCATATTTTCAGGAAGATTAAAGTTACCACCCCAATAAAAGCCACTATGCCGAAGGTAAACCTCCACGAATAATGGTGACCAATATAGGTGCCCAGCGGCACGGTAAGCAGGTTAGCGATGGTAAGCCCGGCAAACATCATGGATATGGCCTGTGCCTGTTTGCCCTTGTCGGCCAGGCGGCTGGCTACTACCGAGCCCACGCCAAAGAAAGCGCCATGCGGTAAACCCGCGAACAGGCGAGCTAAGAACAAGGTTGTATTATTAGGCGCGAATGCCGAAAACGCGTTGAAAACAGTGAAGATCATCATTAACGCCAGCAAGATCTTTTTGGGTGCAAAGCTGCTGCTCATTACTACCAGCAAAGGCGCGCCAATTACCACACCAAGCGCGTAGGCCGATATTAAGTGACCTGCAACAGGAATGCTGATATTAAAGTCCTTCGCTATATCGGGCAGCAGGCCCATCATTACAAACTCGGTAGTACCTATACCTAAGCCCCCAAGCAAAAGCGGGAATAAACTCTTTTTCAAACCGGAATAAATTATGCGGCAATTTCCGCTGTTTATGCTGCAAATTTAAGCAATAAGGCAAGTAAAACACTTAATAAAGTGTCATTTTTACACTAAGTGGATGCGTTTTTTAAGAAGGGGATTGTTTTTTTACGAAGAATGCTAACGTAGTATAGTTACATTGCCTGATAATGCTGGCTTATTACCTTTAAAACTTATAATGTAATAATAGGTTGCTGCCGGTAAATTATTGCCGTTACGTGTACCATCCCATGGTTTTGAATAGCCTGCAGAGCGGTAAACAATGCTTCCGTAGCGGTTGTATATATTTACAAGGCAATCAGGGTAATCTAAAAGACCGTTTATTTTCCAGGTATCGTTAATGCCATCAGCATTAGGGCTAAAAGTGTTAGGAATAACTATAGGTTTCTGTACAATTACAACTGTAGTTAATTCAAGCATACAATCGTTAACCGAAGTAATTTCGAGTGAGTAAGTTGTGGTATTTAACGGGTTGGCTATCGGGTTGGCTATGTTTGGGTTGTTAAGTCCGTTATCCGGCGACCATTTGAAGCTCTTAATGTCATTAATATCGCTATATATATTAGGGTTTAGCTGCACCGGTTTTCCAAGCTCTGCAATAAATTGATTTTGCAACTTAGCAGATGGATTAGGAAAAATAACTGCCTGAAATGATGGGCTTACAGCTGGTATTACACAAGCAGCCGCACTACTTACAGTGCAGCGTAATACATCGCCGGCTTTAAGTTGTATAGAGGTGAAAACGTCACTGTTATTGCCCGTGTTTATATTGTTAACCTGCCATTGATAATTAATAGCGGTATTCCCGGCGTTTACGGTAGCTTTAAATGTAACATCACCGCCATTACAAAGCGGATATTCTGATATAGGTGCTATAATTACAGATAGGGTAGTACCTGGTAATGTGTTAATAATTACTTTATTTGACGAGGCCGTAGTAGAGGTTAAACATGCAGTTGAATTACTTGTAATGATACATTGCATAATATCACCCTGGGCAAGACTGTTTGTGGTAAATGTTGAACTGTTATTACCTGTAGAAATACCGTTAACCTGCCATTGATAGTTTGGACTATCGCCACCATTAACCGTAGCGGCAGTAAATGTTACAGCCACGCCGGTGCATACCACCCCCGGGTCATTAATGCTAACCGTTGGGCTTACAGCCAGCGTTACGGTTAATACATTTGTTTTTGGGATGCCATTCATGGTAGCAGTGATGTTTGCCATACCCGGCCCTGTAATGTGTATTTTGCCTGCTACAACCATGGCGACTGCGGCATTATCGCTGCTGTACACAATAGGGAAATTACCTGTGGCTCCGGCATCAAAATCAGCATCGCAAACAGTTTTATCAGGTATAGGGTTAAATGTAAAAACCGAAGCAGGCAACACCGTAATATTCACAATAAAAGAATTGCTGCCGGCAGAATTGTATGCGGTAACAGTATAATTTCTTGCCGGTGAGGTTACTGTAGGCGTACCGCTTATCTGCCCTGTGGTTTCGTCAAAGGTTAATCCGGCAGGTAGTTTAGGGCTAATAGTGTAATAGCCATTAATATCTATTTTGCGTATCAGGTTATTTAATTCATCGGCAACATATATCACTCCACCCGGTCCAATCGCTACCCCGGACGGATTGCGGAAGCTTGCTTCAGTCCCCTTTCCGTTTCTGTTACCCGGTAAACCGGTACCTGCCAAAGTGGTTACTACCCCGCCTGGGGTAACGCGCTTTATTTTATGATTATTACGATCGGCAATATATAGGGTGCCATTGTTATCAATTGCCACACCTGTAGGGTAGGCAAAAGAGGCATCACGCGGAAGAGGCGCATCCTTATCTCCGGGAATACCATTGCCGGCATATGTGTTAACAAACCCGGTAGGCGATATTTGTCTGACTATATGGTTTATAACATCAGCCACATATAAATAGCCGGCTTTATCAATGGTAATGCCATATGGGGCTAAAAAAGAAGCTGTAGTTGGGCCTCCATTAGTAGAGCCCGGCCGGCCGGTCCCCGTAAAAGTGCTCACAATACCCAATGTGTTTATTTTGCGTATTACAAGGTTATTAGCATCCACCACAAATATATTTCCTAAGGCATCAGTAACAAGCGCGCCGGGCTCTCTGAAAGTAGCTAAATTAGCAGGGCCATTATCAAAACCGCGATTACCTGAACCTGCTACCTTACTCACGGTGCCATCGGTAGCTATTTTGCGTACCATTTGATTGTTTTCGTCGGCTATGTACATATTGCCTGTTAAATCAAAGGTAAGCCCTGCCGGTCTGTTAAATTGTGATGACGTTAAACTGCCATCTTTATAACCGGCTATACCAGTACCTGCGTATGTGCTTACAAAGCCTGCCGGGGTTATACGCCGTATTTGGTTATTATCAATTTCTGTTACAAAAATATTACCATCGGCGGCAACACCAATACCGCGTGGTGCACTAAATTTTGCAATATCACCCGCCCCATTAGTTGTACCCGCTACTCCGGTACCCGCCAATGTAATTACCTCACCGTAGTTACCCATAGGGCCGCCATTGTTTACGGGTGTTAATGGAGTAATGGGGGTGTTAATAATGTATGTTTGAGGAGTTGGATAAGTGATATTTGGTGGTTGAGCAATAGTAGTTTGAGCGCTTAAAAAAAACATCAGCAATAGCACTTTACAAGGCGTAAAGACCCTTATTAACTCAATTGCTCGTTTCAGAATGGTCATTTAATAGTATTTCCATTTCCAAAATAGGGTATTTTTGCCGATTTTGTGTTATCAATACTTTTTTAAACGAAAATTTATAACCGAATAAGTGTTAAAATACATGCGCACAAGAAAAAGGTTATCTTTTTTTACTAAATATAAAATAGATAATAAGTTCAGCTACCAATAAGTTGCCTGTCCAGCCGAGCCAGGCAACCACTCTGTAAACATCCATTGGTCTGGGTTGAAGTAAAAGTACCAGTCCCCATTTCCATAAGCGTAAACTTATAGCCGATAGAGTTAGCGCATAACTGCGGTACATCCATTTTTTTATGGAACGCCCGAATGGGCTCAAATTCGAAAAGATAACCTTAAGAACAGTATTTAGCGGAGTACTATCCTTCGAAAAAACGAGAATAGCGAGGGTGATTCCTTCGCTATTCTCGTTTTTGATGGAGATTTAATATTGTTATGAAATATAACTGTAACCTGAATAGGTATCAACCGGTTCAACCGGCATCAATTTAATTGGTACCAACGGGCTGTTTAAGTCAATTTGATAACCCTTTATCCACGCCAATTTTGTAAATCCTGCGGTGTCAATTGAAAGAAAGTTACAATATAATTCGTTGTTACTATTACGTTTTACATGTGTGCTTAAATAATCTATCAATCCTTTTCTAATCAGGTCAGGATCCTTTTGTGCGAAACCTTCTAAAACAGGTAAGATATTTGCATATTTTGAAAGACTTTTTACTTTGGTAAGTCGTGTAAAGCAATGGATATTCCATGCTACTTTTTCCCAGTCATCAAGCAATATATTCTGAACAACGTTAGTAAATTGATAGCCTATACCTGTTTCGTTATTTGCTTTGTTCTTTAATACAGAATAGGTATTGATCAAGTCTTTACTATCAGAGAATAATGCATAGCTAATTTGATAAATACCGCTATCAATAACCCGCCAGTCAAATTTACGGCTCATAAATTCGGGTATAAGTGCTGCTTTATAAAATAGTTCCCGGGCTTTTTTATAATCGTTGTTTACATTAATTTCATATAAAGCACGAACAACATTGACAAATTCTAAAAAAGGTACATAATAATAAATACCATTTGGCTCTTTTATTTTTTCAGGTATGCTTGCTTCATCGCGTAATCTTTCGTGGTAAATTAATTTTAGATGTTCAAGTTTTTCCATTAGTAGTTTAAAAGTTTTAATATAACTATTTCTCCTCATTAAAAAAATCCACCGCTAATTCACTTCCTAACTAATTTATAAACTTAATACCTCTTTACTTAACATTCACTTTACTTTGGTGGTTTACATTTGCGGCATGCGCAAATGTGATACTTCGCTTACTGACGATGAATTGGTGGAAAGGCTTAAGCAAGATAATACAAATGCTTTTGATATACTTTACGATCGTTATTGGAAGTCCCTTTATATAGCAGCTCAAACCAGGGTAGATGATGAGGATACCGCTAAAGATATAGTACAAAACCTGCTCATAGACCTCTGGCAAAAGCGTAATGAACTGCAAATAAACACCAGTTTAAGGCAGTTCCTGTTCGGCGCGGTTAAGCTAAAGGTATTGCATCACTTCCGGTCGGAAAACATTAAACAGAGCGCCATTGAGAATGCTTTGGAGCGCATGAGCGAACTCACTTACTCTCCGGAAGGCTTATCTACCTACTTCGATCTCGAAAAAATAGTGAGCGAAGAAGTGGAGGTGATGCCTGCCAATATGAAACAATCTTTTTTATTGCGGAGCGATAGCTATTCGGTGAAGGAAATAGCCGAAAGCCTTAACCTTGCCGAGCAAACCGTATCAAACAATATCACCGAAGCCCTAAAGCGTTTAAAGCGCCGCTTAAAGGTGGAATATCCCGACCGTTATATGCATTGCTTCGCGCTGTTCGTTATCCTGTTTACGAAAAGTTAACGCAAAGTTGATGTAAAATAGAAGTAGTAAAGCGGTTTCTGTGCAACATGTATATGTAAAAAGCACAGAACTGCATGAAGCCACCGCAACTAAAAAAATTAATTGACCGCTACCTTAAAAATAACGTAACCGATAAGGAACGGCAACTGGTTGACGAGTGGTACCAAAGCTACGAGGGCGACAAAAACGCGCTATCTGCCGAAAAAGAAGCCAGACTAAAGAAAGAGATCTACCGCCATGTAAAAGGGCAGATAGATACGCCGTCTGCAAAAATACGCTGGCTTAATATTACCCGCTATGCCGCAGCCGCGGTAACTATATTGCTTATTTCGGTTGGTCTGCTTTTTCGTAAAAAAGCTGCCGAGCACAGCAATAAAGAAGCCTATACCATTATTAAAACAGGTACCGGACAGGTACGTAAACTGCAATTGCCCGATGGCTCTACCGTGTGGCTGAATGCCATGAGCAGCATCCGCGTGAGCGAAGATTTTGAGAACAAAACTTTCCGTAACATTTATCTTGACGAAGGCGAAGCGTTTTTTGAAGTAAAAAAGAATCCCGCACGCCCGTTTTTGGTGATCACCCGTAATATTACTACCCGTGTGCTGGGTACATCATTTAATGTTAAGGCCTACAATAAACTCAATAACGCCACCGTAACCGTGCGCACGGGCCGGGTACAGGTAAACGATAAGCAAAGGCAACTGGCCGTGTTGCTGCCCGACCAAAAGATCATCTATTCCATAAAAGACCATACCAGCATTATGGTTACGGGCGATGGCGGTAAAAGCAAAGCCTGGACGGATGGGCAAACCATACTTAACCAGGCATCATTTAAAGAGCTGGCGCTGGCATTTAAAAGCCTTTACGGCGTACAGTTAACCAGCAAAAACAAACTGACAACATCCTATAAATATAACGTAACCATCAGTTCATCGCACACTGTTGACCAGGCAATGAAAATAATATGCTCGGTGCATCAAAACACTTTCAGGAGGAAGAATAATGAAGTAATTATTTATTAAAATAAAAAAAGCCGGTCTGTAGCAGGCCGGCCGTAGTTGCAAAGCCAATAGATTGAGCCCTATTAGCTTATGCCCTTAGTTTCTCTGTTAAAAATTCACTAAGAACTCAAAAGTATGAAAAAAAACTTACGTCGCTTAAGTAAAGCTATGCGTATCACGTTTATTATTTACACCATAATTATTGCGGGCGCAGGTGTACTTATTGCCGCCCCCACCACCGGACAGATCTTTGATAAACGCGTTAGCGTTTCACTCAAGAACGAAACCCTGTTAGGTTCTATCCAAAAGATCCAGCAGGCCGGTAACATTGATTTCGCTTACGATCCGTTGCTGATTAGCCTTACGGATGTGCAGATCAAGAACAGCTCGTTCAGCAACGAGCGTTTAGCTACTATATTGAACAGGCTTTTCGCTGATACCCGAATAGGGTTTAAAGAAGAGGTAAAAGGTACTGTTACCCTATACAAAAAAGCCGAACCGGGTAAAATAGTTGGTAAGGTTTTGGATGAAAAAGGCGAGCCGCTTGCCGGCGCTACCGTAACCTTGCTTGAATCGGGTAGGGGCACACAAGCCGATATTAACGGCGCGTTTGTGATCACTGCCGATGAAGGTAACTATACCGTAGTGGTAAGCTTTATATCTTATGAGGCAAAACGCATCCCGGGTGTTAAAATTAAAGCGGGCGAAACCACGCAGTTAAATACTATTACTATGGTGGCCCAATCGGGTAGCCTGAACGAGGTATTGGTAGTAGGTTACGGCACGCAAAAAAAGGAAAACCTTACCGGCGCGGTTGACCAGGTTACTTCAAGGGTATTGGAAAACCGTTCGCTGCCTAACCTTTCGCAAGGCTTACAGGGTGTATTGCCAAACTTAAACCTGGTACCTTTGGATGGTAAACCGGTGCAGTCGCCGGCGTACAACATCAGGGGTATAACCTCAATTGGCCAGGGTGGTAACGCGCTGGTATTGGTTGATGGTGTTGAAGGCGATCCAAGCCGCATTAACCCTAATGATGTGGCCAGCGTATCGGTACTTAAAGATGCAGCTTCGGCGGCTATTTACGGCGCGCGTGGTGCTTTCGGGGTGATATTGATCACTACCAAAAATCCATCTAAAGAGAAAACCAGCGTTAGCTACTCGTTCAATCAATCTATAAAAAGCCCAACTACGGTACCCGAGTTTGTTACCGACGGTTACACCTTCGCCAAAATGTTTAACGAAGGCTGGAGCGCATGGAACGATTACGCGCAAACGCCTCAAAATATCAACAAAACAGTTAAGTTTTCACCGGCTTACTTAGCCGAACTGGAGAAACATGCCAACGATCCGTCGTTGCCGTCAACCATCGTAAATTCAGCAGGTGAGTATGAGTACTATGGCAATACCGACTGGTATAAGCTGCTGTACAAAGATCATAACAGCGCACGTGAGCATAACCTTTCGGTATCGGGCAACAGCGGTAAAACCGACTTCCTGATCACCGGTCGTTATTTTTCACAGGATGGTTTGTTCCGTTATAATTCCGACGACTACAACATCTACAACTTAAGGGCAAAAGCCTCATTACAGGTTTACCCATGGTTAAAGTTATACAACAACGCCGATTACTCAAATATGAAATACCATAACCCGCTAAACGTAGGCGAGGGTGGTAGTATATGGCGTAACATTGCCGATGAAGGCCATACTATGGCACCTATGTTTAATCCCGATGGTACACTTACCTATTCGGCAGCATACTCGGTTGGCGATTATTTTTACGGTAAAAACGGTATCAACTTTGATACCCGAGTGTTCAGGAACACCACAGGTTTTGCGGCCGACTTTTTTGATAACACGTTCAGGGTAAAAGGCGATTTCACTTTCCAGAATACTGATAACAACCAGGACAGGAAACGCGTACCTGTACCATACAGCCGCAAACCCGGAGTTATTGAATACGTAGGTACCAACTACAATGATTTGCAAAACCTTAGTCAGCGTACACAATATGTAGCTACCAATATTTACAGTGAATACGAGCCGAAATTAAAAGGCGGCCATTACTTTAAGGCGTTGGCCGGTTTTAACTTTGAGCAATCGACATTCAAGAGCCTGGAAATGGTACGTAACGGTTTAATATCTGAAGATGCTACTGACATTAACCTTGCGCTTGGCCAGGGTATTACTACCAAAGGTGGTTGGGAACGTTGGGATATTATGGGTGGTTTTTACAGGTTGAACTATGCCTATAAAGATCGTTACCTGATTGAAGCTAACGGCAGGTACGATGGTTCATCTAAATTCCCTTCAAACCAGCGTTACGCTTTCTTCCCTTCAGTATCGGCAGGCTGGCGTTTATCAAACGAGCCTTTTTGGAAGGTATCAAAAGATCTTGTCACCAACCTGAAGATCAGGGCTTCATACGGCTCATTAGGTAATGGTAGCATTGGTTCGTACCAGTTTCAAGAGCAGTTTGTTATTGCCAAATCGGGCAGGGTGCTTAATGGCGTGTTGCCGCAAAAAACAAGTCAGCCGCGTGTATTGCCTGATGGCTTAACGTGGGAAACCTCAAATACTTCAAACTTAGGTTTAGATCTGGGTATGCTGTCAAACCGTTTATCTGTAACGGGCGATGCTTACATCCGCAGAACAAATAATATGTTCACCACCGGTATGACCTTACCAGCCGTATTTGGTACCGATATTCCGAAAGGTAACTATGCCGATCTGAAAACCAAGGGCTGGGAGGTATCAGTTGCCTGGAGAGACAGGATAAAAGTAGCCGACAAACCGTTTGGTTACGGCATAAGATTAACCCTTGCCGATTATACCGCACAAATTACCAAGTTTAACAACCCTGATAAAAAGCTAAGCGATTACTATGCGGGCCAAACCGTAGGCGAAATTTGGGGCTATGAAACGGCGGGTTACTTTACCTCTGCCGAGGATATTGCCAATTCGCCAAAGCAAACGCTTATCAAGGCGTCTACCACAGGCCAGCTTTTACCGGGTGATATCAAATTCAGGGATTTAAACGGCGATGGCGTGATCAATGATGGCGACCAAACCGTGGGCAACCCGGGCGACAGAAGAGTTATTGGTAACGCAACGCCAAGGTATACTTATGGTATTGGTGTGGATGCCGATTGGAACAACTTCTTCTTCTCGGCCTTCTTTCAGGGTGTAGCCAAACGCGATTGGTATCCTGGTTCAGAAGCCGGAGTTTTTTGGGGCCAGTACAACAGGCCGTACAACAAAGTGCCGGTATCGCAGCTTGATAAAATATGGTCGGAGAGCAACCCTGATGCTTACTTCCCGCGTTACCGCGGCTATGTGGCGCAAAACGGAGCGGGTGAGCTAACCCAGGCGCAAACCAAATATTTGCAAAACGCGGCATACCTGCGTATGAAAAATATCCAGATTGGTTATAACCTGCCATTGAGCCTTATTCAACGTGTGAAATTGAGCAGTCTGCGTGTATTCGTATCAGGAGAAAACCTGTTAACATGGTCGCCGCTGTACAAGATCACTAAGGATATCGATCCTGAAAGCATCAACGGATCTGACAGGATACTAACCGATGGTACCAGCGGTAACGGTAATAACTACCCTATACTTAAAAGCGTAACCTTAGGTTTAACAGCCACATTTTAATCATTATTAGTACAAACAATTTAAATAGCTTAAATATGTTTTCCCGAAAATTAACATTTATAAGGCCATTGCTGATAATGCTGCTTTCAGGCATTATTATAACCGGCTGTAAAAAATTAGACCAACTGCCGCAGGATTCAGCGCTTAACAGTACCGTTTTTTCAAGTGAGGCAGGTTTGCAGCTTTATGCCAACTCTTTTTATGATATTTTGCCTGATGCCGGCGCAATGGTGCGCGGCGATGCCATGGCAGATTATGCTGCTCGTACATCAGTACCCGATTTTTTAAGGCCAGGCGCTTTCGGTCCGCGTCAAAGCAGCGGTTGGGAGTGGGCCGGCCTGCGCAATATCAATTACTTTATTGAAAATTGCAACAGGCCATCAGTGCCGCTTGCAACGCGCCAAAATTATATAGGTTTGGCCCGCTTTTTCAGGGCATGGTTTTATTTTGATAAACTTAGACGTTTTGGTGATGTGCCATGGATAAACAAAACCATGAAAATTGACGACCCCGCTTTGTATAACGGTCGTGATAAACGCACACTCGTGGTTGACTCTATTATTGCCGATCTTGATTATGCCGGTCAGTATATCAACAGTACTGATAAAACGCGTAGCTTGATCACTAAATACGTTGCCTACGCATTTAAATCAAGAGTATGCCTTTTTGAGGGTACTTTCAGAAAATACCATGACGAGTACGGCCTGCAATCATCTGCCGAAGGCTTACTTACAAAGGCGGCTGAAGCGGCACAAAAAGTAATAACAGAGGGCGGCTTTGCATTAAATACCACCGGTGGTACCGATAAAACTTACAGGGCGTTGTTCAACAGCCAGGCCCCGGTAGCATCTGAAGTGATACTGGCAGCGGTGGTTGACCCTGCATTGGGTGTTTTTAACGATTCTAACTGGTACTGGACAAGTGCTACCTATGGCGATAGGTTAAGCTTCATCCGCACATTTGTGAATACCTATCTTAATATTGATGGTACACCGTTTACCGACAAGCCGGGTTATAAAACCATGCCGTTTGCCGAAGAAGTAAAAGGCCGCGATATGCGCTTGCAGCAAACCATACGTATGGGTAACTATACACGCCTGAACGGTGCTACGCAACAAATAGCCCCGCCGGTGTTTTCGTATACCTATACAGGTTATCAGCCTATAAAATTAACGCAGGATGATGCCTCGATGGATGGCGGTAGTCGTAATACCAATTCTATACCGGTGATGCGTTATGCCGAGGTATTATTAAACTATGCTGAAGCAAAAGCCGAACTGAATACCCTTACCGATGGCGACTGGAATCAAACCATTGGTGCCCTACGCAGAAGAGCGGGCATAACCGGTAACACCGGCACCAAACCAACGGTTGCCGATCAGTACCTGAAAACAAATTATTTCCCTGCCATATCTGATCCTTCTTTGCTGGAGATCAGACGCGAGCGTGGTATTGAGCTGGCCTTTGAAGGGTTAAGATTCAGTGATATTATAAGATGGAAACGCGGCGAGCTGATGGATCAAACCTGGAACGGTTTTTACGTGCCAAAAGTAGATGTACCAATGGATTTGAACGATGATGGTGTACTTGATGTATGTTTTTATACCGTATTGCCTGCCAAAGAAAATCAGGTGGCTGGTGTAACTTACGTAAGTATTGCCGCAACATTAAGCAACGGCACACCAAACCCCGAAAGACTTAACAGCGATAATGAGTTAACATGGTTAACAACCGTACAGCGTAAATGGGATGATAAATTCTATTTATATCCTATCCCGGAAAAAGATAGATTGCAAAATCCGAAAATTGGGCAAAACCCGGGTTGGTAACAATAGTTTATTAATTATACATTTATCCTGAATGAAAACAAAGCATTATCTATTTACAGCATTATTTATGCTGGTTTGCCTGCAAGGCTGGGCGCAACACCTTATAGTAGGTACGTTTAACCTGCGTTATGATAACCAGGGCGATACGGGCAATCTTTGGGTGAACCGTGCCCCGGTAGCGGCAGCACTCATCCGTTTTCACCAGTTTGATGTTTTTGGTACGCAGGAAGGTTGGAAGAACCAACTGGACGATATCAACAACGCACTGCCCGAATATCAGCATTATGGCTTAGGTCGCGATGACGGTAAAGATGGCGGCGAGCATTCGGCTATCTTTTTCAGAAAAGACCGTTTCGAACTGCTTAAAAAAGGCGATTTCTGGTTATCGGAAACTCCGGATAAACCGGGTTTAGGTTGGGATGCTACCTGCTGTAACCGCATCTGCTCGTGGGTGTACCTGCTGGATAAGCAAAGCAAAAAGAAGTTCTATTTCTTTAACGCGCACTTTGATCACCAGGGTGAAATTGCCCGCGAAGAAAGCGGTAAGCTGATCCTGAAAAAGATCAAAGAAATTGCAGGCAAAGAAAAGGCCTTCTTCACCGGCGACCTGAATGGCGATCATAACAGCACCTGGTACCAGCGTTTAGCTACTTCAAACTATTTGGTTGATACTTATAGCCAGGCAGCTCATCCGTATGTGTTCAGCGCTTCGTTCAATTCATTTGGTAAGGCTCTGGATAAGGACGGCATCATTGACCATATTTTTACCACTGGTAAAGTAAACGTGAAAAGATGGGGTGTATTAACCGACAGCTATCGCGGTAAATATCCTTCAGATCATTTCCCGGTACTGGCCGAGGTTGAACTGTAAATTTTAATTGATGATTTAAATATCAAGGCTGCTTTCTGAAAGGGAGGTAGCCTTTTTTTGTTGTGGTCACGGCTAAAAGGTGTCTTTAGGCAATCGTATAGTTAACTCACCCGGTCTACGCTTCGCTGGACCTCCCTCTCTCCGGCTTTGCCGCAAAGAGGATTGAATGAAATAATAAATATACAAGCCCCTCTTTCCGCTTACGGAGTGAGGGGTGACGAGCGAAGCGATGTCGGGGTGAGTCGATATGATCAACTCTAAGTGTCGATTATGCTAAGGAAGACTACGCTTCCGTATCCCAATCGACACTTGTATTAAGCCCTCTCCCATGGAGATGGTTGGATGAGGCTATACAGCTTATTCCCAACTCGCTTTATTTTACAATTTGCTAAATCGATACCTCATTTTAATTTATATATTTGTTTATAACCAGTTATGCCGCGTTGGCAGATATTATTAAACCAGATCAAACCCACATTTAAAATGCTTGTTATCAAAAAATTAAAAGAGAAACTTACCTTACGCGTTTGCGCTGTAATGGTGCTGCTTGTTTCGTTTACTGCTATTGCTAAAGCTCAAACGGTAGCACCATTTAAAAACGGCGACCGGGTGGCATTTGTTGGTAACAGCATTACCGATGGCGGGCACTACCATTCTTACATCTGGCTTTATTACATGACGCGCTTCCCCGATATGCGGGTTACCTTTTTTAATGCCGGCATAGGCGGCGATATTGCTAAGCAGATTGCCCGCCGGTTTGATGATGACGTACTCAACCGCAACCCAACGGTGGTTACTGTTACCTGGGGGATGAACGATACCGGTTACATGGAATGGTTTGCTGATAACGCGCAGGAAACTTTCAGAAAACGCCTTGATACTTCTATAAAATACTACCATATTATTGAAGAGAAGCTTAAGCGCCTGCCGAATGTGAAAAAGGTGCTCGTAGCCTCATCGCCTTATGATGAAACCACTACATCGGCCCCCAATAATTTATATAAAGGCAAAAGCGCGGCGCTGTTGCAGATAGCAGAATTTCAGGAAGCGGCGGCTAAAAAGAACCAATGGGGATTCATCGATCTTAACCGCCCCATGACGGCTATTAACAAACAAGGCCAGGCTACCGACCCTGCTTTCAGCCTTACACCTAACGACCGGATTCACCCCGATAACGATGGCCACATGGTGATGGCTTACCTCATATTAAAAGCGCAGGGACTGGCCAATAACTCCGTTGCCAATGTGCAGATTGAGGCAGGCAGCCAAAAAGTAGTTAAAGCCGAGAATGCGGTAGTGAATAAGCTAAGCCGCACGACAAATGACATTACCTTCAATTACCTTGCAAAGGCCTTGCCTTATCCGCTGGATACCGTGGTACGGGGCTGGGGCAATCATCGCAGGCAGGCCGACGCGCTGAAAGTTATTCCGTTCATCAAAGAATTTAACCAGGAGGTGCTCGCGGTAAAGGGGCTTGCGAGCGGCAAGTACAGCCTGCAAATTGACGGGCAGGCAATAGGTAACTGGTCGGCAGATGATTTGGCAAAGGGTATAAACCTTGCCGAACAAACCAATACACCGCAATACCAGCAGGCATTGCAGGTAATGGCCTTGAACGAAGAACGCTGGGAAATAGAGCGTCGTTTCCGCAACCACGCCTTTATTGAGTTCAATGTACTTTTCGACCGTGGTTTGTACAACGCCGATAACGCCGTGGCGATGGATACCGTGAACGCCGTAGCCAAAAGGGAAATATTTGTAGCAGGCAATAAATCAACCTACCTTACATCGCAATACAAAAGCGTACGCCAGGCCTGGCAAATGGAAATGGACCTGCTGTTGGCGCAAATCTACAAGTTGAATAAGCCGGTGGTGAGGCAGGTGAATTTAACAAGATTGTAGGGTCGGTGAGGAATTACAAAGTTCCGCCATTGCCGGGTACAACATTGGTTACAAGTCGCATAAAGCCATTTTTAAGTCTGTACTGTTTCGCGTCAATATCAAACAGGTTCACTTCAAATTTTGCCTCTATTGCGTATATGTTATCTTTCAGTTGCTCAATTTTGGTGATCTCAAAGGTTGAGTTGTTTTGAATGTCGTTCTTCAAATCAGACCGGATCAATATGGAGAATCCCGGAACGTCGGTGCTTAACGACTTATTAATATCTGCGCCGGCTAAATTTATTGAAATGCCTTCCAGTGTGTTTTCCTTATCCAAATCGACAGCGAAAGATTGTTTCCCTAATTTAAAAACTTCAAGATTGCTCTTCGGGTATAATAAATGTATACCGCCTTGCAGGGTCTTGTCTGCAAATTTCTTTGTGAAGTCGATTGAGAACGTATTCGCGGCCTGCCTCGAAAGGACTTTATAAACAACGGAATAAAGGGTAGAATCCTGAACGCCATACCAATAATAACCACCCGTTTCATAAGCCAGCTTTCCGTTGTTAATAACGGTAGCAGACCGCTTTATGTTTATCGGCTGGTTGCCAATACCATAAGAATACTTATCATCAAAAGTATATTGCTTGTCATTAATGGAGAAGGAAATGCTATCCTGATAGTTGATCACTTTTTCCGGAACTGGATCGGCAATAGTTTCGTGATTATCTTTTTTACAAGAAAATAAAAATAGCAGGACTATAATTAATGCGGCGTAACGGTTTAAGTTTTTCATTCGGCAGCAAAAGTAAATACAATTAAGCAGTTGCCAAAATGGATTGTTGTATAGTAGCGGAATAAAAGTTGTGGGTATTTTGTTTCCAAGACTTCTTTTACTCAGTTTTAAGAAAACAAGCAACTAAAGCGGAGACATGGATTCGACTGAAATTAACGGATTTAACGATTAAAGACAATCTTTAATTGTTCTCGTCAGTTTTCTGGTCAGCTGTGTTGCGTAACTTACTGATTATTAAATCAGTTCTTGCGGAGAGGGAGGGATTCGAACCCTCGATACACTTTTGGCGTATACACACTTTCCAGGCGTGCTCTTTCGACCACTCAGACACCTCTCCGTATTTTTTGTGGGATTGCAAAAGTAAGATAATTTAAATAACAGTAAAGTGTTAACTTTCATCTGTCCATAAATAACCCTTTACTATTGTATCGCGCTGCCAAACCGTGTATACTTGATAGCTTATTGAAATGAAACGAACCTTAAACCCGCTACTGTTAACGCTTATTTGTTTTTTATGGCTTGCTGCTGTGCCATCGGCTAAGGGGCAAACAGTGTATAGGAGCATTAGTAATTACCACGTTTATTACGGTTGGGCCAAGTATTTTCAGCAGGACTGGGTAGTGCTGCGCAGCTTTGAAAGCGAAGGGAAAAGTTATTTCCTATTGGTAGAGCCTTCCACGTTAGAAACCAAGGTGAATGATGCCTCGCTGTATCGGGTTACGCCTATGCCATTAACACAGCTGCGCAAGGTATTTAACAGTACGACTTATGCAAAGGCATTGAACAAGGCCGATCAGCAGTCGGTTAATATACAGGATGCCGGGATTGAAAGCGGTATGCCTAAAGAGGCCGGGGTTAGCCTTACGGCAGATCTTTGCCCCTCGCACCGCCCGCTGGACAGGCGAATATTTACAGACATATTCAACGAGTTTAAAGGTATAGAACAACCCGTGCCTGTGGCACTATCCGTAACCGGTACTTGGATGAACAAGCATCAGCAGGATTTGCAATGGCTTAAGCAAATGCAGCAGAATGGCGAGATCCATATCACCTGGATCAATCACTCTTATAATCACCGGGTAAGCAGTACGCTGCCGCTAAAGCAAAATTTTCTGCTGGAAGCCGGCACCGATATTAACTATGAAGTGCTGGAAACCGAAAAGGCCATGTTGCAGAACGGCTTGTTGCCATCGGTTTTCTTCCGTTTCCCGGGTTTGGTATCTGATCAGCAACTGGTGATGCAAATTACCGGGTTCGGGTTGATCCCCGTAGGTACCGATGCCTGGCTGGCCAAAGGACAGCAACCGCATGCAGGCAGCATTGTACTGATACATGGCAACGGTAACGAGCCCGTGGGTGTTAACGATTTTATCAACCTGCTGAAACAAAACAAACAATTGGCCGCAAAACGACAATGGCTGCTATACAATCTCCGCGAGAGTGTTGACGATGAATTTAAGAACTAAACCTTATTATGAAATATAAAACCCTGATCGTAGAGTCGGTGTGGCTTGTGGCCATTTACGTGGCCAATTTTATCGCGATAAAATCATGGATAAAACCCATTAATGTATGGGAGCCAACTTTAAATGTAAACTTTAACGATGGCCTGATCCAGGTGGAAGGGCAAGGTGCGTTTATCCCCACGTTTTTGCTTGCGGTATCGCTGGTATATTTTATAAAAGAAGCCTTGTACAGGTTTAAAAGGCAGCCTCAAAACTACATCACACTGGCAAGCACTTTTTTAAGCATTGCGGCTTTGTTTGGGCTTAACTATGTGTTCAATATGTTGATCACGCTTTTTAACAGCTTTCAGCAGATGGGCGCCGGTTTATCAAAACTGGTGGAATCATTACCGGCAGAGTTAGGGGAAGGCGTTAAACCCGCGATAACTGTTTCAACAGGTAATGGAATAGACACGCTTATCGCTAAAATGCCGGTTGTGGTAATCATTACCCAATTGGTATTAATTATCATGCTTGCTATTTGCGCTATATGTATCGGCCGCAATTTACAGAAACCGGTAGCAGTAACAACACCCACTCCATAACCCGAAATCCCATAAAAAAGGGACGTGATATTAAACCACGTCCCTTTTTTTAATTTTTAATTTTAACTTTTGAATTAGTATCTGTAATACTCCGGTTTAAACGGACCTTCAACCGTTACGCCAATGTATTCTGCTTGGTCCTGGTCTAAAACTTCTAGTTCAACACCAATTTTGGCAAGGTGTAAACGGGCAACTTTTTCGTCAAGGTGTTTAGGCAGGGTGTATACTTTGTTTTCGTAAGCGGCACCGTTGGTCCAAAGCTCTAATTGAGCTAATGTTTGGTTGGTGAATGAGTTACTCATTACAAAACTTGGGTGGCCTGTAGCGCAACCTAAGTTAACCAAACGACCTTCGGCAAGTACAATTACATCGCTGCCATCAATGGTATATTTATCAACCTGTGGTTTAATTTCAATTTTGGTATTGCCATAAGCGCCGTTTAACCAGGCCATGTCAATTTCGTTATCAAAGTGACCGATGTTACAAACGATAGCTTTGTCTTTCAAGGCGCGGAAGTGCTCTTCGCGAACTATATTTTTGTTACCGGTAGCAGTTACCACAATATCAGCCTCGGCGATAGCAGTACCTAATTTTTTCACCTCAAAGCCTTCCATAGCTGCCTGTAATGCGCAGATAGGGTCAATTTCGGTAACAATAACACGCACACCAGAGTTACGTAATGAGTCGGCAGATCCTTTACCCACATCGCCATAACCACAAACAACGGCAACTTTACCGGCCATCATTACATCAGTAGCACGACGGATAGCGTCAACTAACGATTCGCGGCAGCCGTATTTGTTATCGAATTTTGATTTGGTAACCGAATCGTTAACGTTAATCGCCGGCATTGGCAGTGTACCTGCTTTCATGCGCTCATATAAACGGTGTACACCGGTAGTGGTTTCTTCCGAAAGGCCTTTAATATCGGCAATCAGTTCAGGGAATTTATCCAGTACCATGTTGGTTAAATCGCCGCCATCATCCAATATCATGTTCAATGGTTTGCGCTCTTCACCAAAGAAAAGCGTTTGCTCAATACACCAGTCAAATTCTTCGGCGTTCATACCTTTCCAGGCGTAAACTGAAGTACCGGCAGCAGCAATAGCGGCAGCGGCATGATCTTGTGTTGAGAATATATTACATGACGACCAGGTAACTTCGGCACCCAGTTCTATCAGTGTTTCAATTAAAACAGCGGTTTGAATGGTCATGTGCAGGCAGCCTGCTATACGTGCGCCACTAAGTGGTTTTGTTGGACCATACTCTTTACGCAGGGCCATTAAACCCGGCATTTCAGCTTCAGCAAGTTCTATTTCTTTCCGACCCCACTCGGCCAGCGAAAAGTCTTTCACTTTGTATTTTACGTAGGCAGTTTCTACTGATGACATATTTTTCAATTTTTTGAGATTGCAAAAATACATAATAAACTTTTCTTTATAAAACACAAAGAGAGAGGTAAGAAACAAGAATCAGGAGTCAAGATTAACAACAACTTATTAAAATAAGCAATAGCCCAATCTTCAAAACCATACAATCAAAATCCCTCTCCCCAACAAAAAGAATCAAGCCAATCCCCCAATCCAAAAAATCATAGTCAAATAAATCATGGTAGGCTTTTTGCACACTACCAGCTACTTAAGCAATTATTATGATACAACACGCGTTCATCATCGCACTCATTGTGCTTTTTATACATGCCTGTAGCTGGAAGGGGATGATATTTGATGGTATAAAAAAGATAATTGAACCCAAGGGGATGCTGTACAAGCCCATTTACGGCTGCCCGATATGTATGACACCCTATTACGGTGCCATTATTTATCTTTTGTTTTTCAATACATCGTTTGTTGATGGCTTGCTTACTGTGGCGACAGCCAGCGGGTTGAGCGTAATTTCGGTGATACTGATTGATATTAAGGACGGTATATGCAAGCCAAATGCAGAATAGCCTACAGTAAAATGGTAATATTACATAAGGTAAACTTTTAATTTGCCGCCGAATTGATATTTTTGTATAAATTAAATCAGAGGAAAATAATATGTACCCGGAATATTTAGTGGCTCCTATGCGTGCCGAACTTACAAATGATGGCTTCAGCGAGTTGAAAGACGCGCAATCAGTAAAAGAAGCTATTGAGAGCGAAGGAACTGTGTTTGTGGTTGTAAATTCAGTATGCGGTTGCGCTGCTGCTAACGCGCGCCCTGCTGCCAGATACGCTGTTAAAAACGAAAAACGCCCTGATAAACTGGTAACAGTTTTTGCAGGTATGGAAAAAGACGCGGTTGATGAAGCCCGTAACCTGATGTTGCCTTACCCTCCGTCATCGCCGTCAATGGCTTTGTTTAAAGATGGTAAATTGGTACATATCATCGAGCGCCACCAAATTGAAGGCCGCCCAGCACAAATGATCGCTGATAACCTGATCGGCGCGTTTGATCAATACTGCTAAGCAGATTTGAGTCCGGAAGACGGGTAAGTCCGTAAGTCCGAAAGAAAATATAAAAGGTCCGGTGCTGTGCATCGGACCTTTTTTGTGTGAAACTTTTGTCTGAACCTGAATTTATAGAATTTAAGAATTTGCCGAATTGAATTGAACTGCTAATTCTGATGAACTGAATAATTCTGATAATTCCTTAATTCTATAAATTCAGGTTCAGACGGTGCTTACAAATTCTTTATCTTAATACTCTTAAAGCTCACCGCGTTCCCATGATCCTGCAATAGGATATGGCCTTGGGGGGCTTCGCCGAAATCTTTCCATACCTTGTATTTGCTGATGGCTACGAGGTCTTTAAAGGCTTGCGAGCCGCGGTCGTATTCCAGTACTTTTACGCCGTTAAGGTAATGCACTACGTGATTATCAGGAGAAACTACCACACGGCCGGTATTCCACTTGCCTATCGGGTGTACAAAGCGCTCTTGTTTATTGGCTTTGATGAGGTCATATAACGACGCAAGGGTGCGGTTACCATCACGGCCTAACTTGGCATCCGGGTGACGGGCATCATCCAATACCTGGTATTCGAGCCCGATGGCCGAGCCTTGCGTTTTTTCATCCAGCGTTACAAAGTATTTGAGGCCGCTGTTGGCACCTTCGGTCAGCCTGAATTCAAACGACAGGTCGAACGCTTTGAACTCGCCATTGGTTACAATATCGCCGCCGTTGGTTGATTCGGCACCGTTTGATGGTTGTACGCTGATGGTGCCGTTGCTGATGTCCCAGCCTTTTGCCGGGAAGGCGTTGGCGCGGGCGCTGTGCCATCCGTTAGAAGTTTTACCGTCGAACAATAATTTCCAGCCATCGGCTTTTTCGTAGGTGTTGATGTGGTTGGGTACCAGGTCAACCACGTAAATGCCTTTCTCAAACGGGGTAGGTTTAAGGTTGGTAGTTTTTATCTGGATGTTTTTAAACCATACTTTTTTATCGGCCTGCTCCTGCGAGTTGATGCCGTGCACCTGTAAACCTAAAAAGCCTTTGGCATCAACCGTATCAACTACATAGGCGATGGGTTTGCCGTTTATCCAGGTTTTCATTTCGTTGCCTATACATTCAACCTTAATGTGGTTAAACTCGCCAACCTTAAAAGTGCCTTTTGCCTGGGCGTTCAGGTCAACAGGGTAAAGCCAGTCGCGGCGACCTTCATCATAAATACCGCCTGCCCAATCGCGTGCAGAAGGGTCAATTTCACACTGACGGCCATATACCTTGCCTTTGCCGCCGTTAGCGGCAGGGTCAAAATGACTGCGGGTTTGTACGCCCGAGTTACTTACGTTGCTTTCCAGTTTAATATCCAGCTCTAAAATAAAGTCGCCGTATTCCTTTTCGGTCACCAAAAAGGTATTGCCCGAGTTCATCACGGTAGTGCCCTGTATAGTGCCGTCAACCACTTTATAGTCGGCAGTACCGGCAAGGCGTTTCCAGCCGTTAAGGGTTTTGCCATCAAACAGGCTGGTATAGCCCGGTTTAACCTGTGCCGATGCCGACATCACCATTATGCCCAGCGCAAGCGTACTTAAAAGTTTAAATTTTTGTTTCATTGTAGATTATAATAGATCGATCGTTATTCTTGTTTTCTTCTTAATACCTACTGTCATCTCGACCGTAGGGAGAGCTCTTTTTCACCATGCCTGTCTGCTACTTTTATAAAGCAGAAGATTTCTCCTCGTACCTCGTTCGAAATGACAATTCCGTTTTAATATTTTCCCTGTCATCTCGACCGTAGGGAGAGATCTTCTTCACTATGCCTGTCTGCTACTTGTTAAGAGCAGAAGATTTCTCTCTTCGTTCGGAAATGACAAATTTGTACCTGTCATTTACACCGTCAGCTTCCAACCCGGCTCATACTCCCGGCTCCAAAGTTTGGTGGCCTCGGCATCGCCTATGATGTGGCCGTTCTTTGGGTCGAGGTTAAGCACCCGGTTAACGCGGTAGGCAATATTGCCCAGCTGCGGTATCAGGGTCGATTTATGGCCCTCGCTGATCGGAGCGGTTTGCTTTTCAAGCCCTTGTATAGTATTTACAAAGTTCACCAGGTGCATAGTGTCCAGCAGTTCGGTAGGGCTTACCTTATTGTTGGCATCTACCACAACCGAATCTTTAACCTCTTTTACTACCTTATTCGCCGGATCGTAAACTGTATAGCCATTGCCGCCGCCATAGTATATGCTGCCTTTATCGCCATAAAATATTACCCCGCGACCATTGCCGTCGTTATAGTTATTACAGCTGCGCCCCTCCCACGAAATGGCCGTATCATTCGGGAAGTTTGCCAGTATGGTTTGCGTGTCGGGTGTTTGCCAGTCATCCTTAAAAGCGAACCTGCCGCCCGATGACGTTACCTTGTCCGGAAATTCAGCCCCCAGTCCCCAGCGCATTACGTCAATTTCGTGCGTGCCGTTGTTGAGCGCTTCGCCGGTGCCCCAGTTCCAAAACCAGTGCCAGTTGTAGTGTATCAAATTATCCTGAAAAGGTTTCCGCGGAGCGTAACCCTGCCATAAATCGTAATTCAAATTAGCAGGCACAGCCACCTGTTTGCCCGTACCTATGCTTTTACGGTTGTTAGTATACCAGCCGCGTGCGAAGTAGGCCCGGCCAATAATGCCCTCATGCAACTCCTTTACCATTTGCTGCACATTGGGGAACGAGCGGCGCTGGCTGCCCATTTGCACTATCTTATTATATTTTTGTGCCGCGGCTACCGCCATTTCGCCCTCGTTGGGGTTATGGCTGCACGGTTTTTCTACATACACATGCTTGCCTGCCTGGCAGCCTAAAATAGTAGCGGGCGCGTGCCAATGATCGGGCGCGGCAATAAACAGGGCATCAAAATCTTTCTTCTCCAGTAACTTCCTTATATCGGTAATACCCTGCGGTTTTTTGCCGGTAAGTTTTTCAACATCGGCAATAGCGCGTGCAAGCACGGTTTGGTCAACATCGCATATGTAGCCAATTTCTACGTTTTTAAGGGCGGCCAGTTTTTGCGCCAAAAAGCTGCCGCGACCGTTTACGCCCATTATACCAACAACTACTTTATTATTAGGCGAACCCTTGTAAAAGCCCGAAGCCGATAGGTGAGAACCGATGAGGAAAGTTGTACCCGCCACAGATACATTCTGTATGAATTTTCTCCTGTGCATGTTTATTACTGGTTGGTTTACTGTGAAGTAAATATATGTTATTGAGTGTTAAGTTATGTAACAATTTGGCTATCCGTTGCGTCATAGCCTCAAAAAAAGAATTAGGTGGCAATTAATTGCATGCCATTGCTAAACTTTTAAATTTGCATTTTAACAACCTCATTTTTATGAAAAAAACTTTACTTGCAGGCGTTGTACTGACCGCCGTCTGCATTTTACCGGCTATGGCGCAACAGCAGCCAAAACCTGCCGATCCCCGCCTGAAAATTTACAGGGAAACTCCTGCCAAGATTAACGACCTGATACATACCAAACTTGATGTGCGTTTTGATTATAAAAAGGCCTATATGTATGGTAAAGAATGGGTTACTTTAAAGCCGCACTTTTACCCTACCGATACCTTAAGGCTTGATGCCAAGGGCATGGATATTAAAACCATAGCCGTAGTAAAGAATGGTAAAAACACGCCACTTAAGTTTACTTATGATAGCCTGAGCATTGCCATTAAGCTGGATAAAGTTTACCGTAACAACGAGAATTATACCATTTATATTGATTACACCGCCAAGCCTAACGAGTTAAAAGCTAAAGGCAGCGCGGCCATCACCGATGCTAAGGGTTTGTACTTTATTAACCCCGAAGGCAAAGAAAAAGATAAGCCTACTCAGATATGGACACAGGGCGAAACCGAAGCTTCATCGGCATGGTTCCCTACTATTGATAAGCCAAGCCAAAAAACTACCGAAGAGATCAGCATTACGGTGCCTGCCAAATACGTAACCCTGTCAAACGGCAGGCTGTCCGCGCAAAAGGCTAATGCCGATGGTACCCGTACCGATACCTGGAAGCAGGAATTGCCACACTCGCCATACTTGTTTATGATGGCCGTTGGCGATTTCAAAATTTATAAAGACAAGTGGAAGAACAAGGAGGTGAACTACTACCTTGAGCCTAAATATGCCCCTTACGCTAAAGAGATCTTCGGTTTTACACCGGAGGCTATCCAGTTTTATTCAACCAAATTAGGTGTTGATTATCCTTGGGTTAAATACTCACAAATTGTAGTGCGCGATTACGTGAGCGGCGCGATGGAAAATACATCGGCTACGCTGCACGGCGAGTACGTACAATCTACCCCGCGCGAATTGATCGACGCTTATTACAGCCAGGGCCGCAGTACTATTGTGCACGAGTTGTTTCACCAGTGGTTTGGCGATTATGTAACTGCCGAAAGCTGGAGCAACCTTACCGTTAACGAATCATTCGCCGACTTTAGCGAAACTATGTGGGCCGAATACAAATACGGTAAAGACGAAGGCGGCGCGCACATTTACGACGACCTGCAAAACTACCTGAGCAATCCTGACGCTAAAACAAAGGACCTGGTACGTTTCCATTATAAAGATAAAGAGGAAGTATTTGATGTGGTTACCTACCAAAAAGGTGGTTGCATTTTATACATGCTGCGTAATTATTTAGGTGAGGATGCTTTTTACAAAGGTTTAGGCATCTACCTTAAAACTAACGCTTTTAAAAACGGCGAAGCGCACCAGTTGCGTTTAGCTTTGGAAGAAGCCAGCGGCCGCGACCTGAACTGGTTCTTTAACCAATGGTATTTTGGCGCCGGTCATCCGGTACTGGATATCAGCTACAAATGGGATGAGGCTACAAAAACACAAACCGTGTACGTGAATCAAACCCAGGATGGTGATCCGTTTATTTTACCGATAGCTGTTGACGTTTACGCAGGCGGTAAAAAAGAACGCCATAAAGTATGGCTGCGTAATAAGGCCGATACCTTAACTTTCGCAGTAGCATCAAAACCAAACCTGGTGAATGTGGATGGCGACAAGATTTTGGCTGCCAAGAAAACAGATAAGAAAACTTTAGAAGAGTTCGCTTTTCAATATGCTAACGCGCCTTTATACCGAGATCGTTTAGAGGCTATTGAAGCTGCCGCGCCGGCACAAGGCGATAAAAACGCGCAAAAGATCATCTTAGCCGCGCTGAAAGATAAGTATTACGGTCTGCGCATTGAAGCGATACAAGCCGTTAACATGACCAATGATGAAGTACGCAACGCGGCCCAGCCGGTATTGCAATCAATTGCCCGTTCAGATGAAAACACTTTGGCACGTGCCGCGGCTATTTCGGTTTTGGGTAAGCTAAAAGCATCAGGTCAGTTAAATTTGTTTAAAGAGGCGCTGAAAAACCAATCGTACGCGGTACAGGGCGCTGCTTTGAACGCTATCGGTCAAATTGATCCGGCGGAAGCATTGAAACTTGCTAAAGGTTTTGAGGCTGATAATAAAGGCGCGCTTACGCAGGCTTTGATCGGTATTTATTCAACCAGCGGCAGCGATGCCGAATGGCCTTTTGTTTATGGTAAATACAGCGAGCTTGGTCCGCAGGCACAATTTAACGCGCTGCAAAAATTTGCCGACCTGGTTGGCCGCGTTCAAAAACCGGAGTATGCACAACAAGGCATCAACGAAATAAAAGAGCTTGGCGTTCGCTTTAAACAATACGTAGGCGACTATGTAAAAGGCATGCTTAACAGCATTAAAACCAAACGCGAAGCGTTAAAAGACGATGCATCTGCCAAAGTAGCCGACGACGCTATTAAGGCTATTGATGCCAAATAATGTGATTTAACACGCAACATTATTAAAAAGGGGTTGGCTATGTTTATAGGCAACCCTTTTTTATTGGTAATAAATAGTTAAGGTTGATACTGCGAAGATGAGAAGGGTATTGCCGTAAAATAAATGGATTAGCTTTCCCGTCAGCAAACAGCTTCGGGCGAAAGCGGGCAGAACTGAAGGCTATGAGCGCAAAGGCGGGCATAGCGAACTTGTTGCATGCGGGAAGGGATTGCGCGGCGGGGCAAAAGTTCCAGCCCTAAGTTCTGCACGGTTTGCAGCGCAGGGGCCTTGTGTGGTAAAGAAGCCTTTTGCTGGACAAGCCTTTTTGTTGCCTTTTGTGGCTACAAAAGTAATAGCCCCTGCGGCAATGAGCAGACTAACGTTAATCCCAGCACAAACAAAACCTAAGTAGAGATTGCTTCGTACATACCCATGACGTGTTAAAAACTGTCATTCTGAACGCAGTGAAGAATCTTCTTCGCTATGCTTATCTACGACAGATGCTTCGTTCCTCAGCATGACAGTGGAGGGAGAGTGTAAGCCATCATCATTTAGCCTTCAAAGTCCAGCGGATTGGCAATGACGCTGAGGAATTAGAAAATGGCCATTGACCACTACCTAATGACCAATTAAAAATCTTTATTCAATAGTTTTTCCAATTCAGCGAAGCTGATATTCATTTTAACACGGCCTTGTTTGGCGTAAGATATTTCGCCGGTTTCTTCTGATACGATGAGGGCTGTGGCTTCGTTGGCTTCGGTTACACCGATGCCTGCCCTGTGGCGTAAGCCGAATTGTGCCGGGAGATCGCTCTTTTCGGTAAGGGGTAAAATACAGCTGGCCGATTTTATCTTATTACCCGATATAACTACCGCGCCATCATGCAGCGGACTATTCTTTTGAAAGATACTTTCCAGCAAACGTTTTGATATTTTGGCGTCCATCAGTTCGCAGCTGTTCTGGTAAAACTGTTCGTCGTAAAACTTGGCGAATACTATTAAGGCCCCGGTGCGGGTTTGTTTCATGCTTTTGCAGGCATCAATAATAGGTTTTATCCGCGCGTAGTTGTTCTTTTCGGCTTCGGTTTTACCAAAAAAGTATTGCCACCAGGCACGGTTGCGCTGCAACGAAGTGTTTTTACCTACCAGCAATAAAAAGCGCCGTATCTCCTGCTGAAATACCACAATGATGGCGATGATACCCACATTCATGAAGTTTTTAAGGATGCCGGTAAGCAGTTTCATATTCAGCGCGTCCACCACAAAATATAGGGCGCAAACCACAGCCAGGCCAATAAATATATTGGCAGCGATGGTGCCGCGTATAAGGTTATACAACTGATATATAATAAATGCTACCAGCAGAATGTCCAAAGCATCGAAAATGCCAAACTTCGGGAAGCTGAAATCGAAAAAGTGCATTTACGAAGTTAAAAAGATTTGTATAATAAATAGTGCCTCAACCCATTGAAGAATGACTATGACATTTTAAAAACTTTTTGGGGACTCATCCCGTCATCGCTTTGCTCGACACCCTTCTCTGCTGCGCAAAGAAGGGAACTGCCTTATTCTGGTCGTGAAAAAAAAGCCGATCCAGCGAAGCGTAGATATGCACTTCAAAAGCTCCCCCTTCAGGGGGCTGGGGGGTAAGGTCCGCCCGGAACACCCCAACCCCATTCGGGCATTGGGTTATCGGCAGGCATATCAATTTCGTTGAGCTGCGAATTTAATACGGCAATACGTGTGCCCCACTCCAGGTAAGCCACAAATGCAGATCGAAATTCGGGATCGGCAGGCAGCAACTGTTCGTCGGCGGTTTCGAGGAGCAATTGTATCCAGCGTTTGCGGTGGGCTTCGGTAAGGTATTTTTCAAGATGCTTTTGTATCATCTGGTAATGGTTGCCTTCGCTTTCGCTGTACAGCTTTGGTCCACCCAGTACTTCGGCCACAAAATGTGCTACATGTAACCTGTGCTGTGCCGACATATGTTTGAAAACCGGTTCGAGCAGATCATCGGCTAATACCTTATCATAAAATTGCTGAAACAGCGCCTCAAAGGCAGGCATGCCACCAGCCCATTAAAATAAGGTTGGTACACCGGGTTTATCAGTAATTGGCATAATGTGTTATTTATGAGTACTAAAGGTAGGCATCCGTAGATTGAAAATTCTAATTTTCAACCAGAAATTAATGGTGCTTTTGAACAGTCTTCGCTTTCGGAAATGCCAATGACGCCGCTACGCTTACCGTCAGAATACCCACAATCACAATCAGCGAGTGCATTGTGGTAAAGCCCCATTGTTCGGCATAATGGCCGCCCAGCATTTTAAGACCAATGAATACCAGCAGGGCAGATAAGCCAACTTTGAGGTAATGGAACTTCTCGATGATGTTCACCAGTAAAAAGAACATGGAACGCAGGCCCAGTATGGCAAATATGTTGGAAAAAAATACGAGGTAAGGATCTTTAGTTACAGAGAATATGGCCGGGATACTGTCCACCGCGAAAATTACATCGGTAAACTCAATAATGAGCAGCACCAGGAACAGCGGGGTCATGAGTTTTTTGCCGTTCTGTTTTATAAAGAATTTGCTGCCCTCAAACTTAGGGTGTACACCAAAATATCGCGAAGCAAACTTTACTACTTTATGGTTTTGCGGGTCGATGTGCTCTTCCTGGTTACGGTTAACAAACATCATTACCCCCGTATAAACCAAAAACGCCCCGAAGATATGCAGCACCCAATGGAAGTTATCGATCAATGCCGCTCCCACAAAAATAAATATGAACCGCATGATCACCGCGCCGATAATACCCCAAACCAATACCTTGTGATAGTACTTAGGTTCTACCGAAAAGGCCGAGAAGATGAGCACCATCACAAATATATTATCTACAGACAGAGCATATTCCACCACGTAACCGGTAATAAATTCGAGCGCGAGGTTTTTACGGTAAAGCGCGAGGCTCCCCTCAAAATCGACCGGGTTAAGTTTGAGCTTGTGAAAGTTATCGAGGTTTTTTTGTTGCAGAACGGCAAAGCTGTCCACATTATGCAGCAGGTGGCCGTAATTATAAATAAGCAGGTAAAAACCGAGTGCCAGCGCTACCCAAACACCGCTCATAATGGCGGCTTGCTTAATGCCCACAGGTTTATTGCTCCGGGTAAAAATACCAAGGTCAATAGCAAGCATCAGCATTATAAAAACTATAAAGCCGCAAATAAAAATAAGCTCGTTGGTCATTTATTTGTTCCGTTCGGTAGTGAAACGTACTAATTGTTCTAAACCTGTGCGCGAATCGCCTTCAGGGAAGGTGTTAAGGATCTTAAATGCCTCGTCCTGGTAAATTTTCATCTGGCTTTCAGCATATTGCAGTCCGCCGGTTTCTTTTACAAAGTTGATGATCTGCGTAATTTTTGCAGGGTCGTCGTTATGGTTCTTTACCAGGTTGATCATCCGTTTCCTGTCGGCCGAAGTACAGTTGTTCAACGCGTAGATCAGCGGCAGCGTTACCTTCTTTTCCTTGATGTCAATTCCTAATGGTTTTCCTACATCATCTGTGCCAAAATCAAACATATCATCCTTTATCTGGAAGGCTATGCCAATTTTTTCGCCAAAGTCGCGCATTTTTTCAACCACCTCGTCGCTTGCACCTGCCGATGCCGCCCCACAGGCGCAGCAGGCCGCTATAAGCGAAGCCGTTTTTTGCCTGATCACCTCGTAATAAACAGGTTCATCAACATCCATGCGGCGTACCTTTTCTACTTGCAGCAACTCGCCTTCGCTCATTTGCTTCACCGCTTCAGATACTATTTTAAGCAGGTTGAAATCGCCGTTATTGATAGATAGCAACAAGCCTTTTGAGAGCAGGAAATCGCCCACCAGCACAGCTATCTTATTTTTCCATAAAGCGTTGATAGAGAAGAAACCACGGCGCTGGTAAGAGTTATCAACCACGTCGTCGTGCACCAGGGTAGCGGTATGCAATAGTTCAACCAGGGCGGCGCCACGGTGGGTAGCCTCGGTAATGCCCCCGCTAATGCTGGCCGAAAAGAAAACAAACATAGGCCTTATCTGCTTGCCTTTACGCTTTACAATGTAGTGCGTAATACGATCAAGCAAGGGTACCGAACTTTGCATCGAAGCTTTAAACTTAGCTTCAAAAGCATCAATATCGGCAGCTATAGGTTTCTTAATTTCGTTAATGCCGGGCATTTAATACTAAACAAATTTATACAGCGGATTGCTACCTGGCAATTGCTTGGCAAACATAAGGTAAAATTACCTATATATATTATCATCAAAAATTTTTACATCCGTTAAACCTTTATGCCTGTTTGCCATCTTACTAATGTTACTACCCAAAAAAGAAAATTAATTTTTATGTTTATGTGAGAAGCGGGGCCTTAACTGGCCTCGCTTTTTTTGTGGAGGGAGGGATGAGAAGATGTCTCACGTAAATCCTCTCCAAAGGAGAGGACTTTTACTTACAGATAGTAAGTCACCATTATCTCAAAATACTGCAATCCAAAAAATGATTTTACTGTTTAAAAAGTAATTAATGATATTTACCGTTTTAATTTTTTAAGCTGAAACATCACCATGACACGTTTATCCGTCAATATCAATAAAATAGCCACGTTGCGTAATTCAAGAGGAGGCAACAACCCCGATCTGATACAGGTTGCTAAAGATTGCGAACGCTTTGGCGCGCAGGGCATAACCGTGCACCCGAGGCCTGATGAACGCCATATTCGGTATGATGATGTATACAAACTGAAAGAAATTGTAACTACCGAATTTAACATTGAGGGTAACTGCCGCGAACAGAAATTTGTTGACCTGGTACTGGCCAACAAACCGCACCAGGTTACTTTAGTACCCGATGCCGAAGGACAGCTTACCTCGAATCACGGCTGGGATACGGTTGAAAACCAGGCTTACCTGAAAGATATCATAGGCGTATTCAAGAACGCAGGGATCCGTGTATCCATATTTGTTGACCCTGTGCCACGCATGGTGGAAGCCGCCGCTACTACCGGTACCGACCGCATTGAACTATACACCGAGGGGTATGCCACCCATTACGCGCAAGGTCGCGAGCTGGCCGTTGCACCCTATATAGCCGCCGCGCAGGTAGCGCAGGAGGTAGGGCTGGGCATCAACGCCGGGCACGACCTCGACCTGAGCAACCTGCAATACTTCGCCGAAAGCATACCCGGATTATTAGAGGTGAGCATAGGCCACGCGCTCATCAGCGATGCGTTATATTATGGGTTGGAGAACACCATACAAATGTATTTGAAACAGCTGGCTAAGTAACGCCTATTAATATATTGCCTAAAGGTTTTAGTCGCGAATTTTTGTTGGTTATTTAACGTGGTGCGCAATTATTATTTGCCATAAAGTATTGTTGTAAACATATTGTCAATTGCAGGTTACATAATTGATAGTCACTTGTTAAAATAGTACCTTTGCGGAAATATTAACAGGGCCACATTTTCATGAAGTTAAACACTGACTACCAGGAGAAATTCCAAAACCGTCACATCGCGCCAAACGAAGCTGACACCGCCGAAATGTTAAAAACTATAGGCGTAAATTCTGTAGATGAACTTATAGATCAAACAGTGCCTGCGCCGATAAGGCTGAAGGCCCCGCTTAACCTGCCGCCTGCAAAAAGCGAGTTCGATTATTTGAACACCTTAAAGCAAACGGCATCAAAAAATAAAGTATTTAAATCATACATCGGTCAGGGTTATTATGATGTAATTGTACCCGGTGTAATTCAGCGTAATATATTGGAAAATCCGGGATGGTATACCCAATACACCCCGTACCAGGCCGAAATTGCGCAAGGCCGCCTGCAAGCGTTGCTGAACTTTCAAACCATGGTACTTGATCTTACCGGTATGGAAATAGCCAACGCCTCATTATTAGACGAAGGTACCGCCGCTGCCGAGGCTATGTTTATGCAATACAGCCTGCGCAAAAATCAAAAAGCTACCAAATTCTTTGTGTCTGAAGAGATCTTCGCGCAAACTATAGATATATTAAAAACCCGCTCGCAGCCTTACGGTATAGAGCTGGTAATAGGCAACCACCAAACTGTTGAACTTACCGATGATATGTTCGGCGCCATTGTACAATATCCTGCCAAAAACGGCGAGGTGTACGATTATAAAGGCTTTGCTGCCGCTGGGCACGAAAAAGGTATTAAACTTACTGTTGTTGCCGATATTATGAGTTTGGTGCTGTTAACGCCTCCGGGCGAGTGGGGTGCCGATATCGTAGTAGGTACCAGCCAGCGTTTTGGCGTACCAATGGGTTTCGGTGGTCCGCATGCTGCATTTTTCGCTACTAAAGAAGAGTACAAACGTTCAATGCCGGGCCGTATTATAGGTGTTACTATTGATAGCGCCAACAACTACGCCTTGCGTATGGCGCTGCAAACCCGCGAGCAACACATCCGCAGGGATAAAGCCACTTCAAATATTTGTACCGCGCAGGCGTTATTGGCTATTATGGCCGGTATGTATGCCGCTTACCATGGCCCTAAAGGCTTAAAACTGATTGCCGAGCGTATCCATGGCTTAACAGTATTGTTATCAAACTCGTTAGAAGAGTTGGGCTACAAACAACTGAACGCCGCTTACTTTGATACCATTCAGTTTGACCTTGGCGAGCTGGTTGGCCCGCTGCATGGCGAAGCGCTAAACAACGAGATGAACCTGAACTACAATGGTTCAATTGTAACTATCTCGCTTGACGAAACTACTTCACCCGAAGATGTTAAAACCATCACCCGTTTCTTTGCCAAAGTAAAGGCGAAAACAATTAACGATATTAATTTTGATGACCTGAAAGCTAACCTGGAAACTACTATTCCGGCTGGCTTGCAGCGTACATCGGCATACTTAACACACCCGGTATTTAACTCGCACCATTCAGAACATGAGATGCTGCGTTACATTAAATCGCTGGAAACAAAAGATCTTTCGCTTTGCCACTCGATGATCGCTTTGGGTTCATGTACCATGAAACTGAACGCTACTACCGAGATGGTACCTGTAACCTGGGCCGAGTTCAGCAAGATGCACCCGTTTGCACCTGTTGACCAAACCGGCGGTTACATGCAGCTGTTTGATGAACTGGATAAATGGTTGAGCGAGATCACCGGTTTTGCCGCCATGAGCTTGCAGCCAAACGCAGGCGCGCAGGGCGAGTACGCGGGTTTAATGGTTATTCGCGCTTACCATCAGGATAGGGGCGACCATCACCGTAACATCGCGCTGATCCCTTCATCGGCACATGGTACCAACCCGGCATCGGCAGCAATGGCGGGCATGAAAATTATCGTGGTAAAATGCGATGATAACGGTAACATTGATGTTGCCGATATGAAAGCCAAAGCCGAGCAATACAAAAACGAATTATCGTGCTTAATGGTAACTTACCCATCTACACATGGTGTATTTGAGGAAAGCATCATTGAAATTTGCGAGATTATACACGCTAATGGCGGCCAGGTATATATGGATGGCGCCAACATGAACGCGCAGGTAGGTTTAACAAGCCCGGCTAATATTGGTGCCGATGTTTGCCACCTTAACTTACATAAAACATTCTGTATCCCTCACGGTGGTGGCGGCCCGGGTATGGGTCCTATCGGTGTGGCTAAGCACCTGGTGCCTTATCTGCCCGGCCACGCGGTAGTTGATATTGATAAAGGTAAATCAATCCCGGCTGTATCAGCAGCGCCATGGGGTTCGGCATCTATCCTTATCATCTCACACGCCTACATAGCCATGATGGGCGGCGACGGTTTAACTAACGCTACCAAATACGCTATATTAAACGCCAACTATATAAAGAACAGGCTGCAGGCGCATTACCCGGTATTGTACAGCGGCAGCAAAGGCCGTTGCGCGCACGAAATGATACTGGACTGCCGCTCATTCAAAAACTTTGGTGTTGAGGTAACCGATATTGCTAAGCGTTTAATGGATTATGGTTTCCACGCGCCAACAGTATCGTTCCCGGTTGCGGGTACGGTAATGGTTGAGCCAACCGAATCAGAGCCTAAACACGAACTCGATCGTTTCTGCGACGCGATGATCGCAATCCGTAACGAAATAAAAGAGGTAGAAGAAGGCACTTTAGATAAAGTGAACAACCCGCTTAAGAACGCGCCTCACACAGCAGCGGTAGTAACTGCCAACGAGTGGGAGCACCCGTACAGCCGCCAGAAAGCAGCTTTCCCGCTGCCTTATGTAGCGGCCTATAAATTCTGGCCATCAGTGGGCAGGGTTAACGATACTTACGGCGATAGAACGCTGATATGTTCGTGCCCGCCAATTGAAGATTACGCTTTTGAAGAAAGCGTGATTGAATAACAAAATTATTACAGACCCGGGCCAATAACCCGGGTCTTTTTTTTGTTGCATAACTTATGTGGTGTGTGTTAATGTCTTGTAAATAATTGGTGTATTTATAGTTAAAATTTTCCCGAAAATTAATCCGCTGCTGACTGAAATTATTTAAAACATTAGTACATTTACTGCGTATATACGTGTATAAAAACGTTTTTCACAACTTTTGGGAATAAAACCTTTTAATTATACTTCCGTATAAAGAAGATATGAACATACTCAACAAAACTATAAGCGTTCTATTGGTTGATGACGACGAGATCAATAATTTTATTTCGATAAAGTTGATTAAGAAGGCCATGCTCAATACGGATATAACCGCTTGTTTAAACGGTAAGTTCGCAATCGATCAACTAATAAAAATTCAGCAGGAAAACCCCGATAATTTGCCCGATTATATCTTGCTGGATATCAACATGCCTATCATGAACGGCTGGGAATTTTTAGATGAGTATACCCGCCTGAATATCGATCCGCTCAGAAAAACAAAGGTATTCATCATATCGTCGTCGGTGTTCAGCAACGATATCAGCCGTGCAAAATCATACACCATAGTGCAAGATTTTATATCCAAGCCGCTAAACGTGGAGCGTATAAAAGAAATTTTTGAGGTAGATCAGCAATAATTAACCTATACGGACTCTACTGTAAAGTGGTCGCCGTCGTGTTTTACTGTACCTATGGCGCTGTTGCGGGCATGATAAAACAAGCATTCCCAACCTTCGTCGGCTGCTTTTTTACCGTATTGTTCGCGTAGTTCCATAGCCTTGTGGCCATCATAATCGTACTTGGCAACAAAGCGGCGCAATAGTTGCTCGGGCTCGGGTAATTCGTCGCCGCCGAAGAAAATCTTTTTGCCTTCTATATCAAACCAAAATACCTGGTGGTTTGGGCAATGCCCGCCCGATAGTTCGTATTTAATGCCGGGCTTAAATTCGCCGTCGCCATCGGTAAAAGTAAACTTCACTTTGTCTTTAAGCGCCTCGAATATTTCTACGTGGTACGATGATGACTTACCGGTAAAGGCAAATTCCCATTCGCCTTTTTGCACCACGTGTTCGGCATTAGGGAAGCTGGGCTCCAATTGGCCGTTGCGCTCAACTACCAGGCCGCCCGAATGATCGTAATGCAGGTGCGACATCAGTACCAGTGTAACATCGTCCGGATCGTAGCCCGCGTTGCGGATATGCTGATGAAGGTAAAGCTCGTCGCGGGTATCTTTATAACCTAAACCCGCGTCAAGTAAGATCAGGTCGGTGCCGGTTTTTATCAGGAAAGGGTTAACATGGATGAACAGCGAACCAGGGCGATCTTTACGGTTATCAGTTTCGGGATTAAAGGGAATAAATTTCTTTGTAGCGTCAACAGAGTATGATCCTTCACCAAGTGCGTATGCTTCCATGTCAGTTATATATTAAGGTACCCAATTGGGCACCGGCTGCAAATATAAGGCTATGCGGCAAATACCTTGCCTTAACTATGCCGTAAATGAAACCAGCATGACGAATTATAATAAAATAGTCAACAATTTCTTTTGAACATTACAGTTTAATAAGCCAATACTTATATTTACTGTTTTTACCCTCAAAAATAATATGAATAAACGGTGGTCGATAAGGCAAAAAGCGCAAGATGATGAATTGAACAAGCTTGCTGCTGCATTAAGTATTGACACCGTTTTAAGCAACCTGTTGATAAGCAGGGGGATTAGTGATTTTGATGGCGCTAAATATTTTTTCAGGCCCGATGAACGCCACCTGCACGATCCGTTTTTAATGGCCGGTATGGAACAGGCTATTGAGCGCATAGAGAAAGCCATCGCCCAAAACGAAAAAATATTAATATACGGCGATTATGATGTGGATGGTACCACGGCGGTATCAACCGTGTACGGCTTTTTTAAAGACCGCTACCAAAACCTGGATTATTACATACCCGACCGCTATAAAGAGGGCTACGGAATATCAACCCAGGGAATTGATTACGCTGCCGAAAATAATTTTAGCCTGATAATAGCGCTCGATTGCGGTATAAAATCAATTGATAAAGTTGAGTATGCCAATACCAAGGACATCGATTTTATTATTTGCGATCACCATACCTGCGGGCCCGAACTGCCTGCCGCGGTTGCCGTGCTCGACCCAAAACGACCTGATTGTAATTATCCTTATAAAGAGCTTTCGGGCTGTGGTGTTGGTTTTAAGCTGATACAGGCCTATGCCGAAAAGAATGATATTCCGCAGGAAGATGTGTTCAGGTTTATTGACCTGGTAGCAATTAGCATAGCCTGCGATATTGTGCATATTACAGGCGAAAATAGGGTGCTGGCCTATTTCGGCTTGCAGAAGCTGAATACCAACCCTTGCATCGGTGTAAAAACATTGATGGAGGTGGCAGGCAGAACATCGAATTACACCATTTCAGATATTGTTTTTCTGCTCGGTCCGCGTATCAACGCTGCCGGTCGTATTGATGATGCCAAGCATTCGGTACAATTACTGATAGCTTGTGATGAGAACGAAGCCAAAGAAAAAGGCCTGCTCATTAACGTGAAAAATGCTGAACGTAAGGAGCATGATCTATCTATAACCGACGAGGCGTTAAGCATGATCGATAACAGCGAGGCGCTTATCAACCGTAAATCGACCGTAGTATTTAACGAGAACTGGCACAAGGGGGTAATTGGTATAGTGGCATCGCGCCTTACCGAAAAGTATTACCGGCCAACCGTAGTGCTTACCCGCTCAAATGGGCATGTGGCGGGTTCGGCACGTTCTGTTTTTGGCTACGATTTGTACGAGGCGCTTTGCGAATGCAGCGATTTGTTGTTGCAATTTGGCGGGCACAAATATGCCGCCGGTCTTACCCTTAAGCCCGAAAACGTGGAGGCCTTTGCCGACAGGTTTGAAGAGGTGGTAAGCGCCAGTATTAAGGCCGAGCAACTGATACAGCAAATTGAAATTGACGATGAGCTGGAACTAAAGCAGATAGACCCGAAGTTTTTCAGGATCCTGAACCAGTTCGCGCCGTTTGGCCCCGAAAATATGTCGCCGGTTTTCATAAGTAAAAATGTTTATGTTAGCGGTAACGCGGGTTTGGTAGGCAGCAACCATGTAAAAATGTTTGTGGCGCAGCCGGGTTCGCCTATATTTGATTGCATTGCCTTTAACCATGGCGAATATTTGCCAAAATTAAAACAAGGCGTACCGTTTGATATTTGTTATACCATTGAAGAGAACATCTGGCGCGAAAAACGCTCGGTGCAGTTAAATATAAAAGGAATAAGATTTAGTTAAGTAAGAAGTAGAAAGTCAAAATTCAAAAGTGAAAAGTCAAAAATCAGGAACAGTTTACACCATGTTTTGAATTTTGAATTTTAACTTTTGAATTAAATATTGAATTGAAAAAGCATGATCCTCAGTGCAGAGCATTTAGTAAAAAAATATAAGCAGCGTACCGTTGTAAACGATGTATCGTTCAACGTGGCGCAGGGCGAAATTGTGGGTTTGCTGGGGCCTAACGGCGCGGGTAAAACTACGTCGTTCTACATGATTGTAGGATTGATAAAGCCGAATGAGGGCCGCATTATCCTCGACGATCAGGAAATTACTACCGACCCTATGTACCGCCGTGCCCAAAAGGGGATAGGCTACCTGGCGCAGGAGGCATCGGTATTCCGTAAGCTCTCGGTAGAGGATAATATTAAAGCTGTGCTGGAAATGGGGCCAATGCCCAAGGATGCACAGCGCGATAAGCTGGAAGAACTGATTGATGAGTTCAGCTTGCATAAGGTGCGTAAAAACCGTGGCGACCTGCTATCGGGCGGTGAACGCCGCCGTACCGAAATTGCCCGCGCCCTGGCTGCCGAACCTAATTTTATTTTGCTGGATGAGCCTTTTGCCGGGGTTGACCCTATTGCCGTGGAAGAAATTCAGGCAATGGTATATAAACTGAAGCACCGCAACATAGGTATCCTCATTACCGACCACAACGTACAGGAAACACTGTCGATTACCGACAGGGCTTACCTGCTTTTTGAAGGTAAGATACTGGAATCGGGCGTGCCCGAGGTGCTGGCTGATAATGAAATGGTTAGAAAAGTGTATCTTGGTGCAAACTTCGTACTTAAGAGAAAAACATTCGCTAAGTAAAACCAATTATAGTAGCCTATGACCATCTTTAACTCCGTTTTTACCTGGTTCATGAAAAAGCGTATCCACCAGATAGAGCTTTTTATGAAGTACCCTAATGAAGTACAGGAAGAGTGGTTTGAGAGCCTCATCATTGGTGCCGAAAATACCGAATGGGGCAAAAAGCACGGCTACAAAAGCATCGAAAACCTGAGTCAGTTTAAGGAGCGGGTGCCGATACAAAATTATGATACCCTTAAGCCTTACATAGAGCGCATGCTCAAAGGCGAACAAAATATACTATGGCCGTCAGAGATCCGCTGGTTCGCCAAATCATCGGGCACTACCAGCGATCGCAGCAAGTTTATCCCTGTAAGTGAGGAAGCGCTGGAAGAATGCCATTTTAAAGGCGGTAAAGATGTATTGACCATCTACTTTAATAACCGCCCCAATGCCCGCATGTTCACGGGGAAGATCCTTACCATCGGCGGTAGCCACCAGATCAGCCAGTTAAGTGCCGAAACTTCTTTTGGCGACTTATCAGCCGTTATTATGAAGAACCTGCCCTTTTGGGCCGAACTTTGCCGCACCCCCGACCTGGATATTGCCCTGCTGGATAACTTTGAAGAGAAGATAGAAAAGATGGCGCACGCCACCAAAGATGTTAATGTAACCAGCATCAGCGGTGTGCCCACCTGGAATATTGTGTTGTTTAACCGTTTGCTGGAGATCACCGGTAAAAAGAACCTGCTGGAAATATGGCCCAATCTGGAGTTTTATTTTCATGGGGCGGTAAATTTTAGTCCGTACCGAGAGCAGTTTAAAAAACTGATCCCAACGGATAATATGTACTACCTCGAAAACTACAATGCCTCCGAGGGCTATTTCGGGATACAGGATTTGGAAGAGCCGGGCGAAATGCTGCTGATGCTTGATTACGGCATTATCTACGAGTTTTTACCGGTTGAACACCTGCACGATGAAAATCCGCACACGCTTACGCTTGATGAAGTAGAGCTGGATAAGAACTACGCCCTCATTATAAGTACCAATGCAGGGTTATGGCGGTATATGATAGGCGATACCATCAGGTTTACTAACCTCTCGCCGTTCCGGATACAGATCACCGGGCGTACCAAGCATTACATTAACGCCTTTGGCGAAGAAGTGATCATCGATAATGCCGAACGCGCCTTAGAAGAGGCCTGCAAAAATACCGGGGCAATTATCCGCGATTATACGGCAGGGCCGGTTTATTTTGATGCCAAAAGCTGCGGTGCCCACGAGTGGATCATTGAATTTGTTAAAAAACCTGCCGAATTTGAGCGCTTTGTTGACATACTCGACGAAACGCTGCGCAAAATAAACTCCGACTACGATGCCAAGCGCTTTAAAGACATGGCGCTGCGCCGCCCTGTAATACACCGTGCCCCCGAAAATACCTTCTTTTATTGGATGAAAGAAAAAGGCAAGCTGGGCGGCCAAAACAAGGTGCCCCGCTTGGCCAATAACCGCGAGTATCTGGATTCGCTTTTGCGGATTATGGAAGCGGTGGGTTCTTAAAGATTCGCTGGCTGGAGGCCATATTTCTAATTAAATACTGCTGTTAACTGTCTGTTCAGATAAAGAACAGGATAATTATAGGTTTAAATAAAAAGAATATCGATAATAGATATTTATTAGCAAGCGCAAATGTCTTGTTACTAACCGATTAAACCTAACACAGTTATCGTATGGACTTTAAAGACCAAATAATGCAGCTTGCCGCCCGTGCTGAAAAAATGCTGCCGCAAATTCAAACAGAGGAAGCCACAAAAAATGCATTGATAATGCCCTTTATACAAATAATGGGATATGATGTATTTAACCCATTTGAAGTTAACCCGGAGTTTATTGCTGATATTGGTATTAAAAAAGGGGAAAAGGTTGATTATGCAATAATGAAAGACGGCGAACCGGCAATACTGGTTGAGTGTAAGCACCATCTTGAAAATCTTGACCCACATAATTCGCAACTGTTCAGGTATTTTCATACTACTAAAGCCAAGTTTGGGTTACTGTCAAATGGAATGACATATCGTTTCTACACAGATTTAGTGGAGAAAAATAAAATGGATACAACACCATTTTTTGAATTCAAACTAAGTGAGATAAAAGAAGTTGAAATTGCAGAACTTAAGAAATTTCATAAGTCTTATTTTGATGTAGATAATATTACAAATACAGCAAGCGAGCTTAAATATCTTAACGAATTAAAAGGGATACTTAATAAAGAAATAAACAATCCTTCTGAAAACTTCGTTGCATTTTTTACAAAGCAGGTTTATCCGGGAGTGCTAACTGCCAAAATCAAAGAACAGTTTGTTCCGATAGTTAAAAGATCGTTTGCGCAATTAATTAACGATACAATTAGTGACCGTTTAAAGTCGGCATTAAACCAGGAAAAGCAGAAAGATGTAGAAGAGGCTATTAAAATTGAAGAAGCACAGGAAAATCCGGTTTCGAATATTGTAACTACTGAAGAAGAACTGGAAGGTTTCTACATAGTAAAATCAATACTGCGACAAACTATTGATGCTAAAAGAATAACCTATCGGGATGCTCAATCTTACTTTGCCATCTTATTAGACGATAACAACAGAAAAACAATTTGTCGCTTATATTTTAATAATAAGAAGGTATTTGCTGTACTTGACGAAAATAAAAAAGAAACAAAATACGAGCTCAACGCAATTGACGAAATCTTTAATTATTCAGACGTATTACTTAAAACAGTTGATAGATTAAATACAAAGTAACATAAGTAAGAATGTTTTATCCGCACACTTCCCACAACTTTACTGCCTCAACCGCTGCCTTTACATCGTGTACACGTAAAATAGCAGCGCCTTTACTTAACGCTATGGTGTTTAAAACGGTAGTGCCGTTAAGCGCTTCGGCCGGGGTGGTATCTAAAAAGTTATAGATCATTTTTTTGCGGGAAATACCAACCAGTACAGGCAACGCTAATGGCGCGAAATCCTGAAGACGGCGCATTAGCTCGTAGCTCTGTTCGGCTTTTTTTGCAAACCCAAATCCGGGATCGAGTATTACATCGTGCACGCCTAATTGCTTTAGCTCGTGGTATTTGGTAACAAAGTAGTCGAACACCTCACTGAACACATACGTATAATCGGTTAATTGAGTCATGGTTTGGGGAGTGCCGCGCATGTGCATCAATATATAGGGTACTTGCAGACGGGCCACGGTGGCAAACATATCGGTATCTAACTGGCCTCCGGCTATATCATTAATAATATGCGCGCCTGCTTTAATGGCGGCTTCGGCTACACCGGCGCGAAAGGTATCTATAGAAAGCACTGCATCCGGGTAAGCGGTAACAATGCCTTCTACAACAGGTATCAACCGGTCAATTTCCTGCTGTATGCTGATATCTTCGGCACCGGGACGGGATGAATACGCGCCGATGTCTAAGAAGGTAGCGCCATTGGTTAGCATTTGTGCGGCTTGTTGCACGGCATCGGCCACGGCGGGCTTGCGGCTGTCGGCAAAAAATGAATCGGGGGTAACGTTAATAATGCCCATTACCTTCGGGCTGCTCAGGTCAATAAGTTTACCGCCTGCATTCAGGGTTGCCTTTTTATGAAAAAACGTATCTTTAGCCATTAGTTTTTGTTCCTTTGGGAACTATCAGCAAAAATATAACAAATTCATCTACCTTGGCCAATACAGCAGCAGAATACGAAGCAGTAATAAACGTATGTAAAGGTTTATTCATTAAAAAAACCCGCGATTACGGCACTGCCTGGCGCATATTACGCATCTCATCCATTACCGATCAAATTTTTATAAAGGCCCAGCGCATCCGTACGCTCGAAGAAAAAAAGGTATCAAAGGTAGGCGATGATATTACCGGCGAATACATAGGCATTGTGAATTACTGTGTGATAGCCATGCTGCAACTGGATTGCGAAGCTGATACCCCGCTTGAACTGCCTGCCGACCAGGTGAGCATTTATTTCGACGAAAAGGTAACCGAAACCAAGGAATTGATGTTTGCCAAAAACCACGATTACGGTGAGGCCTGGCGCGATATGCGTATCAGTTCATTAACCGATTTGATATTGATGAAGCTATTGCGTGTTAAGCAGATTGAAGATAACCAGGGACAAACCGTAGCATCTGAAGGTGTGAAGGCCAATTACCAGGATATGCTGAACTATGCCGTTTTCGCGTTAATAAAACTGGGGGTGAAATGAAAAATGCTGTAGTTTGGTTTTGCCGGATATTTGTAGGCTTGTTGTTTATCTTCTCGGGCCTTATAAAAGCGAATGACCCGCTTGGGTTTTCGTATAAACTGGTGGAGTATTTTGAGGTGTTCCATACCATGTTCCTGAACGGTTACGCTTTGGCCATAGCCATATTTTTATGCGCGCTCGAAATGCTGCTGGGTTTTGCCCTGCTGATTGGCGCTCGTGCTAAACTGGTAGTTTGGGGCTTGCTTTTGCTCATCATCTTTTTTGCCTTCCTTACATTTTATTCTGCCTATTTTGAGGTGGTGCGTACCTGCGGTTGCTTCGGCGATGCTATTCCGCTTACGCCATGGCAATCGTTCAGTAAAGATTTGGTATTGCTGTTGTTAACGCTGGTGCTGTTCTTCAATAAAAACAGCCTGAAACCGGTATTAAATAAAAAGGCAGGTGATGTGGCCCTGGTTGTGGCCGCGGTGATTTCGGTTGGTGTGGGTGTGTATACTTATAACTTTTTACCCGTGCTGGATTTTCTGCCTTATAAAATAGGTAACAATATCCCTAACGAAATGAAGACCCCGCCGGGTGCCAAGCCCGACGAATACGAACAGACGTATCACCTTAAAAATAAAGCTACCGGTGCCACTAAAGTGATGACCGATAAGGAGTACATGAAAACCGGTATCTGGAAAGATGATAATTGGGAAGTAGTAGGTGACCCGGTAAGTCGTCTTGTTAAGAAAGGCTTCACCCCTAAAATACAGGATCTTAGTATACAAGATGCGCAGGGGAATGATTATACACAGGAACTGCTGACCAACCCGTTTTATAACGTGATGATAGTGGCCTACAACCTCGATCATAGCGATGAGGCCGCCATGGCAAAAATTAATGCCATCGCCCTTAACCTTACCGAAAATTATAATGTACGTACAGTATTGCTTACATCGGCATCGGCACAAAACGCCGAAGCTTATAGTAAAAGGCTAAAGCTGTTCAGCGAAATATTTTATGCTGATGAAGTGCCGCTGAAAAGCATGGTACGCGCTAACCCGGGTGTAATATTGCTGAAGAACGGTACAGTGATAAATAAGTGGCATTACCATACGGTGCCTACTTATGATGAACTGGTAAAAAAATACTTCGCCCAATAAAAACATGATCAAATACCTGCTCCGCAAAACCGGTTACGGACTGGCAGTAATGCTGGGCGTTGTGGTAGTGGTGTTTTTTCTGTTCAATATTCTGCCTGTCGACCCGGCCCGGATGACGCAGGGGCAGCGGGCTGATGTACAATCGTTAGAAGCCGTGCGCAAGGAGTTTGGGTTGGATAGACCCGTGCCTGTACAATTTATATACTATCTTAATGATCTTTCGCCGATAGGCATACATGCCAATACTGCCGATGAGCAGCAGCGTTATCATTACGCTGGGCTGTTCCCCGTATGGGGCAATAAATTGCTGGCTTTAAAATGGCCTTATCTGCGCCGCTCGTACCAAACCCATAAAGATGTTGCCACGCTGCTGTTAGAGGTAGTGCCCAATACGCTGATACTCGCCACCACGGCCATGCTGTTCGCCATTACTGTGGGCGTATTGCTGGGCATAGTGAGCGCGTTAAATCAAAACACCTGGATTGATAAGTTATGCATCAGCCTGTCAACACTGGGGATCTCGGCGCCCTCGTTTTTCGCGGGTATTATAATAGCCTGGCTGTTTGGTTATATATGGAGTGCGCAAACAGGGCTGAACATGTCGGGCAGTTTGTATCGTTATGATCCTTTCAGGGGAGAGGTGCTTACGCTGAAGAACCTGATATTACCGATGCTTACGCTGGGCTTGCGTCCGCTGGCTATAATTGTGCAGCTCACGCGAAACGCTATGCTGGATGTGTTGTCGCAGGATTATATCCGCACTGCCCGTGCCAAAGGCCTCAGCAGAAACGCCGTGGTCTATAGGCATGCCTTAAAGAACGCGCTTAACCCGGTAATTACAGCGATTGCCAATTGGTTCGCTTCGTTGATGGCGGGTTCGTTCTTTGTGGAATATGTGTTTGGCTACAACGGGCTTGGCAAAGCCACGGTAGATGCCCTGGAAATGTCGGATTTTCCGGTGATCATGGGTTCTATATTATTTATTGCCGGTATTTTTGTGATGATCAATATATTGGTTGATATAATTTATGTTTGGATTGATCCGCGTGTTAAATTAGCCTGATCTGTTTTTTGTTTAAACCTGTTTACTGATAAATGTCTGATACTAACGAACTGCAAGTTGCCAAAGGTTTTGGCCGTATATTTTTTGTAGGTTTTATGGGCTGCGGCAAAACCACTTGGGGCCGCAAACTGGCTACGCACCTTAATTGCCATTTTGTCGACCTCGACCATCTGCTGGAAGAAAAAGCAGGCATGGGCGTGGCCGAGTATTTTTCGAGCTTTGGTGAAGATGCATTTCGCCAGTTAGAATCAGACCTGCTAAAACAAACCGAATACCCTGCCGACGCCATTATATCAACCGGAGGTGGCCTGCCATGTTTTTTTGATAATATGGAATGGATGAACGCTAACGGAAAAACAGCCTACATTAAACTATCGCCTAAAACCTTAGCCCAGCGCCTGGAGGGTAGTAAAACCGAACGCCCTGTACTGCAAGGTAAAAAAGGCGACGAACTGGTGGAGTTTATCACCTCAAAACTGGCCGAACGTGAAAGCTTTTACGAACAGGCTACCCATATTATTGATGGCATATCGTTATCGGTAGAACGGCTGGAAGAAGAACTGGCTAAATAATGCCGGCCAAAATAATTGAAACTATACACAAATAGTGTTGTTATAAAACTTATGGAACACAACGTGTATCTGTTAGCAACCGATCCGAAAGACCCTTGCAGGGATGTTATCCACTCAAGGGATACTGCACTCAAAGTACGGGTGTATTGCCTTAACCATGACAGGTTTACACCAAGTAGCAATGAGATACAGCTGTATGGCTATGCCCATAGCAAGCTGTATGCCTTTGAAACCATCGACATAATGGCCGAGGACGCGCTCGACGTAGTTGGCGCTTTACAATGGTATGCCGACTATATTGATTACCCCGATATGGAGATATTGCCCGAAGACCCACGCCCCAATAAGGGTCATGATGTAGCCATGTAAACTTTTTTATGGGCAATTTATGCCCGTTTATAAGCTGAAAGTGTATTTTTGAAAGCTGGTTTAAATTTTTCGCCCTTAAAATCAGTAGCTTATAAATAAAGTAAAATATTTTTTGAAGATTTAAATAAGCTTTCTATATTTGCACACCCAAACACGGGGACACAACTTCAAAAAAGCCCACGGGTTTAGAAGTTAGCAAAAGGGAGTTTAGCTCAGCTGGTTCAGAGCATCTGCCTTACAAGCAGAGGGTCACTGGTTCGAACCCAGTAACTCCCACCAGAACGGAATTCAAAGTTCTCCAAAAGCCTGTAAATCGTATGATTTACAGGCTTTTATGTTTTTAAGCCTTCCAAATTATATCAAAGAATTTCAAAGTTTAGGTTACCTATCCGACTACCTGTTTTTAGTTTTTACATTTGAGGTGTTCAAAAGTGATGTAATTAATTGTTTTACAGTTGGTTACGTCAAATAAAAAACGATTAAAAATGAATGTTTTTGATTGTTTTTGAACCGTTTTAGATGTGAAATGAATACCTGAAAACAGGTTATTTTAAAGCATTTTAATAGTAATCAGGAGTTTATGAAAACAACACAATCATTTGGCATACATTTTACAGCCAGAGCAGACAAAGAAAAGAATGGCAAATTACCGATTTATGCCTGTATAACCGTTAACAGGAAGAAGTGCTTCTTTGCCGTTAAGCAATATGTGGATTTAAAGAACTGGGATAACCGAAAGGGTGCCGCGAAAGGCACCAAAGATGACATCAGATCGATTAATACGTACCTGGAGGAAGTACGGCGCTCTCTGAGTAATATCTATCAGCAGATGCAGCTTAAAGGCGTTTATTTAACAGCAGACGCTGTTAAGGACGTATACTTCAATGCCGACGTCCAGGTTCACAAGCTCAGTGACCTATTTGCCTACCATAACGAAACGTCGTTGTCCACCATTAAGCCGATCACGCTAAAACACTATTTTGTAACACAACGATATCTCACTAAATTTTTAAAGGCACATTTTAAAAAGGGTGATATTTTTCTGCATGAACTGAATTATAAATTCATTCATGATTTCGAAACGTTTCTTTACAACCATAAGCCAGTCGGCCATCAAAAACCAATTCAGACCAACGGCGTCGTGAAACATATGGTGCGGATAAAAAAGATGATAGGCCTTGCTGTAAAGTTAGAGTGGCTGGAAAAGAACCCATTTGTCAAATATTCCATAAAAGCCAAAAAGGTTAACCGGGAATGTCTTTCTTTACCCGAGCTCTCTGCCATTGAAAATAAAATATTCAATATACCCAGGCTGGGACTGATCAGGGATCTGTTTGTGTTCAGTTGCTACACGGGCCTGGCATATGTAGATCTGATCAACCTTACGCAGGACAACCTGGTACAGGGCAATGACGGAGAATACTGGATCAAGACCAGCAGACAAAAAACAGAAACGTCGGTGAGTACACCTTTGCTGCCAAAAGCATTGGAAATCCTGGTGAGTTACCAAGGCAACGAACGTGCCCTTGCGGCCGACCGGTTGTTCCCGGTCATATCTAACCAAAAAGTCAACAGCTATCTGAAGGAAATCGCAGACCTATGCGGCATCAATAAATCCATCACGTTTCACCTGGCGCGACATACATTTGCCACGACAGTAACCTTATCCAACGGTGTGCCCATTGAAACTGTGAGTAAAATCCTCGGACATACCAAAATTGCGACCACCCAGATCTACGCGAAGGTGTTGGAAAACAAGATCAGTTCGGATATGCAGGCTTTGCGGTTAAAGCTATCTGCCCAGTCGTAAAGGCGTAGCCCAATATTTAAAGCCATTTAATTTTCGGTACTACCGAAAAACTACTGATAAAAAGTATTCCGTACCGATCAATTTTGTGCTGAAACAATAGAAATTTTATGGCGGCAGAAATCATCACCAAGGAAGACCTGATCGAATTCAGGATAAAATTATTATCAGACATTGAAGCCCTGCTTTCGGGCAGATCCGGGCAGCAGGAGCCACGAAAGTTGCTCAAAAGCTACCAAGTTAAGAATCTGCTTAAAATATCACCGGGAACACTTCAAAACCTGCGGGAAAACGGCACCTTGCCCTTTACTAAAATAGGTGGGATCATCTATTACAAGTACGAAGATATTATGAAAATATTTGACGGAAAAGGTAAATAAATATTCGAATTCATTACCACGCTTAAACAACCGGCAGCAGTAAGCAGAAAAGCTGTCAAGAGTGGTGCAGCCAGAAAAACAAACCAATCTGCACCATTTATATACTCTTGACGGCTTTCCTGCGGTGCTAATTTTGTGACTGCGATGTAATGCGACCCGGAATCCTTTATAAGATATTAATGCAGGTTGTCAGCGAGGTACGAGCAGCCGACCTGAATGGCGGGGAGGCTGGCGATCAATAACAGGCGTGATAACGCGATGGCATTGATCGCTTGCCGCACCCGCATCTCACAAATCATGAATGCATGCCAACTTAATAGCTTACAACAAATTTAACTACACTGCCAAGGATTGTTTTAACCATGCGCTCCTTCGCTGTCAGGTTCGCTTAAAAACCGGAGATATACATGTTCTAAGACAGATAATAGAACTTCTATCTGTTGCTGTGCTATTTCAACAGATACCCTATCCGGCTTAAAACCATTCCTGTACCTTGCATCAGTATATCCATTCTGCAATAAAGAGAAGGACTGTAAACCTGCTTCCGTATCCAGTTCGAACACATTCCTGATATCCTCTGTAAAGAGCAACGTGAACCTGAGCATCCTTGATATATTATGCACCGTGAACCGGTAACCCGATAATATTTTGGTTATCGCGATCAGTCCACTTTCTGCCGCCTGGTGTAGAAGAAATATCGCAAGCCCATAATTTTCATCACATATGCAATGCCCGGCTGTTTTTAGAAAAGCTTGTGCCTGTTTACCCCAGCGATCCCAATTCCGCCTGGCTCGCTCTTGCCATACCGAATCTGTAACCGGTGAAATTTTGGGCAGTTCCAGTTCCGAAGCCCTGTAAACTTCTATACCCTGATGCAAAGCAAAGTTCCAGAAGCGTTTGCCTTTTAATATCCCTGATCGTGCACCGCTTACCTTATGAACGATGGCGCATACCGAAACCAGGAAGCGGCAAAGATCCTCGATCCTGTTGCTGAGTTCATATTCCGTTGAGCGGTCGCTATTATCCACCAGGATCACGAGGTAATAGGTAAACGGACTATCGTGCGTACCCAGAAGGTAGATCAAACGCACGGTTGGCTCCTTGCTTACAATCAGTTTTCGCACTTCTTCTAGTCCCAGTTCTTGCGCTTTGGTAAGGTCAGGCGCAATAGTATGCAATGGATTGGTGGCAGCCATTGTTGCTATTTGCGGCAGGTTGTTATTACTTGATATAACATCCGGCGCTTTATTTAGGTAAGGCTGGTCTGTTTCCCTTTGATGGATCAGCCAGGCGGCAGAATATAGCCTTTTCAATAATTCATATACGGTGATAATCTCACCCGGTTCCATAGCTGTATCAACGGCAGGAGTAACCAGCGCGGCATGCACCCAATCCTGCAAATAGTCCCGAAAGGCCTGCGGATTGATCTTGCTGAAAGCTTCCTGTAAAACGCTATAAGGATCAAGTAGTTCCTCCTTCGACAAGTTTTCCGGGAAGTAGAGCCTTTCCTTTCTTTCCACTTCCAGTTGATCCTCAAGTAGCATTTTCTTTTCCGAAAGCGAGTACCGGCTCGCCTGGTGCTCGAGTAAAAGTAAATACAGCGCTTCCAGCAATTTAACATGCATCTCATGGAAATGCAGCAGGTCGCCGGGTTCATAATGTTGGTGTTTGTATAATTCATGGTTGATAACAAAGTGCCGCCAGTGCTTTAGATTCTTCCGTATTTCTAATGGCCAGTCCCAACTGAAAAAATCGATGAGGACGGATAATGGATATTGTACTTCCGAAAAGCGCAGGTTTTTTGGATAATGATCCCAGGGTGCAAAAGTGCCGCAATACATAAGCCGATAAGTTATTACCGGCCACCATTAACCGGCAATTCAAAAGACCGGCACCACCGGTTTCTATCCAATTCAGCAGCGTTCTATAGCAGAAAATGCATAGTATAAATTATACCTGAATGCCGCTTTTAAATGGCTTTATCAAGTGTCCGTGTAAATTATTATCTTTGTTTTACAGCCTTACAGAATACTTATGAGCACAACGACAGAAAGACCCAATATTCATCATGGCCGCAATGTAAAGCGGTTTCGTGAAATGCTTGGCCTCAAACAGGAAGCCCTTGCCATTGAACTTGGCGAGGAGTGGAGTCAAAAAAGGGTCTCGTTGCTTGAAGCCAAGGAAACAATTGAAGACGATATATTAGCGCAAGTCGCTGCTATATTGAAAGTACCGGTTGAAGCGATTAAAAACTTTGATGAGGAAAAGGCAATCTATAATATCCAAAATAACTACGATAACGCTGCTCATAACATCAATTACAATTTTAATCCAATTGAAAAAATTGTTCAGCTTTATGATGAAAAGGTAGCTTTGTTAGAACGTTTATTACAAAGTGAACGTGAAAAAAACGAGCTGCGAAAGTCCAAACAATAGGGTTGTCAACCTATCTTCCAAAGGTTACGGCAAGCAGTGCTGGCATCGATAGCGCTTTATAGGCAACCAAGGTCTGGCCTGCATCGAACTGCAAAGTTAGTATTAATAACTTTTCTTAACGCCTATTGAAAGGTGTGACAATGTAACGATCCCGGGGGTCAGAGCGCTTTAATGATTTACCTGCTCCGCTTACGATTATACGAGGTATCATCGCCGACCGCTGTCGCCAGTTTAATAACGCCGGATACCACATCGGCTGCCCAATCGGGTATTGTTGCAGCCATTTCGCTGATCCGTTGGTTTTTTATCGTTAGCAGAAGCTCGGGTCTGGAGATAATGCCATAAGCAGAAGCAGCGCATACCAGCATAACTTCATTGAACATGCCTGCGGTACTAAGCAGATTTTCTCTGCTCATCTCAAAGTTTTGCTTAATATTATCAGAATCTACAAAATGGCCTTTCTGCTTAACGCGCAAGTTAACCCGATCCATTGAAGATTCGATATCGGGCAGCATCATAAAAATTAATCTTGTGTTATATTTTGCTTCTTCCCGAAACCACACGGCACGTTCCCCCAAAAAGGCATTTCTTAAATTCGTTTCAACAGTCAAGTGCTTTTTGTCACCGATAGCCCGTAACTCATAGCCGTCATATTTTCTTGTAATCGCCGTTTGAACGGCTTCTTCGGATATATCCGGGTACGCCTTTTCTATCCTTGCCTTTTCTTTATCAGGATCAAATATCAGCGTGCCCGGCCTTGAAAAATGGGCGGAAAAGGTGCTTTTACCGGCGCCGTTTGGTCCGGCTATAACCGTAAAATGTAACATACGGGCCTAAAGATTTTTTAAGAAATGTTCTTTCCCTGTTTGGGTGTCGATTTTGACCAATACCTTTTTCCCGTTTTTATATTCGTGGATGAACGTAGAAGGCAGATCTTCATTTCCCGATGGATAAGAAAAATAGAGGCCCTGATCTAAGGCCTTATGAACAGCATCCTGGGCAATTGGCGCTACGTATCCTGCAAATGCATGGGCATCCATCTCAAAAATATCGGGATGGGTCAGATCATCCATCAATTTGTAAAGATCACTTGCCCGGTTGATAACATGTTTTAACTGCTCCCAATCATCGAGCGGAAGAAAAACGCCCTGCGGTTTTTGTTGTTGATCCAATACGACTTCCATGCTGCATGTTCTAATTATTTCAAATTTACTAATTCTTTATTTACCTAACGATAGCTGTAATCCGGTTATTATCGCCTGTTCGTCCTTGCTTTATCGTCTTTTCGTCTGTTCCTGCCATAAACAGCCTCATCGTCCACATCATCGCTGATCTGAACATCTAAAACAGTATCCAGCCGATCATATTCAATATCCCCGTCAGCATGATGAGGTAGATCAGCACCCTGTGGTTTGCTTTGTTGCTTTTCAATTCCTTCTCTATTGCTTCCTGCCGCTGTATGATCTCCCTGAGCAGGGGTAGATTGACGGCTGTCTTTTCCGTGAGGTTTATGATCGTTTGCAGGAAATCCTGTAGGGAGGTGTCCAGTTCCGACTGTTGCTGGTCGCTCGTCGTACTTTGCTCTTGTTCTATCGTTTGCTGCGCTAATCGCCGCGCTGTCTCTGCTTTGTTCATAGTCTATGCGTTTAAGGATTTCGCTCCACTTAAACCGGTTGCCTAATGCCTGTCCCCGTATCTTGAAATCATGATGAAAATAGGTGATGCCGCTCACCCTGCCTGTGGAGGCCTGGTTAAAAAGTAAAAAGATGCCATGCCGTTCACACCGCTTTATAAAATCCTGAATAGTCATACGGCTGGATGGCAACAGTAAATTTAACTTCTCCTGAAGCAATAGCTTTTCAGAAACTATGCCTGTACGATCCATCATTTCCAGTTCGCCCTTGGTCGGTGCTTTCAGGTAACGCTTTCCAGTTACACTGTTGTTTACTTTACTGGTTATACCGATACTTCGTTGAGGTGATAGTTTGTTATCCGGCTCTACTGCTACGAGATTATACTGATCCTCCAATTGTCTTAATATAGCTTCACTCTTTTTAAAGTTCTGACTGTCGGAAACCACGCTGCCGTCAAAGCGGATACGGTTAACCAGCAAATGGATGTGTAAATGATCGGCATCATTATGCCTGAATATAAAATACTGGTTATTGTCGTAGCCGCTTTTCTGTAAGTATTCATGGGCAATCTCCACCAGCTGAGCATTGCTTAATTGGTCTTCTTTTGCAAAATTCAGGCTGGTATGGTATACGTACCGGTTTAAACCCGGTCTGAATTGGCGTACCAGATCCACTTCCTGTTTGATAATGCGCAAATCAGCTGAAGCGAAATTGGTATCGAGCATTACCGCCCTTTTGTCCTTATCGGGATGGTTCATCTTTTTCCAATTGTACTGCAAGGCTCCCATAAAGCTTTTACCGATCTTTTGACTGGCTATCATTGAGCAAGAGTTTAATAATGAATTGCTGCTGTTCTGATAGCTCGCGCAAAGCCTTATTGATCCCGTAAGGAAATTTACCGGAATTGGCATGCCTGGCAAGCTGGTTGATATTGGTGCCGATCTTTTTGAGTTCAACATATACATTGATGTCGATACGTGCCATTTTAGGTTCGGGAACACGCCCTTTCAGAACCTTATCCCTGACGAACAGATAATTGGAAAGACCGGCAGCCCGTGCAGATTGCTGCACCTGAAGCCGCTCAGTATCATTTAACCGAATGGTTATTTTGAAAACGCGCTTTTTATCCTGTAATATCTTAGGCCTTGCCATACCATGCACTATTTAAATGCAAAGTTCAACGACCAAAATCAGAGTTTTTCGGTAGTACCGAAAGATTTTCTATTCAACAATTACATCATTATTGCATCGCTGCTTTTAATATGCTGAACAAAGTGAAGTATATCGGGTTCGGGTGTCCCAACAAGACGTTTTGGACTGCCCAAAACATGGCTTGCTTTGCTTTGAATTACTTAGAGTTGAAAGTATATTATATGGAGCAATCATACCCGCAAAGGAACCTAACGTCTATAAGAACTTCAATCCAGAAATCCCTTTGATGCCAATTATGTAATAATATATTTCTTAAATATTTATTATATTTCAGCTTTATCAACGCTTTAAACCTTTTTACAAATTATGGGTGGTCAACATGGTATGCGAGGGTATCTCTTGCAAACAATAATTACAGTTTTAGACAGTCTTTCTCAATCGTCAAATTGGCAAACTGTTACAATCGAGCCTAATGACGAATCTGAAAAAGTTGACATAAAATGGGAATTGACTAATGGTGAAAAAAAATTAGTTCAAGTCAAATCATCACAGAATACTATTGGCTTTGCTTCAGCCAAAAAATGGGTAGCTGAACTTAAAACTGACACATTGGCGGATCGCTATGAACTCATTTGCATCGGCCATACAGATACCAAATTGAATGAAACTGATGATATCGATGGTGTTAAAATCGTTAAAAAGCCGTTGGATTTTGATTTACTACTCTCTAATTCAATCGTAAAACTCGATGAGTTTTATGAGAAGAAAAATCGCAGTAAACTCCAAGCAACCATTAAACAAATACTGGTCAATAGCTTAAATTTCAAATTTGGGCATGATTCGATCTTCGGTAAAACTATTACTAAAGAAGATTTTGATAATGTCCTGTTAAATTGGCTTACCGCTATCGAAAAGCATGTAAGTAAAAATCCATTTGTTCAATTTACTGGTTTTGATAGTGAAGAGCCTGTCTTGACCCTTGAACAGGTTATAACGACAAACTTTTTAAAGCTGATAGGCTGGCAACATTTTAGTAAAGATTTATCCCTGGATTACTTTGATGACAAACAGGTAAGTAATGAAACCGCTACGGTAGACTACTATATTACATTTGACAGCAAACTAAAAGACAGTACGACAAACCACATCTTTATTAATTCACTGCATGATTATAAGTACCCAGAAAGCGCACGGGCAGAAATAAGAAAGTTTATAAAAGTCACAAATATTATTACTGAGGACTTTAAAGCTAAAAGAAAGATCGATTCTGAGAAGGTTAATGGGATTTTCAATATCCTCTTTTGGATTTCAACCGACAACGACGATATCAATAAAGACTTTATCTATCAGAATAAGGAAGTATTTAGAAATGAGTATTTGGAATTTGATCAGCATTACTTTTTAGTTGATAATGCGAAGGCAAACTTTATAATCAGTTCAATAGTAACCGCAAAAAACTATAGGGAAGATTTACCAGTTAAATTTCTCTATCCAATAACCGAGTTTAACTCTTCTTTTAATAAAATAGGAAAACGGGGCAGCCAATTACCACCGGAATACATTAATACTAACATTCTCCCAATCATAAAGGAAAACAGTGAAAAGATTAGTGTGCTTTTGTTCTGCTCCGACCCATACAACAAAGAAAATTTAAAAAAAATCATATGGTTTCTCATTCGTTTAACCAGCGGATTGGCTAATGAGTATATCGTTTATTTTAGCGATTACTCAATGGATTTTCAGAACGAAGTATTGGATGTCCTACAATCTTTTGACAACAATGATATATTAGATAAAGTAAGTGTTAAAAAATCACTGTTTGTAGAAACATCCCAGATTGCGGATTTGTCCATACCTAATACGGCCGACCTGTCGGCGACAATAGAGGCTATTCAATCAGAGGGGCAACTAAGGATAAACCCTATTTTTAAAGAGCAGCTACCGTACGGAGACATTCTTAAACCAATATTGAATACTGATAAGATTGGCGCACAGGATTTAAAAATATTCTTATCTCATAAAGGAATATTTCTAAAAAATGCGGATAAACGTAAGCTTATGGATTTGATGGTTAGCTTGTTGTTTAGTCCTATCGAGTTAGAAAATTTCATTAACTTAATAAATGTAAAGGAACGACCGGTTAGCAGCATTCCCTACTTCTTGCCAACAATAACCGAAACACCTATATCAGAAATATTTAACCAAATCAGGCCAAACTTTGAAAACATTACGCATGGACTACAAGCAAAATTAAATAGCCCGGTGGTATTTGCGCCCGATCCGGATCAGCCGGGACTTTTTGTTTTTTCATCACATGTAGAGAAAAAAGACCCGACTAAACATATTGCCTTAAATACTATTTGGGAACCTATTAAAATAACATATCAGAAGATTAATGGAGGGTTCATCCTAAACAACGTCGAAACAAACTCTAAGGATGCTAAAATAATTGCTAATCGCATAAATACTATTATTAAAGAAGAACTGCTTGAACACGGTCATATTGCAGACCAAACAACAGAAATCAAATTTTCTGACTTTACTTCAAATACAGAAAGGGTTAATTTTTTGTTGAGCTTTAACAACATTGATAGTAGTAATATATTTATAAGGCAGGATATAAAAGGGTTGAAGTATATTTTTGACGAGAGTAAAGAAATCCCTGAAATCTACAAAGACCGAACCGAGAAGGAATTAATCATACTTTTCAGAGGCAAAAAACTTGAAGGGTTAAGAGAGTTATCAGAAGACTTTTTTAAAGAGATAATATTACTTGAAGAAATCACCATATCTTATTATTTTGAGGTTAAAGGCGTTAAGAGTTACTTATCTGTTAGATATGATTTTTCAGATGCTCTGAAAATAAGACCGATAGATGGTAACTTCAGATCTCAAGCCTACTTGCACAAAAACTACTATGTCAAACAGGTACGTAAAATTGCGGACTTGGAAAAAATTTTGAATAAAGAAGTTGAACGGCTTAAAATTGAAAAACTGCAAAGATTTGGAAAGATATAGTTTTTAGATTATGGATAACCTGGAGCGCATAGCAAGGGCTTTGAAAAGTAAAGTTGGGCGATTTGAATCCGATGGATTTGCTCGTCAAATGACTTCTTTTATTACCGGGATCACTCTACCTTGGAATGCCTCGATTATAAAAGGCTTGGTGTCTCCTTTTAGGCAATTATTTTATTTATTCAACCTTAATATTACTTCGGCGATGAATCCAGTGAGCAAATATCGTTTGACTTTAACCAAGACTGGCCTGAATTAATTTCTATGCTCGCTGAAATGGAGAAAATCCATAAATGCGAATACGGCGAACTAAAGCCATTCTCTGAAGTTCTTTTTGAGAAAATGGACGCCGAGGAAGTCTTTAGAAGAAGGCAGATTGGCTCATTTACATATACTGCGTTCTTCCATGTTGGGCCTTTACATTTTGAGGAGCAAGCCATTGAAAAAGTTGAAGAGCTTTACAAAAATTTTGATTTAGAATTAAAGAATTCTTTTGGCTGGAATGTGTGTGATGTAATAGATTTATATAATTGCCTCGACGCATTATTTGAGCAAAAGAAGGATAAGGTTTTTTAAAACAACCTAAAAAAAATCTGAATGAAGATGAGTTTAGAACTGAAATATTAAATGCGTTATCCAGTGGCAGTAATTTTGATGAGGCTATGAGGTCCACTTTAGACGTCCCAATTGATATGTTTGAGTATGTCGCAAATCCATCGATTGTAAACCTTTTTTCAGTATCTGATCTCAATGAATGCTCGAAAGCACTTGTTGATACGGTATTGGATAAAATAACTATTAGCAGATCAGGTGACGAAACTTTTTTATTCTTCAGTCAGCCGAACCAGTTGTATAAAAAGCCGATCTATAAATTGAAGAATGGTAATTATTTGGTCGTTGACCATAGAGTATTGTTGAACGCAATGTCCGGCTTGCTTCAGAAAAAGTGTTCTGAGATTATAAAAAACAAAAACCGCATTACTCAGGCTAGGGATAAATATTTGGAACGCAAGGTTGAACAAATTTTCAGAGACTTTTACGCTTGGAATAAATCTGTTAAAATATTGCCATCTTATTATTTAGAACATGGGGGTAGCGAAAGGGATCTTTTAAGATTAGCTGGAAAAACTGCTTTAATTATTGAAGCAAAAGCAGGGAAAGTACGGGAGCCTATGTACGATCCTGATAAGGATTATAACGGAATTTGGCAAGATTTCAAAGAAACCATTGACTACGGATATGTTCAAGCCTACAGTGTTAAGGAAAAGTTGATAGCCAGGAAGCCTTTTGACGTCTACGACAAAAAGATGAATGTTCTACAGACTATCGACCCAAAGGTTATAAAAGAGATATACACTTTAATAGTTACCTACCATAAATTCGGTCATGTGCAATCAGATTTGCAAATGATGTTGGATTTGTTCGATGATGATGATCATTTCCCATGGGCGGTCTGTATCGATGATTTAGAGATATTTCTATTGGGCCTAATCAAGTTAAATATGTCTGAAAAAGATTTTTACAGGTTTTTATACCAGCGTAGAAACCTTCATGGACAATTAATTGTGAATGATGAAGGACAAATCACCGGCCAATTTCTTACACATAAAAGAATTTTGTTGCAGACGGGCACTTATCGATTCAGTCCTAAGGACGATTATATTTATGATCAACTTTATAGTACTGGGCTGGGATTTAAAAAAGAACGGGGAATGGCTCGAAAAACAGATCCCAAATTCTTGAAAATAGTTTAGTCAGGCTTTTAAGATACATTATTTGCTATCTACAGCCATTAGTTTTCGGCATCATTAGCATCTGTTGTCCAAATAACTCTTTTAACAACTGCCTAAAAGTCAGTTAAATTACGTTTAAACTGCCACCCGACGACATGTTTTTTCAGTGGTCTAAGTTTTGAGTAGCGGTAACTACAATTTAATCAACCTGTTACGATGCCAAGATTTACTGAAGAAACATTTAACAACTGGCGCATGCCGCCTAGTACTAGCGAACAAGATAAATTAGATAATTCGCTCCGGCTTGTTCGTGAAGCTATCAGAGAAGATCCCGTATTGTCGAAAAAAAGTATAGAGATATTTGCTCAAGGTTCTTATGCGAATGATACTAATGTTAGGTTAAACAGTGACATTGATGTTAATGTCCGCTTGAGTGATACAGTTTTTACACATGTGCCAAACGGTGAAACCTCCGAAGACTATGGCTATAAAGACAGTTCTTATTCTTTTGCGACTTTTAAGTCGGAAGTCCAAAGCGCTCTAATCCGAAAATTTGGAGTTGGGAACATAACTCGCAATGATAAGTGTATTACAGTAAAAGAGTCGCCAACACGAGTTGTAACCGATGTAGTTCCGACTTTCAAATACAATAGGCATGACAGTAGGACAACGTTGCATGTCGGCGCTAAATTCATTACAGACAAAGGCATTCCTGTGATCTGTTATCCTCTACAACATATAGAAAATGGTAAAGCGAAGAATGCTCGGACACAAAAACGATTTAAAAGAGTCACCCGTCTTTATCGCCGGATAAGGTACAAAATGATTGATGATAAAGTTGCTGTAAGCGATAATATCACATCCTTTCTATTGGAATGCTTAGTTTGGAATGTACCTGATAGGATTTTTAATAACGATGATACGTGGACAGAAAGATTGCGCCAATCTATTATTTATTTATTTGAAAACACGAAAGAGGATAGTCAATGTAGCGACTGGGGCGAGGTTTCAGAGTTGCTATACCTTTTTAGCGGTAACCGCAAATGGAGCCGAGCTGACGTAAATAAATACTTAGTACAGATGTGGAATTATCTTCAATTTTAAAATCTAAATCATCCCTATGAATTTTAAGTATTACAAAACTAAAGGAATTATCGTACTGGTCGCAATCCTGATAGTGGTTGCCAATATTCTGATCAAAGTGTTCGACCCGTATGCTGATATTTTAATTGAAGGAAGATTTAAAGAAGAAATTAAAACCATTTCCGATTACCTGGATGTATTTGGGGTATTGGGTATTGTCGGTGTCATTTTGTGGCTTATTGATACCTATTTATGGAAAACATGGGCATTTAGTTGGTTAGTCAATTTGCCAAACATTAGTGGCAGATATGAAGGTATATTGCAGTCGGATTATAATGGAAGTTTCCAGATGCACATTGTATTGGAAATTCGCCAAACTGCGTCTCAGGTTAAAATCAATGGGTATTTTGCAAATCTTGGTACCACTTTGCAAACATCAACTTCATATAGCTATTCAGAACTGATAACAAAGGGGCAGGACGGTTTTTATACTTTGTCCTATCAATTTGCGAATGCGCCAAATCTCACAAGCACTCAGATTTACCAACATGGTGGCACGGTATCGTTAAAATATTTTCCTGACATCAAAAGCTTAAAGGGTGAATACTATAATATCAGGAAGAATCTCGGCACAATAGATGTAACATTCAAAGACAAAAAATTATTAGGCCGTTATCAATAACCGGTTAAAATCCCCGGACGTATAGACAGCATTACTGTAACCGGTTCAAAAATTGGTGCTAAAGTTTGGGAGTTTTCCAAATCCTTTGACGATCTCAGGGCAGTAGAGCGTGAAATAAAAAATTAAAAGATGCAAAGGATGAACAGGAAATGGCCATTTTAAATACACTCAGGCGAATCCACATAACATGTGCTGAAGGACAAACCGAATTCATAATAGCGAATCCTGAATGAGACAAGTATCTCAATAGCTCTTCAAAAAGCCTCAGCAGGCTTCGCTGCTCTGTTTGAAATTATTAAAGCCGTATTGATCTTCTAAGATCCTATAAGGTACGTCGAAGCGATGATTGATTATTTTATCCGATCCAGTGTAGACTTATAAAAAAATGGAATAATAAAGAAAGGAAGATGATTTATAGCAATTTTGGTTGTTGTTTGACATCAAATTATTTGATAATGGATTAGTCTGTGTTATATTAGCAACGCGTTGCAGATAGATAGGTGCGTGTCCGGCTAATTTCAGAGTTTCACGACTCAAGTCTGACCACTTTAAAGGTAAATGAAACAAGGGTAATGCATCTATCATCTGTTATGCACACTAAAGAACCAACAGCGACTTATTCCTGTGGACTTATTAATTCGTCGGAGCAGTATCACCTGTACATTCATTTCGCCGTTATTTCTTGTTATGATGGTAGCCCTTAACCCAATTTTTTGCTCAGTTTGCAAATAGTCTTCAGATTGACTTAGTAAATACGATTGTTCGGCATTAGCTATTATGTCTCTGGCAAACCCTAAATAACGTAATGATATAATTCTTCTCTCTTTAGTTCTTCTCTTGTGAAGTATGTGCCTCCATCCTGTACGGGCGATGATTACATCTTCATTTATAGCTTGGCATGTTATAGGATTAATTTTCCATTGATTATAAAACTGTTTAGCTTCTTGCCTTAAAGACACTGAATTATAAAGAGCTAAACTAGATGCGTGCGCACGAATTGACTGCAGACCTATAGGGCCCACCTGCCTTTGAGACAGACGAATCAATTCGCCTTTAGAGTGTTCACCAAATCTGTTCTTTTTATTGATTTTTACAATTGTTTTTGTATTTGTTTTGAGAAGATCATCGGCTTTTAAGTCAACCCACCAAGCAATAGCATTGGCTCGGTTTTCTTTCCAAATGACTTTCCCGTAATTATCCTTCAATAAATTGCCAAATTTATCTCGACATTCTATACAAGGATTGACGAAAATCAATATAACTGGTTCACTTTGAATTTTCCAGTAATCCAGATGCTGCAATAGGGATTGACTATCGTGTATAGATATGTAAATGAAGTTTTCATCTTTTGAACTTATGTAACTAGGGCCACATTTGATTTGAACATTCATCTTGATTCCCAAATCAATTCCCCTTTTTCTCAAAATGACCAAACCATCGATTCCTCTGTCGTTCCTGTGTTCATAAGGTTGCCACCCACACTCCCAAAATTCTTGTACAATTTGTGATACTACTCTTAATCCTGTAGCTTCGTTCTTTAAAGTAATTCTACTTGAATTAGACACTATATGGTTAGTTTATTACCCAGTTAATACAATTAACAATCTCGGCATGATCTAAAATGAAATCAATCAATTCTTCATTTTTACACCGATTACAAAAAGTCGCCCAAACAGCCTCAGATTTCCCCTCTAACCCTAAATGGTCTTCTATTGCCCCCCTTTTCCATACCCAAATGTTAAAGGCTTTTAACTTGTTATGCAATCTTGAGACAATTTCTTGCCCTTGTAAATTAGTGGCGAATAAGGAAAATGCTTGAGAAGGAGTTAAGTCTCCTCCCTTAGCTGGAAATCCATCAATAGCAAGATTAAAATTGTTTTGTTGAGATAGTTGAAGCATTAAAGCTTTTGCAGCGAAAATATCTGTGTCGTCTTCGTTTAAAAAACCATCTACAATGCTGTTTCTAAAAGCGTAATCTAAGTCAACAATTGCTTTTGCAGGTACGTTCATAGCATGCAATACTAATAGGCATTTTCGTGTATTTGCTACTCCGCCCTGCTTTATCAATGCACACTTATGATAGCCAAGAGTTTTACCGAGTATGGAATAAACTACAGTAGGTAGTACTTTTTCTTCTGTTCGTCCTTCAGTTAGAATTACCCTTTCAGAAAATAAAATTTGACTTGCGTTGCCAAGTGAAAATAGTAGTTGAAGTTGACTTGGTGCATCTTGCTCAATTCTTTCAATTGCATTTCTTAAGGTAGAGCGACAATAAGTTCCTGCATCATTACTCTTCCTAATTAATAAGGCATTTCCAACATCTTCATGGGTTAGCATCATCGCCGTATGCGTGGAAAATATAATTTGATATCCTTCCTTTGACAACTCTTTGAGAGCATCCTTAATTACTTCAATTGCTTGGGGGTGTAGATAAAGTTCGGGCTCGTCAATCAAGAGCAATGTTCGTGTTGTTTGATTGTTTGCTACACGTTTTATTTCAGCTAGGTGTCTTATCAATGCCATCTGAATTGATCTTTGCGCACCATGTCCGTATGATGCTACATCTCTACCAATGCCGTTTCCTTCATAAACTTTTATTGTTCCTTTATTAAAGACCTCCTTTAATTCAGGGGTTGGTATATGTAATTTGACACTCACATCAGGAAAGAAGTCGTCAATCTTATTATTCATTGCCCTATCGAAATCGATTAATTCTTGCGCTCTGTTTGGACCTTCTGCGTCAAGTAAGGAGTGAAAGCCTTGTAAAGCTTCACGTACATTGGCTCCGTGTTGCTCCTCAATGGGAGCAATAATTTCGGCAAGCAATTTCCCGATTGTGCTTGAGGTTTTATATTTACTTACATCTTCTTCAGCATTTTCCATAGCTCCAATGTGTATGGGTTCTGGAAATAAATTTGCAATGGCTTGATCTATTCCGTTTGGGTTCACCCGCCATATATCCTCATCGTTTTCTGCATTTGGATTTTTTATAAATAGTCTAATATTAGTTGCAGAGTCCCCTGGCCTAAACTGTACCCGCTTAATTTCAATGCTTTCGTTATAAACAAATGGTAATAAACTGTTCCTTTGATTTGCAGATAATGTTTGAAGTAATTCTTCAGTTATTCCTTCAATTTTCCCAATGATTACTATCTCTTGTTCTGAATCATAAAAGTGATCGCTCGCTAACGATGATTTGCGTAATAACCATTTAATCGCCTTAATTAAATTAGTTTTACCCGCATTATTATATCCAATCAACGGCGTATAATCACTTAGAATAAAAGAATGGTCAATAATTGACTTGAAATTAAATATATCAATTCTTGAAAGTTTATGAGCCATCGTGATATTGGTTTAGGCATCTCAATTATAATTATATATTCCGTGTAAACAAAATATATTTTCAAGCCGCCCAACCAACATAGCCCGAAAAGTTTTAGAAACGCAAAGCTTGGATACTGCCCAAGCCGTATATTACAATTACATATATGGCCTTATACACTTTGCTTCAGTGGTCCCTTAGTACATGTTATTTATCGCTTCATTTAGACCGCCTGGCAACCAATTTATCTGAATTTATTCGGAGCTTTTTTGATTTTATTTATTGGCCATGATGCTGGCAATTTTACATTGTACCAATTTCACAATACTGTTGCGGTTACAAAACTAAGACCGATGTCCCTTTATCGCAATGGCGAATCCATATAATAAGGTTTCCATCGTTTACGGAATTATTGCGACAATTTTGCAATTTGTGATAATTAGTCATTTTTCAGGACAAAGTAGGTTATGCCGTCCGAAGGCAAGCTGATGCGAAATAAATCTGTCTAAACTGTTGTCGCCGTGTTTTCGACATTATTTTGCTCCGGTTGTTGACGTGCAGTGGATAAGAAAGTTTTATGCACACGTTCAGTTCTGAATGATTAACATGATACATCTTTCTCTTGCCACAAGTGCAAATCTCGCAGCAGCCAGAACCATTAAGCTTCTCAATTCTTCCAGTGTTTCAGAAATAGTTTGAAATTTGTCTAGTAACAGTCGGAGTGCAAGCAGCCTTGAAAGAACTCAAACCATCTACAATTACCTAGCGAATTTTTGTAAATTCTGAAGAATGAGGTTCGAAGAAAGTCAATGGGGATCTCACTGACTTCGTGAACCCCATGGGACTTTTTTCGAACCATCTGATATTAAATTTACAACAACTCGCAGCAGTTTTGTAGATGGTTCGAGTCCTAATCAGGCTTATTGTATTATGCGTTTATAATAAGTGTTATCTATTTACCTCTTAAATACATATTATAGCTATGTATATTATGCGATGCTTGATGGAGGGGTGTTGTCAAATAATATTAAGTTGGTTTAGGAAAGGCAATTGCTAAACTTTAAAAACTGGTTGTTACTTGTAACTGTATAACATTGCGCCTAAAAGTATCTTCGCTTTCAGGCTTATACCAATACATATAACCTATTTCCGTATCCACCTCTTTGCTCCAGCGGTAGCCTAAAGAGAGAAAAGTTCGGTTCTGATCAAAAAATCGTTTGTTGACATTTTTCTTATTTGTTACATTTAAGAAAATCTCATTCTGGACGCCTGCATACATGCCATTTGAAAATCCTGTGTCTGTAAAAATTGGTATCTGTCCGCTTATAAATATCCGTGCACGTTGTGAGAAATTTTTACTTTCATTTTTGACCCACCGTTGCTCGAGCCGTCCCCGTACTATCATTTCTGTTTTCGAAATCCTAAAAGTATAGAGGTATTGTTCATACGTCCGGTTCTCATTCGTATAATCATAGATACCTCCGATTCTTTCCCTATCTTTTTTATATGCATAACCCAATGCGAACGAGTGCGCACTATTAAAATTATAGTTCAGCGCCGTACGCAACAACAAGGTATTCGCGTAGTCAAATTTATCAGCGGATCTTGTTTGTGCATCAAAAAGTATATCAAAGTTTTGATTGAGCTTTTGGGTATGGGTTAGAAACAACCACCCCTGGGTCTCTGCTTGCTGTGCGTAGCCTGAAAAATAAGAACCTATTAGTATAACTGCAATATTACCATGGAGTGGTATTCGAGATAATATCTTCGTTAGTTTTTCCAAAATCATATTTCAGACTATTTGCAGCTTTATTGAAACACAACAGGTCTGCTACCACATTTGTTACAAGCTATTTTGCGAAGCTTAAAAGATTCGGCATACTATCAAAATAGCGCTTCAAGTCTAATGTTGTACTTTTCTAATTGATAGTAAGTCAGCAGTTGCGACTGCCTCATCCTAAATCAGATAATGCCAAATAAGCCAGAGAATATCAATTAGCCTAGAACAGGATAGAATTGTTAATAGTTGGTAGCGCAAAGTTGCAGATCAGAGATAAAATGGTTCGAGTCCTATTCGGGCTAAAGAACACCTGGCCTTAGGCGAGAGCGCTCGATCATGGTGATATCTCCAAGCTTTGCAAGTCACCCAGAATATGATTGAGTTCCTCTGGATGATCTCAATTTTAAATTCTGGATGATGATCATCATCCAAGGAATTTTTTAGTTTGTACCTGCAAAACGGATTCAGCCTGTAATGACTTGATGAACCTTGTAATATTGTTCCAAGAGGTCATATATCGCACAGCGCGGTCCGCGAATTTCATGAATAACATTAATTAGACACTTATGAAAATTTTAGTGGTAGGAGGTACGGGACTCATCGGTAAAGATGTCAGCAGAAAATTGGCCGAAGCAGGTCATGAAGTGATCATCGGATCACCATCTAAAGGTATAAACATTGTATCAGGCGAAGGCTTGGCAAATGCACTTGTAGGGACAGATATTGTTATAGACCTATCCAATTCGTCATCACCGGACGATGAAACGGCATTGAATTTCTTTCGTGCAGCCGGAAAGAACCTCGCTGCCTATGAGAAGAAGGCAGGCGTGAAACACCACCTTGTCCTATCGATCGTCGGAACCGACCGGGCCACCTACATTGGATATCTTCAGGCAAAAAAAGATCAGGAAGATAACATCAAAGATTCCGGCATTCCGTACACCGTTATACGGTCGACACAATTCCATGAACATATAACGACATTGATCGCTGTTCAGGGAAACGAAACGGAAGTGCATATTTCAACAGTTGACTATCAGCCGATCGCTGCAGCAGATGTGGTCGAACTTATTGTTAAGCTGGCTTTGGAGGAACCCAAGAACGGAACGGTAGAGATAGCAGGATCGGAGCGTGCTCCGATGACTGATTTCGTTCAACGGTATCTGGACCATAAAGGTGATAGTAAAATCCTTATTGCAAATGATGACAACAAATACATGTTTTTTGACATCCCGAAAGACCTTTTGGTACCACTCGGCGAATTCCGGGCCGGTTCCATCGCTTTTGATGACTGGCTTAAAGCGAACTAAGCTCAACTTTTCGGTAGCCGAAGCCAGTCTTATAATTTGGTCTTCGGCTACCGTACCAGGGTGAGAATTTGCGTAAATTTTTCTATCTCCTCATCGTCAAGTGACGCAAACCCGACCCTGATACCGTTCACGGTTTCTGAGTAACGATACATGCTGCCATCATTCATAAAAATGCCTTTATTGTACAGCCGTTTCGAGAGTCCACTAATAGAATAATCTTGGTCAAAAACCATCCAAACAGCCATGCCTCCCGATGGCGTAGTGAATTGTATTAGATCCCCTAACGAGGCCTTCAAAAGGCCGCAAAACAGATCTCGACGCTGCCGGTATGATCTGACCGATCTTCTTAAATGACGTTGCAGTTCGCCGGTAGTGAATAAATTTGCTACAGACTCTTCGAACAAAACATCCCCACGTATCTCCATCATTAGTTTGAGCCTTGACGCTTGTCGTATAAAATCGGCACTGCCGACCAGGTAACCCAGCCTGATCGTTGGCGCTAAAGTTTTAGAGATAGAGCCGACGTACAGCACATAGCCATTATGATCAGCACTGGCCAAAGGCAGGATCGGACTGTTATCGTAATGAAAATCATAATCGTAGTCATCTTCGATGACCGGCAGTTGATACCTTCGAATGATATCCAATAACTTCATTCTCCTTTCTGGACTAAGGGTTACGGTCGTCGGGTGATGGTGATGTGGGATGATGTATAAGAGATCCGGACGGGAACGCCTGCAGATCTCGTCGATCGCATCCACATCGATCCCATTTTCATCCACATTAACTTTCACCAGTGTCGCGCCTAATTGTTCAAAAAGCTTATCCGCAAGAACATAATTCATATGTGCAACAATGACCTTACTTCCCGGTTTTAACACCAGGCTTGCCGCAATGTATATAGCTAGCTGTGCACCGTGTGTGACCATTACATGCTCGCTTTCAATATCCAACGCTCTCGTTCGCGATAAAAATTGAGCCAGTTCGCATCTTAGGGACATACTTCCCGCAGGACCGCTTGTTTGCAAAGGGCCATGTAAATCAGGCTTGTTTAGTAGTGTTTTATAACGATTGAATAAGGAATTAAGCGGGGCAAGTCTGGCATCCGGATAGCCATCGTTGATAAGTAAGTGAAAAGGCTTGAGATCTCTAGCAGGGGGCCGGTCGAAATTGATCTGTCGATAAAAATCAGGTTGAACCGAAGCTATTGGAGATAACGGATCGTCCGATCGAAAAGCCTTTGGATCTAATACTGGTAAGTGCCTGGAAACAAACATTCCTTTTTTACCGATAACCTCGAGCCAACCTTGCGCCCTCAACTCATCGTAGGCAGCAACTACCGTCGTACGGTTGAGTCCGATCAAAGCAGCCATGTCACGACTTGACGGAACCTGATGCCCCGGTTTAAGTTTGCCATTTCTGATCAGTGTCACTAACGCATTCGCTAGTTGTCTGAATAATGGCGTTGCTGACGTTCTATCTATGATTACTAAGTTGCCGAAAGGTAGTGTAGGGATGGTCATAGTGGCATATTTGGACGATTATCCCATCCAAGCATTTAACAATTTTAACTAAAAGCGAGAAGAAAATGAAATTAGCGTTAGTTTGCAATAATGTAACATAAAGAAATTTAATAGCGATATTGTCACAGATCTAAATGGGAGTTTTGACTTGGTGATATTTAAACAAAACGCAATAAGGCGATACATCAGATAAATTATTCAAGTGATGCATGAAAAATAAGTCAAATCAATCATTAACATTCATAGGATTCCATTGTTCCTACATATGTAATCACTAACGGTGAAGCAGTGAACACCTGCGGGGACAAAAAAGTAAATCATTATAATCAGGAACATCATGAATAAAAAGCGGATATTTTTTACAGGGGGATCAGGAAAAGCAGGAAAGCACGTTATACCTTACCTCCTGAACCAGGGGCATAGGGTGATGAATGTAGACCTGGCACGTTTAGATCACCCGGGCGTAGACAATCTGATTGCTGATATTACCGACTCAGGGCAAATGTTTAATGCCATGAGTTCGTACGCAGGGTTAGATGAGTTGGAACAGGGTGACGGCGTACCAAAATTTGATGCTGTAGTACATTTTGCTGCTGTGCCCAGGATCTTACTTACACCTGATAATGAAACTTTCCGGGTCAATACTATAGGTACTTATAATGTGATTGAAGCAGCCGTGAAACTTGGAATTAAAAAAATCATTATCGCCTCGTCGGAGACTACTTACGGAATTTGTTTTTCAGGTGGCAAAACCGATCCTCATGTGCTGCCATTAGAGGAGGGCTATGATGTCGACCCCATGGACAGCTATGGATTATCGAAAGTTGTGAATGAGAAAACGGCACGGGCCTTCCAGCGACGCTCAGGCTTTGATATATATGCACTTCGTATTGGCAATGTAATTGAGCCGCACGAATACACAGAATTGTTTCCTTATTATTTCAAACATCCTGAAGTGCGTCGCAGGAATGCTTTCTGTTATATTGATGCACGTGACCTGGGACAAATTGTAGATTTATGTTTGAAAAAAGATGATCTTGGTTTTCAGGTTTTTAATGCTGGCAATGATCACAATGGTGCGATTATTCCCAGCAAAGAATTGGCTGAAAAGTTTTTTCCCGGTGTGCCGGTTACCCGTGAATTGGAGGTACATGAAGCCCTGTTTTCAAACCGCAAAATCCGTGAGGTTCTGGGATTCAACGAACAACATAACTGGCGGAAATATGTGAAGGTGGACTAACAGTTTGTTTGGGAACTTGTCTACCAATTGCTGAAACCACTGTTAATATTTGCGGAAGCTTTATTTTCCGTTACTCTAGTGCGTAAATAGATTACATTGATTCATCCCGGTTAAACTAGTTATAGCGACTCATTCATAGTGCGCATTTGGATTTCAATAATTCTTGAACCAGGGGCTTGCGTACAGGCAAGTAATACAGCCCCAGCTACATCCGTTGCTTCGAGCATGCTTGATTGCGCAACACTTTCTTCAGTGCGGCCAGTTCCAACAGCAAACTCTGTTTTTACTCCGCCCGGGCAAATAACACCTACTTTAATTCCACTTGGTCTAAGTTCTTTGTCAAGCGATTGGGCGAAACCTACCTGCGCAAATTTGGTAGCACAATACACTGCCTGATTTGCAAAACCATAAAGTCCTGCCATAGATGACATCATAAGGATTGTCCCTTGTTTCTGCAACAACATTTGAGGCACCACTTGCCGGGTGAAAATAAAAGTGGTACGCATATTAGTATCCATAAGCTGGTCATAATCTTCCAACGAAGTATCAACAAGATTTTTATAATTACCCATGCCTGCATTGTTTAAAAGAATATCAATTCTTCCTGCTTCATTCAAAGCGGTTTCGACGCATCTTTTAGCCGTTGTTTCGTCGTTTGCATCACCAGCAACAATATATGCATGTGTATTCATAGCTTCGATTTCAGCTGCTAACGCTTCCAGCCTATCCTGTCGGCGCGCTGTTATTACAAGCTTAGCTCCTTCAGAAGCTAGAGCAAGGGCTGATGCTCTGCCTATTCCCGCACTTGCTCCTGTTACAATTGCGACCTTACCGGTTAATTGTCCTGGCATAACTAAAATGGGTTAAAGTGTATTCTTAATTGGAGAACTCCTTAAGTCACCACATTGTTCATAGAACTGCTCTTTAAAGTGTAATTAAGAGTGTTTATTGATTTACTCAGCAAAGTTACACTTATAACTGCCGTAGCACGCAAGTGCTCCCTGTATACACAGCCTCTTTCACCACCTTTCATTTATTCCCTTGCCATTACGCACTTGATTGCTATAAGCGAGTATGAGCACCATAATTCTTTTATTGACTTAATCATTAAAGTAACATGGATACATCTTAGGTAGTCAACATTTAATAAATTTGAGTAATTAACCAAAGAAATCATTACACAATCTGTAGACAGGTAATTAAAGAAGCTGTAAATATTGAAATAAAGGTAACCAAAGTTGTAGGTTCGGGCGTTGCTCCCGCTCGCGATGTAGGTAGCCCGAACAGGACTTAATTGGAATCATTTTCTTTCCGATTTGCTACGTTTAGCTATCAACTAGCAATAGTTCGAACCGGCTCGGGCTACTTGACCTTACTGGACATTTCTCGAATTACTTTCTACAAGACTTAAAGAAGATTGCGTTTTAATTGATTCGAGCCCAGTTAGGAGCTGGCAAGTTCGGGCGCCCAAGCGGGTGCTTCTCGAATCATTTTGTAGCAGATTTAAAAAGCCTTTCATCCTTGAGATTACAAGTTTGACGGACTTCAAGATGGTTCGAGTCCTATTCGGGCTACCGTTCTAAGCGAGCCCGGAATAGGATCGAACTAATAATATATGGTAGCGAAACATTGTAAATCAGTCAAGAGATGGTTCGAGTTTAGTCCTATTGGGGCTCATGTAATAAACGATTCCTAATAGTTTTGAACATAGAATGCGGAGTGAGTTAAAAAAATCATAAGTAGGATTTTTTTAAGAATTGAACTAAGAGATAAAAACAAAAAAGCTTTTTTAAGCCAGCTTGCGAAAAAGGCCTATCCTGTAGAATTCGATACATTATTATCCAACCTGGTTTAGTAAGTTAAGAACCATCGGCTGAACAACTCACTTTACTCAGCTTTGTGGGTTGCTAAATAAAAAGGACTCATTACCTTAACCATTATTGGTTCATAACGCTTTTCATCTTCAAAATTATTAGTGACAACGTAGATTTAGGCGATGATAAGAATATGCTAATACTGCAATAAGTAAACGCCAGTTACATTACCATTTCCTTGGATATAAATATGTAATTAGCTTCAATTAAAATTTATAGTAAAATTAATAAATCAATATTAGCGTTACACGAAACTAATATTACTTACATAGTTATCAATAACTATAGCATTCTAATGGTTTATAAACTGAAAACTAAATGAAAATAATTTCTGTTTTGTATATTGGCTCAAAAAAACCTATAAACCCCAATCACATTTCTATGTGCAATACAAAGCTCATCTTGACAATTCTGAAAGGTTCATCAAGTCCTTTCGCCATAATTATTTATATGGTTCTTATGCTCGGGGCTTCGATTCATGTCGCAGGGCAATCCCGATATTCTTTAACCGGCCATGTCACCGATAGCTTAAATAAACCAATACCATCAGCTACTGTATTTATTGTCGGCATGACAAAGATGACTAGTACTACTAAAGAGGGTATCTTTAAATTCGATGGATTACAAGCTGGTACTTATCAGTTATCTGTTTCAATACTGGGTTTTGCAAGCCACACGGAAACTGTACTGCTTGCCAGCTCGTCAGTCGATATTCAAATTAATTTACATCCGGCAACTATAGAGTTAGCAGGAGTAGTTATAAACGGAGAAAGTAGTAAAGTACAGGAAGCTAACTACAAAATATTTCAAAAGGTGTTTTTGGGAACATCGGACAATGCTAAAAAATGCCGAATTTTAAATCCTGAGGTAATTCATTTAAAGCTTGATAAAAAAACAGGTGTTCTTAATGCAACTGCAGATGATCTGATAGTTGTGGAAAATGAATCGTTGGGTTACAAAATAAGGTATTTACTTAATAATTTTAATTATCAGATCGAACAAGATAATGCCAGCTTTTCGGGCAATAGCAGTTTTGAGGAGCTTCCGGGAAATGAAAAACGAAAAGCAGTTTGGAACGTTGCCCGATCAAAAGCTTACTATGGCTCATTAATGCAGTTCTTCAGGGGATTATATCATAATAATGCGCGCGAGGAGGGATTTCTAATACATAAGGCTTTTGGAAGAGCCCCTGTATTTAGTATAGCTGATGATCGCGAATATCTATATGTTGATCCTAATGAAATTGATCTGCCTGCTATTTCAAAACTCAGGCCGGATAGCTTAATGAGACTGAAATTCACTAAGTTGTTTATTGCCTACGCTCCCAAACAAGCCGCTAAAGAACGTACCAGCAACGTGGAAGCGCAAACAAAGCAGGTACCATTTACAAGTAATTGTACCCTGATTTATTTATTGACCGATGAAGCGATGATTGATCAAAAAGGAGACGTAGCGGGTCTACACAATTTTACAATACAAGGAAATATGGCGTTGCGAAGAGTTGCTGATCAGCTACCCTTTGAATATAAACCCAATAAAACTGGCTTACTACTGGAATGATTAATAAAAAAAGAAGATTTTAACAGCTATTATATACCCTGTGAGGCTATAAATGTGCGAACCTCATATTTTGTAGTTTTTGTGAGTAATCAAAACCCAATAATTGTTTATTGATATCGTTTAAATATGATTTTATGTTTTACCTACTATGCAATAAAATCAGTAATTCTTGTAGGGGCTTTATCCCAATAACTAGCATTAGCTTCTCCGGCAGAAATTGTACTAGTACAATACATCCTGTAGCATTTGGCTAATGTAAGGTTTTAAATGGACTTGATGGGATACATTAAATAACGCAATGTGACAAAATGTGCCAATCCATGAAGAACTTGAGAAATATTCGATTATAAAGGAAAAATAAAAATTTAATTTTCCACCGGCTGAAAATTTATAAATGTTCATTTGTAAAATAGGTATCTGCCTAATTTCTTAGACAGATACCTATAGCAAGGGATTAACTAAAGTATAATAACAGCAGCGCGTGCATGCGTTTGCAACAAAATATAGCTGGCTACGTCACAAATTATTTAAACTTAATACTTGCCAATAGTTTGTCAAGCTCAGATTTTGCATCAACCTCGCCATTTTTCGGATACTCGATTACTCCAGTAAGAACACTCTTTCTATCGCCTGCGACGCAGTAAAATGTATATGTGTTTACCATATTATTGGTCGTTTCGTGAGTAATCAATACCCGATAATTGTTTATAGCTTTTGTTTGGAAATGATAATCCCTTTTAACCCCTAGTGATTCTGTGAAACTGGTAATGCCCTTTTGAGTTTTTTCCAAATAATCAACGTCAGCTTCCCCTGAAGCGGCTGCCAACTGAATATACATTTTTTTAAAAGTAGCGGTTGCACATCCTTCAGGAACTTTTTTTTCAACGCTTCCGCTCATACGTATCGATCCGGGTTTTAATCTAGTTGCCTCCTTGGGCAGGGTAAAAGAAGCTACATTAATAACGTCTGCCCCAGCAAGTCGGTCTTGACTCAGGGCGGTTAAACTTATAAACAAGCTCATTAGTAAGAAAAGTAAATTTTTCATAATTTGAATTTATTTTTGGTATTTTATGGACAAGGCACTACTGAAATATGACCAGAACTGTCAATTCCGATCGGGACGTAATTACTGCTGTTGACAGGCGCTTTATAGATATTAACGGCACTTCCGTACAAACTAGCCAATGCATATTCCGAAGAAGTCTCATACGAAGCCTCAGGATGAGCCTTTTTATAAGCTAATCCGGCATCTATATATTCCTGATCTTTAGCACTGGGATTGGCTAAATAATTTGTATAAAGCGTTGCAAGCGCAGTCCAATCTTTGACAGTTATAATATACGTCCCGTTTGCTGTAGTTGTAGTTACTGAAACCTGTCCTTTGTATCTTGCTATATCTGCCGCTCCAGCAGCGACTAATTGCGAGTTACTGAGATTTCCATATGCCCATACGGCGTCTGCCGGAGACGGGGCGAATCCCGCAGGGTGGCCATGACTTATTCCTATCGAATAACCATTAACAGCGTCCCATGTAAAATTTGACGGGAAAATATTTGAAGCTGTACCCTGTCTGACAATTTCCGGTTTATAAACCCCACTCGTGGGGGTGGTCAGCTTTCTGTCAGCCCCCCATTCTTTCGGGGGGTTACTGTTTACTGTTGCTGCTAGAATTGACACATTTTGCCCGTTAATATTTGGCTGACTGTTAATTCCCGTTATGCGCAACTTCTCAGAGCATGGCGTAACTGAACAATTCGGAATGCCAGTTGTGCCGCCTATACAGCCACAGGCGGCCATAAATGCAGTTCCATTAGCTATACCCATGCAATCGACCTGTGTCCCACCGTAGGCAGGGCCACTTCCCGCGCCAGACCCCGATGCCGTTGCACTCGCAGAGCCTGGTGGTGGTGGGCATACTGTATTTAGATAAGTGTTGGTAATTGTGAAGGGACAGCCGCCAGAATAGGTGACATTTTGTATCCAAACGAAATAACACCCTTCAGGTGCCTCATAAGATGGAAAGCCTATATTGGTAGGAACTGGAGGTGGGCAATAATTGACTTGTAAGCCATTTCCATTTCTTGATTTTCGCGCGGCTGACAAAGGCGATCCTCTAAGTATCCTTAGTTCTTTATCGGTTTTTTTCCCGCCTTCGTAAGCGGCACCCGTTATGTATTGGTAATTTATATCATACTGAAGAATGCCTCCATTAAAACCCGCAATTTCCGACTGATCGTTGTTTTTTATCAATAGGTCCAAGTTGCCTTCGACATCGTAGTTCAGGCCGAGAAGCTCAAAGATGTTACCCTCCTTTATCTGCGAGTTGGACACCTGAAAGACAAAGAAACGCCTTAGACTGACAGTTTCGTTTTCGATGTAATTCTCAGGAGAAGGCACGATCAGCAGCTCCTTGCCGGATGTTGACCTAACTGACCAAGATTCCTTCCAGAACGGGCTTAGTCTCCCGCCTCCATTGATGGTAGTCTCAATGTGTTGGGCATACCATATTTTTGCAGATTCCAGTACCGGCTCCGAGGCGTCATTCCTGTCGTGAATGTAGTTGCTAAAATCTTTGCGGCACGCAAAGATCAAGAGACAAACACTAAAAAGTGTCGTCAAAAGAAAAAGGGATTTTCTTTTCATTGGATGTGATTGGTTTAAAGGTTAATTTATTTACATTTTAAATGTACGGCTTAAAACTATAAATGCAAATTTATTTGAGAATTAAATTTGCTACAACATTGAGGCTTAGCAGCCTTTACAGCTCTACTTGGCGATACCGCACTGCTCAACGAAAAAAGAATCCAGCTTTGCGGTTTCGAGAAAATAGTACCGCGCAGCGATAAAAAGATTTATCGCCAGGACAATAATTATTAGCACAGTCCCTATTCTTTTTTTAAGCATTTCCCTACACCTCATATTCTTACTTTTTATTTAACTGCTTGAAATCTCCCCGCTGCTCAATGGTTGTTTTGAGCTTTTCTTTCAGTATATAAGTCGAGCTCCAAACCTTAACATACGAGTTAGCGTAAACTATTAAAACAACCACGTAAGTTACACCAATAGCAATGAGAAAGCTCTTGTAGCGCGTTCGACTCAATCTCAATACAAAAATATATCCAACAACGAAGCAGAGGCCGATAGATGACAGGTAAGCATATCTGTCTGCTGTAACCGAATATCGGGAAAGTGAGAGGATATTGCATACCAAGATAATGTGAATCATAAAAAACAGCAATCCAAATAGGATACATTTTTGAGTGAACTGTTTAAAAAAGCAATAAACGACTGCTGGTATTGCCAGCGGGTAAATCCAAAGCCATAAGGGAACTGTAGCCGTCTTTTGAAACGGAAACGGGTACAAATAAGAAAGATTCACGGGGGCGATCACTTTAGTAAAGTATTCGCTAAGTGTATAGAACGAAAGCGGCAACCGCTGAAAAATACTATAAAAATCCCCACCCTCGGATCGCTGCGAAGCGATGGTTACTCCTCCAAACAATACGGACAAAATGAAGATCGGCAGCTTCTCAAACCATATCAGCCGATCTAACAGATTCCTTCCATAAACATAATCCATCAGCAGCATGGATAGTGGCAATACGACCGCCTGTTCTTTTGCCCCAAAAGACACTATGTAGAACACAAGAGACAAATAAAAGTATTTTTGCTTCGGTTCCAAAACATACCTTCTGTACCAGCCTAATGCCAGCAAATAGAAAAATGCGTACAGCGTTACCTTTGAGGCGGAAACCCATGCCACTGGCTCTACGTTCACGGGCATGACCGCAAAAAGAAGAGCGGTTACGAATGCGATCCTTAGGTTTTGCTCGGGCGGCAGATTAGAAATATCGCCCGAAACCTTCCTGATCAGGTCGTAGACCAAAACTGAATTTGCCAAATGTATAACCAGGCAGGCGGTGTGGAAATAATTGGGTTTGTATCCAACGAGGCTGTAGATGCAGGTATAGAATAATTGATTTATTGGCGCATATTGGCCGCAATAAAAATCAGTGAAGACTGAGGACAGGTTACGCAAGGTAACCCCATTTTTGGTGTAATGGTTGGTCACAAACCACTGGTCGTCCCAACCGATTAGAAAATTAAACCTGCAGACCGGCCAATAAATAATGACGGCACAGGCAATGACTATGAAGATATGAACATGAGTTGTTTTTAGTCGACCGGCGTTCTTTCCAAATGGAATAAATTCTCCCATATACTATTGCAAATTGAGGTACTGATACGCAACTAATGTTAATACAAAGCACGCTGTACTTCGGGACTGAAGCAAAAAGCGGATTAGAGGGCGGTTGGCAAACATTTCGATGAAGGGTTAGGATATGTAAAGCTAATCCTTTTTCGGATTTTTTGAATAAATTGCGAGGGATAAAATAACTGCAATGCAATTATTTTATCCTAAACCTATAATCGCACCCTCTACATTGAAAGTCATTGATAAACATTACCGATTCTTTGTTTCTCTTTTTATTGCGTATTTCTGCTTTTGTTGGATTTATAAACTTTCAGTCCTACCCGGCTTACATGGCGATGAGGCTTGGGCCGGACTAAGGGCGGATACCTGGACACGGTCCGGCGTTGAGCACTTATATGGAATGAATACATATACCGGTATTTTGCAAACATTGCTGGCTTACGTGATTTTCGATACTTTCAAGATCGGCGTGGTGCAATTAAGGATCGGAGGCGTGCTCTTCAACATTGCAGCATTGATAATCTTTGCAAAAATCTTCGTTAACAGCAAGCAAAGAAGAGCGCTGCTGTTATTCCTTTTGATAATTTCTCAGTCCGCACTTTATCTTACATCCCCCCGGATAGCCTGGGAAGTAAACTCCTTTACGCTATTTTTCATAGCGCTGCTTGCTGCATCTGCTCTTCAAATATTAAAATCAGCAAACAAGCATAATTTGTCTTGGATATTGGTTTTGTTTATTGTAAACATACTTGGCACCTACAACCACGTGATATTTTCATGCATAGCGGCCGCCATGCTGCTTGGCGTTCTTCTATACAGTTTTCTTTACAAGGATTATACTTTGAAAAAAGCAATCATAATTTTGGTTTTCAACCAACTAAATGTATTAATCGTTTTTTTTGTTATGCGCCTTTGGCTGGACTCTGTTGTAATAAAAGCCCCAGCAATGACAAGCGCAGTATGTGCTACCTTGTTGGCATGCGAATTATATCTTGTAGTGCGGCTGTCAAAGTTTGAGTTTGATTATCTCTTTCCGGTCAATAAGACCATCATTTATGGTTTCCTAACTATCGGCTTTTCCTTCTTTATGTTTTATCACGGCGTCGCCTTATTTGAAGTTTTTTCAAGTTATAAGGTTGTTATACAGACGTACTCCTATCAACAGAATGCTTTTGTTCAGGGATTGTTTATATCGGGAGGCGTAGTCTTCGCATGTTATCTTTGCTACTTTCTATTTTTCGATATAGTTAGGGGTGGTAACAAAGCACTGCTTGCATTGGTAATAGTGGCTTATTTCGCGATATTCCCGGCATATACCGCCAATTGCTCTTTCAGATACTATTTGTGCGTATACGCACTTTTAAGTATATACATGTCAATCAAGATGTGTCAGAGCCGATTGTCTGTACTGCCTCTGTATATATCTCTGTTTACTACTGGAATCTGCCTCAATTTTTCGCTATTAAACATTTTTAGTGCTCCCGAAAGGCATTTGAAAGCAATAGATTTTACAATCGGAAACCATCAAGTTGAAACATCGGCTCACTTTCTACCCAACAAGCCGTTAATCGACTTTCTGAAAACAAATCAAATAAGCGACATTACATACATATCGGAGCAGTACTTTCTTGAACAACCTATATTATTTTACGAATTATTTGAACCTTGGAGAAAGTCTAATGGGAGAAAAGCTGTTATTGACTATAATTTTAAGGAGGTCAATAATGGATTCATGATGCATAAATTGACATCGCCTTAATCCCCGTACTCGTAAACTATCAGGTTATAGTCATTCAAAGAAGGGTCATAAAAATTGTTGATTGCTTTAACAACGTCAGGAATGCTTTGAAATACCTTCACAAAATTGTTTTCCTCCAGCAGCTGCGCGCTACGTTGGCCGGCTATCTCGTTGTCAGAAATAATCAGCAGATTTACCAAGCCCTTTTTCCTTTTATTAACCAGTTCATTCTGCCAAATGGTGGTTATGAACGTCAACTCGACTTCATTACTATTGTAAAAATAACTTCTTGGATTCACATAATCCCAGTATGGATTTAGGCCGTCAATGCACAACACATTGACCTTTTGCCCTGAGTAATGTCTGTGAATGTATTGAGTGACAGATATGTCTGCCTTTCCAGCTCCTTTGCAGGTTATGGCGACAAGTCCCGCAGTGTTGACTACTAAAAATATTGCGCTGGCAGCGTATTTAAAGAGCCTAATTTTCAGTAATCTTAGGTGTCTAGTTTTTTGATAAGCGAGTATAAGAATGAACGGCACCAAGTTCGCAATTGGAAACAAAAAGCGGAGCTCTTTATGCGGAATAATTGAATGCACTATCAAAAAAGGAGCAATTGCCCAAAGCAAAATACTTTTGGGCTCGATGATAAGCAGAATGATGATTGCGGAAAATATATATATGCCAATTATCCCAGGCGAAATAATAATGTACCACATTATTTCGTACCAGGGCGACGTGCCGTAGTTTGACGCGACCCCTTTGACGATGTTCACATAAAAGTAATTGTATAAAGAAAAAGCATTTGCGTCATACAGCCATCTATCGATAAAAAATCCCAGCAACAACATGGTTATTATTGAACTGGTGATTATGGAAATCTTTTTCAATCCTGCCTTATCCACAAATAACAGCCATAAAATTGTACCCATTACCAAAAGAGAGGATTGATAACGGAACAAGATAGACGCACCCAATAATATCCCAAGTATAAAAGGTTTTTTAATAGCGCCTTTGTGATATTGCGATTGAATGGCGGCAAGCGATGCCATGAAGAGCGTGCCCGACCAGCTTTCGGATGAGAACCTGACGTTTATGTACGGAAGGAACCACAGCAGGAAGCTGAGAACTACAAAATAATTGAAGTTCCTTTTCGCAATTACGGGACGTGCCCCAATGACAAACCAGTAAATAACGACTAAGGACACGAGAGCGCTCATAAAACGCAATATCAAAGCCATGTTGTATTTGTCGGAAATACCGAGCAAATACGCCGAATTAAAAACGAGATAGCATAGCGCGGGTTGTAGTCCAGGCCTTACCCTCGCTTTGTACTCCCATGCCAAATCATTTATTGTCGAATGACCTAACTTATAATTGGCGAATTCAATTATTTGAAAATGTTCGTCGGCATTATTGTACCCCGAACTATTCCAGGCAACAAAAAAATAAAAAGCGGAAATCAGTATTAAAAACCAATAGGATTTTTCAAGTTGCAACGTTCGCATGTGACAGGTAGGTATGTATAAAGTATATTTTTTGTTTTCTAATAAAAGCAAAAAAAATGCAAATCTAAGTTATTGCAGGGAAATTACTCATTTTTTGGTATATATTTTACTTAAAAGGCACCAACTTGAAATAAGTTAGCTTACACAACCTAAGTTTGGGAGGGTAGTGTAAGTTAATATAGGAGATATCATTTAACAGACCTTAACCTTCGGGTTTCTCGAATAAGGGTTTGGATTGCCTCCTGCGCTCGTCAACTATTGACCAAGCTTTTTTTGTGATTATTATTGAACACTCAATATCACGAGAAGTTAGAACTATTCTTCAAAAACTGATAGCTCAATCACTCATCTATTTGGCAAATGGAATTTTCCAACAACGACCTGTGGCTGTTTCTTTGCTTCTTTTTTTTGTAAAGAAAAGAAGTTTTTAGCCCACCCTTTTTCCCAAACATAAACTAAATGAATTTAACATTTTGTTAATTAACGCCAAACCTCAGTACATCACACCTATTGCATTATGCTATTGAAAAAGGGACATTTGCCTCAACTCATGACCAAGCGAGTAGTCGTAAGTCCTCCAGAAAGGGGTTCGAAAACGTTCCGCTGCGGGCTCAGCGAATTGTTCGTAAATTAAATTCATCTTTTGCTATTGGCAATTCGCCAACAACAGCGGAATGTCAGTATTGAGGTTGTCAAATGAGACTGCCATTAATTGATATAATCAAAATACCGCCACGATGTAGCCGCTATGATCTGCCCATTTTTAATGGCCCTCACCCGTATGCGGTGAACCTGTTAACCCATTCCCTCAACTGTTACCGAGGTACCGGTTGTAGGAGAAATTCCTCGATTAGCGTAAGGCATCGGTGAAAATGCTGTTGCAGTGTAATCGTATGGCTTATCAGCAAGTTGTAATTCAACTTCATAACTGTCTACGTCTGTCATCGGTGTCCAGGAAACATTAGTATTTCGCGGGAAATCAAAACTGCTGTGTTCTTCAGGAGACACAATAAGCATATCTGTCGCTATTGGCACGTTTTCTAATGGATCCTCTCTATTACTCGTTACATGTTTTTGTTGGGCATCAATCATCACACAATCACCCAGCGTCACTTTCACGGTTTGTTGCCAACTCTCACCAGCGCTTGTTTTTATAGTAAAAATATGGTCACCGGTTGTCTCAGCAATTGTTAATACGTCCGAGGAACCGCAAACACGACCAGCGGCAAAGCGGCGTTCTGGCACTGTACCCAAAAACATGGTATCTTCATAGACGAAAAAGGGCTCACAATAGTCACAACTAATCAAAAAGCCTACGTGACCGCTATCCACAACTGTGGGAGTTGCTCCAGATACTTCAGGCAAAGCCTCCTGTTGAAGCACGGGCGCATCATTATAAACTGGTTGTTGCCGAACATCTGTTGCTGCCGGAGGTTGTGAACGATGAAATAATGCGTACCCTACTCCTATGACTGCTATTATAACAATTATCCCAACGATACTGCTGTTGGAACCTGAGCTAACTGGATTGTCTGGATTTATATCACTTAAGTGGTTTTCTGTCGGGCTAACGTACGAGTAACTATCGTTATCTTCATAATCTTCATCATCGTCACTATAACTGTCATGATCATTTACTTCGTAACCGTGTATTTCTACCTCATTCTCGTCACCTTCGATTTCTTGCTCTTCACAATCTGTTTTCACACGGCCATTGCCACCGCAGGACTGACATTGCCCTGTGGCGTTGCATTTTGGACAGTCAACTGTATCTGGAAATTCCGTTTGATCTAAGCCAAACGTTATTAATTTCGCTGTAAAACGCGTTACTTCAGCGCGAAAAAAGTCGTCTATTTCTCCTTCACCATTACATATGTCACATTTGCCATTTCCCTTGACATCATTGAAGAAAAAATCTATCTCTTCAACGGCATCGCAGTCAGAGCAACATTTGTAGTCTTTGCCGGAATCATCATAGCTCATAAGATTCGGATAAACAGCTGATTGGAGTAAGATACGATTTAAATTAAAAGCATTGTTAAAGATAAATTGTACAAATTGTTTAAACAAGGTATCCAATTGGCGGTACCTGAAGCAAGTGAAATTCACACATAGTTGAGAAGGGAAAAGTAGCTTTTATCGTTTTGTTTAGGTTACTTGTGAATAAGTAGTAATATACAAGACCAGATTGTGCTACAATTTGGTCTTATATCTTCGCTTCAAACAATAGTATTGAGCAGCCCGTAGGGGAAAGATATCGAACCGCTTTTTAGATGATCTAAAACGATTAGCAAATTAATAGATTGGTTCGAAACCAATTTTGGGAAGGCACAATGGACAAGCACGTTTACGGTCGCTTGCCAATTTTTTTCTCCCACAGTTAGTTGGAAAAAAAGGGGGCTAACGCCCCCCGTTGTAAACTTTTATACCATAGGGTTATTTTATATACCCTATAGTTCGGAAACCAGAAAAAAAGGTTCCCCATACTTTCTTGCAGCCATCACATTGATAACTTGGGAAACAAACTTCGCAATACGTGCGCTTGCATTTGTTACATTGATAAACCGAATCACCTGATGTCGAGTTACCACATTTGTGAGTGTTGAATTTTTTCATGATATTGATTTTTTTAATACAATCCGAATAAACGATGGTTAATTCGGGACCACAACTAAAAAACTGCTTTAACCGATTTATCCTAAATATCACAAAATGAATCCATGCCTTATACAGATGGTAAATAAACCTCAGTGTAAAAGCATCCCGTTGGAATTAAAAAACAAGCTTCACCAAACATTTAGAGATAATCCATATCGTTTAAAAAGAAATGCCTCCGGTAGGGAGCGTCCATCGACCCGTACGAATTATACCTTTGCAAACCTCCGTGCTGACCTTTTTGTATTCAACGAATATTTTAAGGCTCATCATCCTGATCGCTATAAAATCAGTCTGCCATCTGTACGAGTAGAAGATCTTTACCAAGCGTTCGGTTCGCGAAAAACGGAGCGAATTCCGTCCGAGATTAGAGACTTGTTGTGTTACTATGCATTTTGGAAACCTTGGAATGATTGTTCGCAATTATTGGGAGAAATAGAGCCTGATAACTACTATGAGCCCAAAACAATAAGTCACAGAGATAGTCGAAAAAAAACATCGGACGCTGTTGTGATGCTTGATCAGTTGTTCTGGGCCTCACAAACAGCAGTAGAGTTAACGATCAAAGAAAAGGTATCTTATTTATTCGAGAATAATACATCTTTTAAATTATTGCCCCGAATTATCGCACAAAATGCTTATGTCTCGCCTGCTGATGAGTTGATGATTAGTGACAATCGAGGCAATCAAATTTTGAAATCCGTTTTACATGTTCTTTCGCATTGTGGTCAAAATTCAATTTTACGGATCAGCGCGTCGATGGGAGATGGTAAAAGCACGCTTGTCTGGCATTTGGCAAAAAAATGGAGCACGACGTTTCATGTTTGTTTTTTTTCAGGAACGGTTGATGAAGATGATGATATTTATTTCGCTGATTTACCAAGCAGGATACCGGTGGTGATTATCATTGATAATTGTGCGCAATTTCCCTTAAGTACAATTATCGAAGCCGCAGAAGCACATTATAAAAATCATGTGGTTTATTTTGTTTTCGCTGATCAAGCTTTTCGTTTTAACGGCATTGAAGAATGGGAGGAACTAATTGCAGATCGGGAAATATTTGATTTAGTTTTATCGAATACCCCATTTTTTTTACATTCAGTTTTCGAACTTCTCAAATCTCATTTACAGCAAGATTATTCTATAGTACCAGAAAAAAAATTGATATCCGCAGAGAAAGGGTTCTTTCGTTTGTCTTCCACGGAGACACTAGTTGACAAAATCGAAGTTTTATTGAATTCCCTGGGTTTGGACAATGGCAATAAACGCGGCGGTAAAGATTGGTTAGCCTGGCAACAATCCACCGTTGATCAAAATGGATTCTTACAAGGTCTTTTTGGTATGGTAGCGACCTTTTATCAATTTGGTATGTCTGTGCCATTGGGAGTGTTTTCGCGAGAGCAACAAGAAGAAATAATCTGGTTCTTGTCGCCGAGAGATTCTGACACAAGACACCAATTCCCCATTATTCTTGAAAATGATAGTCTGTGGCTACGTCATGAATCAAGTGCCCATCGTTATCTTAAGATACCAGCCCATCGTAATCTTGCTATACGTTTTTTCAAAAATCAACTAACCGATAATACTTCTATTGACTACCAGTATCTTTTAAGAAATATTTATTGGAAACGTCCATTCAAAGAATCTTTTATTTTTAATAGTTTTCCGAGCTCAGTAGAATTTTACGAGTCTTGTTTGGCCACCTTTCACAGGCATTTGAGACAACTGTCACCAATACTAACTACGGAAAGCAATAAAACACAAGTGGAAATGGCGAAAGTTTACACAGTACTCGGCCGCCGACCCGAAGCTTTCTCGTTATTACTTAATATTATTCAAAAGAACCACGTATATGATGTACATGCTCGAACGTTGTTATTGAGTATGTATCTTGACGAAGCGTTGGATAAACAATATCAAGCGCTAAAGTTGTTGATCGAGGCGTTAGCTATTGCAAAAGAAAGTCTCATTATAAAGTTCAAGATCCACAAGGTGCTGATAAGGCTATCAACTTCGGACGGACAGTTTAGCAGTAGCCAAACACTTTATAAAATGTTACAGCAGCAATTAATAGACATTAAAACTTTTTTTAAAATATGTCATCAAATATTAGAAGCTTGCCCATCTACAGAAAATAATCGATTATTTCCGACACCCACGTTATTAAATTATTTACTAGACCGAAATGATTTATATGCCGTAAAGAGTATAATCGTATTAGTTGAAAATGCCCTATCATCTTCATTATTTTCTTGGGTGGACGTTACTGACTCCATTTTCCAATTCATTAAACAAGATAATCCTGTTGATAACAAAGCGGAAATGATTGAAGCTTGGGCGGCTAAATTTGAGCGAAATGGTCAAAGGCATATAGCTTTAACTATACTAAGAGTGGGCAAAATCACTAAGCCATTTTATGAAACCAATAAAACTTTAATATCCAATTATCTAATTCGGAATAAAAGGTATCGAGATTGTATAAAACTGTTCTCAAACACGTCGTATGATCAGCTACATATTTCACATTCGTTGAATCTATTTAAAGCCTATCTCAGTTTGGATGAATGGGATCAGGCTGAACGTTGTGTCGATAATGCAATTGAATATCAACCGGCAAATAAGCACCAAAAAATATTGGTCGGTGCTTTATTTTTTGCAGCCAGTAAAAATGCTATACCTTTCTTAAATCGCCTTTTAACGCATTGTTTATCTAATTTTCCAGAAAATCAGGATTTACAGTTATGGAGATTTTCCTTAGTGATTTTGAATAACAATTTAACCGTTGGTAAAATCGATAGATTACTTTCTTTATTAGCTAAAGAAAATAAATTGCAATCAGGTCAGAGTGATCTAATTGCAAAAATTCAAAAACGAATATCTTACGAAAAAGATACTAGATTGTCCTATAAACTAATAATTCTACACAAGACACTAGTCACTAAAGCTTGAAACCGATAGTCAATTTAAATTGGGGCAACCTATAATTGCAAAGAATAAGAGGCACCTCTTTTTCTAAAAAACTTCACCCGCACAGCTGATTATTGGTTCGAGTCCTGCTGACGCTCCAATAGTTATGTAGCCCATAGCGGGATCGAACCCGTCGAAGGTGTTATTATGCGGTCTTATTTTAATAGCAACTAAAGGGTGAATAAATTCAATATTCTACCGAACATTTCTTATATTAGTATTAATATAAACTTGATTAATATCGAGCAAATTATTCGGTTAACATCACGGTTAACAGATGATTAAAGGAGATATAACTCGTTGAAAATAAGGTTTAGATATTAAGTCGGCACGGTCCCGTCCATCTTTGAACTAAATCATCAAACTGTTCAAAACAAGTTTACAAGCAGTCTCAATCAAAGTCTTATTTAAGTTAAATTTCTGCTATCACGGCTGTCTTTTCTTAGACGGTTTCGATAAAAACAAAGTTACTTCACATTCCACATGTGAAAACTATCGAATATTTTAATTGCGCCGGATCAGAACCGAACGGCGTTATTGATGTGCTGGAAGAACAATGGATCTCTGCCCGCATTGTAGAGAATCCGCATTCCTCCATCATTGATCCTAACATTACGGCTAAGCAGTGCGATCTACTGTCTATTGCTACCTGGTACGATAATGAGTGGCGCTTTAGCAACCGCCTGGCTGAAGTAGCACAGTACATTGAAACCAGGATATAGCATTAAAAATGGGATGCTGTGTTTTTAAAGCGTTTGATCGGTCATACAATGACAATGATTTAGGCTTGATAACACAATCAGTCAATTGCTGTTCCGCCAAAATTTATCGACTTCGACGCGGCGTAGGTGAGTTAAATTATGGCGAACGCTTGGCTTTAGCAATATTGAACGTTGCAAGCTTACCTGGTCAACAGACCAAGTAAAAGCGCAGCATAAGTGAAAGGTTGATAAAGACAGAGAAAGCGAATATGGAGCAACGTCATTTGCTTTGTCAAAGCCTGTGACAGATGCGTTAGCAGTGGAGTTTAACGTGGCGCAGCCTCTTAAACGTAACGAAATCTGGCATTGTGCTTTGATAGCATTTTAGTTGCGGAATGCCGTTGGGCCTGTGCGGTATGGCCTAATGGAGAGGACAGGCATAAGCAGAGCTTACCTTTCTCCGGTCTAAGCAGCAAAAAGCGGGAAAGGTAAGTGATGGCTTATGATTACAGATTATATTTAACATTGATTATGGAATCTTTAGTTTATATGCATCCTAGGTTTGTTTACATGTGAATTTTATTCCTAATGTTTATGAAAAAGACGATTATACTTACGGCTTTCCTATTTATATATTCTGTAGCCTTTAGTCAACAGAAATTAAAAAGTGTTTCAATTACGAAAGCTGCGACTACTCCGCTCCAACCCGACACATATATTGAGAATCCGTTCCTTGATAAGTTTAAAGGAAGGTGGATATGGAAAGAGGATTCAAAAGCTATAATTTTAAACTTCAATAAGATCCAATATACTATGGACAAAGCAAATCACATTGTTATGGACATCCTGAAAGGCGACTGTGAATATTATATCAATAAGAAGCGGGTGCCGATTGATACAGCAAAAAACAACTTGTTTGGTGCAATGGATACAGATTCCCAGCCAGTGGTGTTTATGCTAACCAATAAAGAAAAGCCCATGAGTGTCGTTTATCTTCATCTGACATATATTGACAAAAAGACGTTGAAACTTCAAGTTAACTTCAAACACGAATACGCTAAGCATCCTTACCCTGATTATATCTACCCTGAAAGCATGATACTTAAACGAGATTGAAATGAACATTTACGCCAATGCTCTAAATCCTTTTATGCTACGATCTATTGCCTTGTTAACATTATTGCTCATTCCCTTTTTATGCTTTAGCCAAAGCCTTGAAGAAAGAGCATATCGTGAAGTGATTGAGGACGGTCCATCAACAGCTCCAGGGATCCTCGTAATAAACGTTAAAGATTCTAAAACTGGACAAACAAAAGAAATCTGTACTGACGTTACCTCCCTTTACTGGTCGTTACAAAATGAGTTCCCACATCTGACAGATGCTGATCTCAAAAAGGAACTATTGAATCATGCCGAAGGCAGAATGTTTACATTTAAAAAGACAGAAGCTTTGGTTAGATTGAATTTTTACAAGTACCAGCTAAAGGATGAAATAGCTATCTCTAAGACAATTAAGCAGAGGCATTTGATAGATAGTTTATCATATATGATTGAACTGAAAGATAGCTTGTCGAAACGCTTCTATGCGTATTCCGAACAGCGAGACTCAATACTTAAGGAGATTTCTGACAGTATAAAAGTCAGCAGACCTTTAACTGAGGAAGAAACAAAAATGATTAACAACTTACGGGACCAGTATTACGATGAGTATTACAATAACACCAAATTTGATTCTTATCGAAAGATAAGCAGTCTCGGAATACACCTTATGAACACCTGGAACCATAATATCAAACCTTATAAAACTGATTATGATAATGCGTCCCAAGAAGTAGCTCGCCTAAATCTTAAATTCTTCAAAAGATACATTAACAAATATGGTTTAAGCTTCTGTCATGTTGCATTTAAAAATGGTATAATGTCGTACTTTGGAGATGACAATCCAGGAATATACTTTTCGATGATCACTAAGTAATCAAAAGCGGGATGATTAGGGGCTTATGATTGATAGAACTTCACTCTTCTGATCCCCGTTCTTAAGCAAAAATATGAGATCAGTGCCAAGCCTATTGAAAAAGACCATTGGCCAAAGATGTATCCCGATTCTTCTGCTGAACTGCCAAATACTTCATCACTATTAGATTTTAATAATGCAACTACACTACCGATTGTTATGATTGATACTAAGCAACCTATGATAATGAGGACTATTGCTATTGCTTTACGCATGATAATGGTTTAGATATATCAGATAAATAGATTGCTTAACTAATGTTACATTTCATTCTCGTCATAGATGCGACTGTAGTTCGCAAACTGAGTGTCTTGCAAAGCCTTTTCTATTACTTGTTTGGCAATCTCAAAATCAACTACCAAGCAACAAACCTCCATAGTGCCGCTGCCTATACTTCCGCCATCGCTATGACCTAACCCTGTCCAACCTAATACTTCATTCATTAGATTCTCAAGACTATACCGTTTTTCAACGTCTTCAAGCGTTCCCATTCCATCAACAATGTATTCGATAAGGAGTGTGTAATGATCTTCAGTATCAATCACCCCATATCCTTCAGCAATCAATTGATCAATTTCTTGTTGTATTTCCTTTTTAAAGCTTTTAAACAGACCTGATTTAACTTCTTTGCTTTGACCTTTATTACCAATTACGCCCCAGTGTACTAATGCGTTTTTACTGTCTTTATCCCAGGTTTCCCAGTAACTAATCGTACCATTATCATTTTTATAGAGCTTTAGCATAGAATTAATTTTATATATGTGACTTAGTTTAAAATAGTAAAGGAAATATAAGTTTTATAATAATGCAACTGGTATGTGAATAGGATGGGGGCTGCACTTATTAATCCTCGACGTATTCGTTCCAAACGTATCCTTCATTCCCGTTGTAGCTGACTTTAAACCATCCTTTTGCTTCAGTTGTATCTAATATCACTACACTCCCGCCATTGTGTAATGACTTGGTTGAAAATGAATAGGGCTTGCGGAAGCAAGCACTGTCTTTACTGATTTGGATTTTTATTAAAAATGACTAATTTTGAAACGAATTAAACGGTATACCTAAACGACTACCTGCATGCAGGTGTTCTTTGTAATTAGCTAATAACTAACGATATACGGAAGAGGGTTCGAACCCAGTAACTCCCACTAAAAGAAGGCCTTTTCGAAAGAATGAGGCCTTTTTTATGTCCCTAATTTTCTGTCATTACATAGTGCATACTATGTTTGCAACTTTACAGCAAACCCAAAAATGGGACATATCTTGTTACCGTTTTGAATACCATTTGCGTGGCCTTTTTAATTAATTAGTATTGGCATTGGTTTAGATAACTTATAAATTGAATATTACCACACAAATTTATGTGGCAAAACAAAGGAATTGTATAGTCAAGCTTCCCTGCATTCTTTACATTGATAAGGTTATACCCGAATTTTTGTTTTCGAAGTAATGCCGACCCAAAGATGGCGTTTGTCAGAAAATTATGGTTTTAACACAATTTATGTAGGCGTAACAATTATTTAAAGCCCCGCCTGTAGGTTTGGGGTAATGAAAAACAGTTTGCCAGCGGACCCTCATCTGTTAAGCCAAATGCAGGCTGATGATCAAAAGGCGCTGTTATTATTGATGAAGAAATACGACCGGGCTTTGTTCCGGTACATCTATTCACGCATCAATTCGGCCGAAAATGCTAAGGAAGCGGTACAGGACATCTTCATTACCCTATGGAACAATCGTTATAGCATCCAGATCAACGATACCATATCGCCCTATTTGTATAAAGCCGCTAAGTATAAGGTAGTAGATTTTTATACCGCTGCCAATCGCGAAATAATAAATTACGAAGCGCTGTTGCCCGAGTATCAATACGACGCGGCCCCCGCCGCCGATCAGGATATCGTAGCCTCCGAATTGGAGGATTGGTTTAGCAGCGAGATCAATAAACTGCCCGAGTCTGTAAAAAACGTATTTAAGCTGAGCCGCCTCGAACAGCTTACCATAAAAGATATTGCCCGGCGGCTTTCCCTGTCAGAACAAACGGTGAAAAATAACCTCACCATTGCCCTTAAACACCTGCATGTGCGCTTTAACCGCATAGTGAGCATCTCGTTTATCCTCATCGCGCTTAAAAACCTGTTATAAGGTAAAATTTTCGGTGTTTTTATTTTAACAAACTTTTCATAATTATTTAACGGTACTCATCGCCGCATCTGCCGATTATAGGTGCAGATGAATATGAAAGGATCGGCACAGGAAAAAGCCTTGTTAAAAAAATACCGGGACGGCGAATGCACACCCGCGGAAAAACTTCGTGTGGAGCAATGGCTCGTCGGATTAGGCCGTCAGGATATTCCTGAAGTTTCTTCAGTATCCGAAAAAAATATTCTGAAAACTGCACGGAAGGAAGTGCTGAAACAAACCGGTACCCCACGTGGCCGTACTGTAACAATGTTTCGCTACGCGAGTGTGGCTGCAATGTTGGTGTTTATCCCTTTAGCTTACTTGTTTTACAATCAGTTATATAAACCGCAAACACCTGCCGAACAACGCTTTTCTACCTTGCCGGGGCAACAAAAGATCATTGTACTGCCAGATAGTACCGAGGTAACGCTTAATTCCTCGTCATCATTAGCTGTAGGTGGCAGCTATAATCAAAAATACCGCCGTGTAACGCTTTCGGGCGAAGCCTATTTCAGGGTTAAGCACGATAAGCAGAGGCCGTTTATTGTAAGCACCGGCAAATTACAAACCCAGGTTTTGGGTACCGAGTTCAATGTGCATGCCTATACCGATGAGGCCAATATTAAGGTAGCCGTGGTACAAGGCCGCGTTAAAGTAAGCGAGCAACAAAATGGCGTTACCAAACAGTTGGGTGATGTACTTACCCACAATTTGATGTTGAGCTACGATGTAAATAGTCGCCGCCATGTTACCACTACTGCCGATGCCGAAAAGTTGAGCGCATGGAAAAAAGGTGAACTGTATTTTGAGGAAACCGGCATTCAGGAGATAGTGAAGGCGCTATCGAGGCGATATAACCAGGGTATAGAACTGGCCGATGCACCTTTGGCCAACTGCAAATACACGATCAGCTTTTCTTCGGGCGATGCTTTGCCTAAAGTACTTACGGTACTGGGCCAGTTAAGCGGCATCACTTATCAAACAACACAAAACAAGATCATCATACACGCAAAAAATTGCCATTAATTATGATATAAACCCAAGTCAATAAAAACAAGAACAGGCCGATGCATCGAACACCTGCCTGTTGTATGGCTGCTGAAGCAGCAGGCCATAGTTATTTCAACGATACCCAAATCATATTAATAACATTAGTAAAAATGAGAAATCTTTATCAATTTATTTCAAACAAATACATTTTCAGGAAATTCCCCATATTCCTGAACCTGTTATTGATCCTTACATTCAATACCACGCCTTCATTCTCTGCCGATGGACAAACCATCAATACCATGCGTATCAGCATAACGGTAAAAAACGAACGCATCAAAAACGTTTTCAAGATCATTGAACAAAAAACATCTTTCAAAATCGGTTACAACTCAAATAACTTCGATTCTGACCGTACAATAAGCCTTAGCGCCAATAATGAACTGGTAATAAACATCCTGAAAGAACTATTATCGGGTTACCAGGGTTCGGTACAACAGGTAGATGAGCAACACGTATTACTAAAGGTTGAAAAACAAAAGCCTGCTACAGCACCTGCCAAACAGGTAAATGCAGCCCCGGGCATTCGTGTTTCGGGTACGGTAAAAGATGAAGAGGGCTTTCCGCTTGTGGGTGTTACCGTTGCTTCAAAAGGCACTACTGTTGGTGGTGTAACCAACGAGGAAGGACAATATAACCTTAATGTTGATGAGAACGCCATACTTGTTTTTCAATACATAGGTTATGTAAGCCAGGAGATAGCGGTAAAAAATCAACCCGTTATTGATGTGGTAATGAAAGCCGACAATCAATCGCTGCGGGAAGTAGTGGTAGTAGGTTACGGTACCCAAAGCCGCTCAACATTATCGGGAGCTATCACCAGTGTTAATCTTGATAAATTAACGTCACGCTCTTTCCGTAACATTCAGGAAGCACTACAAGGTAAAGCCGCGGGTGTAGTAGTAAACAACAATGGTGGTGACCCGACCGCCACACCACAGGTAAACATACGTGGCTTAGGCGGTATAAACGGTGAACAGCCATTATATGTAGTGGATGGTTCGGTTTTTTATCCCGGCACACCGGTACTTAACCCTAATGATATCGAATCGGTTTCGGTACTAAAAGATGCATCGGCGGCTATTTATGGTTCGCGTGCTTCGGGCGGTGTAATCCTTATCACTACTAAAAAAGGTGTAAAAGGCAAACTGGCTATTACTTTTGATGCTAAATACGGCGCTGAATCGGCCTGGCGTTTATTACAACCCCTTAACGCTAAGGAATATGCCGATGTATACAATACCGCTACAGACAACGCTGGCAAACCTCGCCTCCCGGCTTTCGACGCCACACTTTACCCCGACGGACAGATTACCCGCACTAACTGGATGGATGAAATATTCAGAACCGGCCGCATGCAGGATTACAACATTGGCCTGAGTAGCGCTAACGAAACCAGCAGCATGTACATGAGCTTTAATTACCGCAAAGGCGAGGGCATATTGTTAAATACTTTCTCTGAACGTTACGCGTACCGTGTAAACTCTGATCATAAGATAAACAGGTGGCTTAAGGTAGGCGAAAACCTGTCGTTCAGCAATACTAACGGCCGTGGTACCAATACCTTCAGCGGGTATACAGGTGCTATACAGGCGGCTATTTTTTACCCGGCAAGCATTACACCACGTACAGAAACCGGCGCGTATTCAGGCTTGCCAATTCAATACGCGGGTTCATACGGTGATGTGGTTAACCCGGTAGCTAACCTTGAACGTATAGACAGCAGTAACCCTATAAATACCATTATTGCCAACCCTTACCTGGAAGCAACATTGTTACCCGGTTTAAAATTCCGTTCTAACTACTCGATAACCAAGGTTTTCAACTATTACAAAAACTTTTCGGCAATAGTGCCTGAGGTGGGTAAACCTGTGCTTACCAACACCCTATCAGAAGCATCGGGCACAGAGAATCGTTTTTTGGCCGAGCAAACGTTAAACTACAACAAATCAATAGGCAAGCATAATTTTGATGTGCTGGGTGGTTACAGTTATCAGAAAAATACCAGCCAGGGTTTATCGGCATCATTATCGGGTTTTGGCAACGAGAACCCGCTTTACCGCTATTTTGTTAACGGTACAGGCACACCGGTACCACAACCCGGCGATTATAAAGTAACCGAGGCCCTTGTATCATACCTGGCGCGTGTAAATTACGATTACGACCACAAGTACCTGTTATCATTAACCGGCCGCCGCGATGGTACTTCACTTGTTGCTGAAAAGAACAAGTTTCAAAATTTCGGTTCTATATCGGGTGGATGGGTACTTAGCCGCGAAAACTTTATGCAACCGCTGTACTGGCTTAGCAATTTAAAATTGCGCGCAAGTTATGGTGTGTTAGGTAACTTGTCTTCGGTGTCAACTACCGCGGTTAGCCCTAACCTGGGTTCGGGTACGTTATACCTGGGTGCCGATCCAACATTGCTTAATGGTTATTACAGCAGCGATCGTTCAAACCCTGATCTTACCTGGGCAAAATCAAAACAAACTGATATAGGTTTAGACCTCGGCTTTTTGAACGAGCGAATTACCCTTAACGCCGATTACTTTGTTAAAAATACCGAAGATATGCTAATGAGCATTCCGGCGGGTATTGGTTTAGGTAATGTGTGGGTAAATGGTGGTAAGGTGCAGGATAAAGGTTTTGAATTTAGCCTGAGCTACAACAGCGATCAGCGTAAAGATTTCAAATACAACGTTACCGCTAACTTAAGTAAGATCAACAATAAAGTACTGTCGTTGCCAAATAACGTGCCTACTACGGGTAGCAGCCCGAGCGTGAGGGGTTTACTATCACCGGTACGTATACAGGTAGGTCAGCCGCTTTACTCATATTTCTCTATAAAAACGGATGGTTTATTCCAAAATCAGGAAGAGATAAACAATTACCGCGCGGCCGATGGTACGCTTGTACAGCCAAATGCCAAACCGGGCGATATCAAGTTTGTGGATGCAAGCGGCAACGGTAAAATAGGCGACGAAGACCGCCAGTTCTTAGGCAGCGCTTTCCCTGATTTTACTTATGGCTTCAGCTTTAATGCCAGCTACAAAAATTTCGACCTGAACATTTTCGCGCAGGGTGTACAAGGTAATAAACTATACAACGCTTTAAAATATACCAGCTGGAACGCGGGCGGTTTAGGACAAAACTATAACCTGCTGAACGATGTTTTGAATGCCTGGACACCACAAAATACCAATACAAATATTCCGCGTATTACCGCGAGCGATGCTAACGGTAACTTTGGTACCAACTCTGATTTTTATATTGAAAAAGGCTCATACCTGCGTATTAAGAACGTAACGCTTGGCTACACCTTTACTCCTAAAGTTTTGCGAAATGCAGGTATAAGCAGCCTGCGTATTTACTCAACAGCAAACAACCTGTTCACTATAACCAAATATAAAGGGTTTGACCCCGAGGTTGGCTTTGACAATTACGGTATGGATGTGGGCCGCTATCCGCAATCGCGAGCTTTCATTTTTGGTATAAACCTCACTTTGTAAGTAAAAACTATCTCATATTAAAAAGAGCATGAAAAAGATATTAAATAACCTCCTCATCTTATCGGCAAGCCTGCTACTGGGTTCTTGTTCTAATAAGCTGGATATATTACCTGAAGGCGCGGTATCTGAAAGCAATTTCTGGCGCACTTCTGACGATGCCGTACTGGGCGCGAATGCCATGTACCAGCCTTTTGATGGCGAAGAGTTTTATGGCCGCGGTTATATGTGGTTCATTAACGCCAGCGACGATATGGTTACCGGCCGTATAAACACTAATGTCGATGCTATAAAAAACTTCAGCAGTACTTATTATTCGAGCAGCTATACGGTTGATCAGTGGAATATGCGTTATTCTGTGATCAGGCGTGCAAACGATGTGATCAGTAAGATCCCCGCCATCAGTATGGATGCTACCCTTAAAAACCGTTTAATGGGCGAAGCTTATTTTTTAAGTGGCCTGATGTATTTTCAGTTAGCTTATAACTACGGAGATTCACGTGCCGGTTTACCAATCATTACCCGCGAAAACAATAACGACCCTAATCCTACACCACGTGCCGCCAATGTTGACGCCAACTATACCTACATTGAAAGTGAACTGAAAAAAGCAGCTAAACTGTTGCCAATGCTGGCGCAATTAGGTACAGCCAACTATGGCAGACCACATAAGGTTGCTGCCTGGGGTTATCTTTCAAAAATGTACCTGTACAAAAAGGATTACGTAAATGCCGAAAAGTATGCCGATTCGGTGATCAACTTTGGTAACAGGGCACTTTTGGATAACTATGGCGATGTGTTTAAAGCTGCTAATAATTATAGTTCAGAATATATCTGGTCGGCAGTAAGTACCGCTAAAGGCGCAGCTGGCTGGGGTAGTATTTTACCGGGTGTAATGCTCGAAAACAAAGGCTGGGGCAAGTACAATGGCTGGGGATATTACCAACCAACCAAAGAATTGTATGATGCCTATGAAACCGGCGACACACGCCGCGAGGTAACTATTTTGAAACCGGGCGATAAGTTCATGTTCTTCGGTGTAGAAAATACCTACAGCTCGGTGAACAGTCTTTCTGGTTACCAGTTCAGAAAATATATGGAACCGTTCAGCTATGCGAGTCCGGTAGGTTCACATATTAGTTCTAATGGTGATCACCCTACAACTGACCTTAACGTGCCTTTACTTCGTTATGCCGAGATACTGTTAATTAAGGCCGAAGCTGCATTAATGCAGAATAAAAATGCCGATAAGGAGATCAACCTGGTGCGCCGTCGCGCAGGCTTGGAAAATATCAGCAACGCCACCATGGCCGATCTGAAAAAGCAACGCCGCTGCGAACTTGCCGGTGAGTGGGCCGACCGTCACCGCGATTTGGTACGCTGGGGCGATGCGCAGGCAGTTTACGCGCAACCACTGCATGGCTTTAGCGGCAGCGTAATATGGCCATCGCGTACTTTCAACCCGGCTGTACACCATGTTTGGGCAGTACCACAAAAAGAAATAGACCGCAGCAATGGTATCATTACACAAAACCAGGGCTGGTAAATAAATATTAAGGTCACGGGAGTTTTATTTCCGTGACCTTTTACTTTGAAACTGAAAAGTACTTGATATTATGTTAAAAGCGAGTATTACAAGGTAATATGGCCTTGCGGGTCATTAAAAAAGCAGCCCTTTTCAGGCTGCTTTTTTAGATAAGGTTTCCAGGTAACAATCGAATTATTTTAGTTCGGTATCATAAATAACCGGTGTGGCGTAAAACACATTGACAGGATCGTACACAAACCCCAGCGAGATCACCTTATTAGGCTTAAAATACTGCGAGCCCTGGCTATCCCAATAAATAGTAGGATAATAGGTTAACACATCAACAAGCATGTTACCCGTTCCCGGTTCAAATACTCCGAAATAATACCCAAATGTGTAGTCGCCGTGCTTAGTGGGGCCAAGCTCAATATATGGGCTGAACCTATCTTTACGTATATTTTTAACGGTTGTAACTTCTTCAGATAGAATATCACCATTGTCCGTATAATAAAGTTCATATATTTTCAGGTCAACCGATGCCGGTAATGATTTCTCCAGGTTTACGAATTGCACCAGGCTGTTGCCTTTGGCTGGTGTTACACTGCCATCATATCCTCCGCCAATAATTTTAACCTCGGCAGTATATAAAAAACTCAATTTGGTATCTTTACCTTCAACGTTAAGCAAGGTATCTATCACCGGGGCTCCTTCCTTTCCTGTTTGGTATATTTTCAATTTCCGGTCACCGGTGTAAGCCTTAATTGCTTTAACTGCAGATGGCGGTTTTAGCGTATCCACAACTTTGCCGTCAATATCAACCAGCAGGTTGCCTATATCGGTTGTGGTGGTGGCGTTAATGTTTATTACGCCGTAACCTTTCGCTTCAATAAGCTCACCCTCATTTTTGCAAGCGCCTAATAGTAATATGGCAAATAAAAAAAGGCATAAATATTTAAGATTTGATTTCATGTGTTTTAATTAAAAGCGATAAATGAAATTAAGGGTAGAGGTTGTACCGTACTTCCAGGTATATATTTTGGTGTCGTATTCCGGGTTATACCTGGTGCCTTTGGGGTCAATCTGCTCGGCCGGCCATGGTTTAGTGCCTTCGCCGGGATAGGGCTGTACGGAAGGGGTAGGCTGTGGAAATTTGGTATTGCTCGGCGGAAACAGGTTACGGTAGTAAAACAACTCGCTGTTCAGTAAGTTACTTACATTTAAACGCAGCTCGGCTTTATTACCCTTCATAAATTTATAGCTCAGCTGCAGGTCAACCATATTCCGGCTATTTTCATACAGGTCTTCGGCACGGTCGGGCGAGGCATAAACAATGCGTTGCCCAAAACGGTTAAAAGTAGCATTAAAACCAAAATGCTTACCGGTGTACAATATCCCGGCATTAACTATATATGGCGATTGGCCCATTAACGGCCTGTTTCGTTTACTGGATACTACATTTCCGTCGTCATCTTTGGTAAAAGCTGTTCCCAGGTCAACGCTGGCATTTATATAGGTAAAATTACCCGAGAGGTATAAATCTTTTAAAAAAGAGGATGGCGATATGAATCCGAGCGATTTACGCGCATCTACCTCAAAACCTGTGTTGGTGGCTGATTGCAGGTTCTTATAAAACTGGTAGCGTGTAGGCGATGTTGATACAACCACCTCAATAGGGTTAATAAAATCTTTACGAAAGCCCGAAACAGATAATATCTCGCCCGGCGAAGGATAAAACTCGTACCTGATATCGAAGTTTTTTACAGAAGTACGCTTAAGATTATCACCGCCGATAGAAACAAATAAGTCGTAATCAAAATAGCTGAAAAAAGACAGCTCCCTAAAATCGGGCCGGGCTACCGTTTTGTAATATGCCGCCCTGATGTTCATTTTGGGGGTTAAGGCATATATGGCATTTACTGATGGCAGCCAGTCGTTATTTTTTGATTGGATGAGGCTGTCAACAATTGGGGCCACCCCGCCGGGGGTTGCCCTGCCGCGCGTTCTGGTAAAAACATTCTGCTCGTTCCGTTCGTACCTTATACCAGCTATCAGCCGCAGATCTTTAAGCGGTTTCAGATCAAGCATGCCATACATGGCATTAAGGTTTTGCCTGCCCTTATAACCTGTGCCTGCACCAGCCCTGGTTATACCGTCGCCCTGTGGGGTGGTAGTAAACAGGTACAAATTACCGTTGGCAAATTGTGAAGGATCATAAACATCATAGTATGCCATCCCATCGTAACGACTGTTGCTGGTTCCGTCTAAGGTTACCGTACGTATCCGGTAAAAATCTGCCCCGAAATCTGCCTGACGCCTGCTGCCCTGGTAGCCCACTTTTAGCGACTGACCAAGCCCGAGCAGTTTGAAAGGAAGCTGCCAGTTGGTTTGCCAGGTATAGCGTTTCTCTGCCAGTTCCGAATAAAAAATGTTACCATATTGAAAATTGGCATCACTGAAATTATATGAATAATAATCATCAGGATCGAAATTATTGGCCAAAGTTCTGCCGCTCTCCATCAGCCTGGTAAAAGGCTGGTCGCGGTTTACGGTAGACAGTGAAAAGCCGTAATCGCCTTTTATACCAAGCTTACTTAATGTATGTTCGCCCGTAAAGTTGGTTTGAAACAATTGGTTAATAACGGTTTGGTCGCTATAGTTATTTACAAACCGGTTATCGCCCATATTGGCGCCGGTGAAGGTAAAATATTCGTCGCTAAAGCGGCGGTTATACGTGTTTTTCAAGGTAAACTTGTTAGCACCACTGGTGTAGGCCAGGTTAAGACTGCCGCCCCAAAGGGTATTGAATAAGTAATCTGTCCCCTTATAATCACGTACCGTAGATACATACACATCATGCTGATTGTTCAGCTGCTCGTTACGATAGGTAAGTGCCCCAACAATGCCTAATGTGGAGTTATCTTTAAAGGGAAAACGGTGCGCAGCCGTAAACTGATAGCTTTGGATAGGCCGGGCGATATACCTACGCAATGCCCAGTTATCGGGCATGGTACTTAAAAATTTTGCGGCCTGCGCTTTTTGTTCAGCAGTGGCTGTACGGTCATTTATCTGGATCGCCAGGTCATCATATTGCCCCAAAGTCATGCCAATCGGTTTACGCTGATAATCATTGGCAAAGCCCAGGTAATTGGCGGTACCGCGGTGCCCGCCTATCAAATCTTTACCGGTTGAGCGGCTGTTATAGCCGCTTGCAATATTAAACTCCACAAAGTTTTCATCCGGGATATCCTTGGTGGTGATCTGTACCAGTCCGCCGGTAAATTCGCCGGTAAGATCGGGCGTGGCGGTTTTGTTCACCACTATATTATCAACCAGCGAACTCGGGATAACATCGAATGCAAAATCGCGGCGGTTAGGTTCTGAACTTGGTAATGGCGAGCCGTTGAGCAGCACATTGTTATACCTGTCGCTCATGCCGCGTATTACCACAAATTTGTTTTGCGATATCTGCAAACCACTTACCCTGGCAAGTACCTGCGCGGTATTGTTATCGGGCGTGCGGCTGATCTGCTCGGCAGTAATACCGTCTGACATGGCCGCGTTATTTTTCTGCCTCGCGTACAAACCCTCTATCGAGGCTTTACGGTAGGTGCCCGTTATTACTACTTCCTTTAACGCGGCACTGGCCGGTTTTAAACTAATATTTAGGGATGTATTGCCTTTTTCTAATACCACCACACCGGTAACTCTTTGTGTTTGATAGGATAGAAAACTAAACTCAAGTGTGTAGGTGCCCGGTGCTAAACTCAGCGTGTACGAGCCATCTACACTGCCTTGCAGGCCCTGGCCGGTTTCTACTACCTTAATATTTGCACCCGGTAATGGTTCGCCTTTTTCGTCAAGCACTTTGCCGGTGATTTTTCCGGGTATGGCGAGTGGGGGAAGTTTGCTAACAGCAATAGCGCCATTAATTTGCTCGAAACGCAGCCTTTGTTGTTTGGATAACAAGGCCAGTACTTTATCCATGCTCATCTTTGTAACCTCCAGCGCCACCGGGCGAATGTTGCCGAGTTCTTCGGAATAAACAAAGTTAAAACCCGACTGCCTCGAAAGTTCAGATAACAGGTTATTTAACGAGCCTGTTTTGGTATTTACCGAAATTATAACTTGATCTAAACGCTGCGAACGCGCGTTTGAGGCAAGCATAACCCCGGTAAGGGTAAATGAAATTACGGCCACCATTAAGGTTACGCGCGTCATAAAATATAATAGTTTAATTACACTACTTTTTGTAGAATTGTGCATAGCTTTTTTTAAATGATTATTGGGTTGCAATTCAATGGGTCATGAAGCTTATCCGGGCGGAAGTGGTGGAACACTTTCGCTCTTTTTCATGACCGCATTATTTATGTGATATTTTTAATAATAATGCCGTATGTATATTACCTCCTCTTTTGATTAATTAATAATATCGAGTGCAATAGGTTAACCTATAGTTACCTGTTTCCCGCTGATATGGTAAGGGAAATCTCCGCCTGAAATACTTAACAACTTCAGTATATTAGGCAGGCTTTCATTTTTCACCTTTATCTGGAACCGTTTTTTCAGAAGGGATTTACTCTTAAATACAAAAGTTACCCCGTATACCTTGCTTAGTCTTTTGCTAATGTTATCCAGCGTTTCCATATTAAAGCTGAGTACATTCTGCTGCCAGCTACCTATATCGGTTATGGGTAAAATGGTTTTCTCAAAATGCTTTGTGTTTGAGTTATAGATGAGCTGCTGGCCGGGTGTTAACAGAAACACATTGTTGTTCTTTTGCGCATTGCCCGATACACCCACTTTACCTGTAGCCACCGCTATTTCCGTATTGGTATCATCATTATAGGCCCTGATATTGTATGATGTGCCCAGTACCTGTATGTTCAGGTGCCTGGTATGAACAATAAATGGATGTTCGGGCTTATGAACTACAGTAAAAAAAGCTTCGCCCTTTAATTTTATTTCACGGCTGGCTTTGCCAAATTGCTGCGGAAACTCGACCACCGAAGAACTGTTGAGCTGAATTAACGAACCATCGGGTAAGGTAACCTGCTTTTTAACACCGGCGGCGGTACTTACCTGCTGCCAGGCCAGTTTAGGCCGGGGGTAGTTGTTGATGAGCAGTAAGCCGGCCGAAACTATTACCACAAGTATGGCAGCTATCTTTAATACAGGGATCCATAGCTTTTTAACCCGGGCTGTTTTTTGAGTAGTCGCTATATGCCTTATCGCCCGAACGGTCGCTTCTTCTGCGGCCCGTTTTATCTCCGGTTCTTCGGGTAGCGGGTAGCCTTCGGTTTCAAAGCTATCGTACCATTCTCTGATCTTTTTAAATTCTTCCGGTGTGCATAATCCGGCCTGGTATTTTTCGGCGAGTACTTTTAGCCTGTTGTTCGGTGTTGTCATTCAACTGTATAATCAACAGAAGGGCACTTTTATACTATTAAATAATTAACAATGTTTTGTTAATAAGATATAAAGAAACTATAGGTCACCGAACCAGCAGGCGGATGCCAGGGCTAAAACAAATGCGAGGTTGTCTTTTTTGAGATATGCACGGAGTGACTGCAGCGCGGTTGATAAGTAATTCCTGACCGTTTGTTCGTTAATACCCAACTGAAGGGCTATCTCCCGTATGGAAAGCCCTTCCTGCCTGCTCAGGCGAAATACTTCCTGCACCATTTGTGGCATTTTTAATAATTCCCGTTCAAACTCCTGTTGTAAATCGGCTGCAACTAAGCTGTCTTCAACAGGCGTATGGATAGGTTCATCCCGCAAAGCCATAAATTCCTCAAAACCGGCCCGTTTTTTTCGGAACAAGTATTCATTTACAATTGAGTAATGCGCGGCACGTGTAAGATAGGGGGATAGCGAATCGGCAATAACAATAGATCTGCGATTGGTCCACAAAGAGATGTAGATATTCTGGAGCATGTCTTTGGTATCGTCTTCAGAACCCAGGCGTTTATATATTTGCCGGTAAAGCTGCATTTGATAACGGCGTGCCACAACAGCGAAAGCTTGTTCGTTATCCTGCTGCATCAGCACAAGTAATTCTTTATCCGACAGATGATCCACCGCCGCTAAAATAGTTAAACTAAATTAAGAGGATATTAATTTACAGCGATAAGCAATCAGGAACTAAAACAGTCACATTAATTGCATGTACTGGCCGATGAAGACTATCCAACTAAGTAGGATTTGATTTGGTGAAATATGATATCGGCCTATTAAGAGGGTTTTAATATAATTCGGCCAAAGTATGATATGCCTGCTTATAAAACGATAGTTTGTACCATTATATAGTAAATTACTTTACACATTGTTTTAGTAACCTTTTTATCATTTAAAAAAAAATATTTCATTAGGAGCGACTCTACTAAAGCAAAATTAAAAAAGAAATATTCTATTAAGATTGTAAAGTTTAATCAAGGGCGATTATTAAATCGGTTCAAGATCAGTCCCCTCTGTTTTGTAAATATGCCAAAGTCTATTTGATCCGGTATCCAGGTCAGATCATTATAAACCGGTCTGACAAAATAAAACAATCCCTCGTTTTTTAGGAGATATCGTTCCATGGATCTGAATAATTTTCCTTGGGGCGATAACCCCCGGTTCAATTCTTTGAGTTGTGGATATAAGTTTTGATCAATTTGGCCATCAATACTGTGTGCAATGAAATGCCCCTTATCATAGCCTACATATTCTGGTTGATCTTTGAAAGCGCCAAGAAATTGGCGCATGCGCCCTTGGTTTCTAAGTGAAGTACTTGACGTGGATTTACCGAAAACGAATGCTACTCTGGCTGCTCTTCCGTATATGTCATCACTGTAATCTTGTGTACAGTCGAAAAAAATCGTATACAGTCGTTTTAAAGTGTCATTGAAATGGGCGGATATCAGCGTCGTCGAACCGTTCTTCATAAGCGTCAATCAGGTAATATTCAAGTTCATTTTCCAGCCATGCGACGCTGCTCTCATAATCCGCATTAGGAATGTTCGCGAAAATTTTATAATAGCCGTTCACAGTGATAATATTAGGTTTAACGAATATACGAGTTTTAAATAATAATTATCGATTCGGTGTATTTACTCACTGTAGTTGACGATGTAATATATTTTCCCCCGTAACGCTGTTAATGCTTCTTGGCTTCAGATCATGCTGCGGACAATTATAAAGTATATTTTGACATTTACGGATTTCGATTATCTTTACTTTCTCTGATGGTTAAAGTATTGATTTTTACTTATTGATAAATTATAGTTCATATACAGACAGTGATCTGGCGGAATTACTAAAATCCGGTGACAGGTTTGCGTTTACTGAAATTTATAACCGCTATAAATTAATTCTTCATAGCCACGCCTGGAATAAAACGCGCAATAATGTGGAGGCGCAGGATGCCATTCAGGAAGTTTTCTCAAACCTTTGGACTAAAAGAGAGGTAATTGAAATAGGAAGTAACCTGTCGGGCTACTTATATACCAGCCTGCGTAACCATATCTTAAACCTGTTTGCCAAAAAGCAGGTTCAGGAGAAATACATCAATTCCATACAACAATACACACAACAAAAAACAGCGATAACCGACCACCGGGTGCGCGAGTCGATGTTGCGTGATGCCATAGAAAAAGAGATAGCCGCGTTACCGCCCCGTATGCGCGAGGTGTTTGAACTGAGTCGTAAACAGCACCTTAGTCATAAAGAGATAGCAGCCATTATGGGCACTACCGAGCAAACGATAAAAAAGCAGGTTTCTAATGCCCTAAAACACTTGCGTACCAAGTTGGGCTTGGTTCAATACATCTACCTGCTTTGGATGCTTAAGCATTAATTTACATTCTCTTCATATTTATTTTATTAAACGATACCTCCGGTAGCTTAACACTTTGTCTTACGGTTATAAAAGGCATCCTGCAAAGGGGCTTAACGGTAAAACAAAGTGGAAAACAGTATAGTAAAGGCATCGCGTTTGTCGCATAAATACAGCCGCGACTGGGCAATCAGGGATATTAATCTTGAAATAAGTAAAGTAGGCGTGCTTGGTTTGCTTGGCTCAAACGGAGCCGGTAAATCAACCACCATGAATATTTTATGCGGGGTGCTCAACCAAACAGAAGGTACTGTGCATATAGACGGGATAGACATAAGAGAAAGGCCCGAGGAAGCAAAAATGCGTATCGGTTTTTTGCCGCAAAACGCGCCCCTGCATCTCGATCTTACCGTGAGCGAATATTTAACCTATTGCGCCTACCTGCGTAACATTAGCCGGCGCGATGTGCAATCAGCAGTGAACGCGGCAATGGAAAAATGCGGGGTGGCTCATTTTCGGGCGAGGGTTATCAATAACCTGAGCGGGGGGTACCGGCAGCGTGTGGGTATTGCTCAAAGCATTATACACAAACCCAAGCTGGTGGTATTGGATGAGCCAACAAACGGGCTCGATCCTAACCAGATACTGGAGGTGCGTAAACTGATTAAAGAGATAGCAACAGAGCGGGCTGTAATTTTTTCGTCCCATATTTTATCCGAAGTGCAGGCTACCTGCGATGATATCCGCATGATTGAGGGCGGCCGAATGGTTTTTGCCGATACCATGACAGCATTCAACAATTATATATTACCCAATTCGCTGTTGGTTTATATGGACAATGCGCCGCCAATATCAACACTTGCTGCAATACCCGGTATAACTCAAACCGAAGTTTTAAACGATGGCGGTATGCGCCTGCATTTTGATATGAGGACAAAAGTTTCTTCTCAAATTATTGAATTGGCCGTAACCAACAACTGGCAGCTCACCGAGATTATGCTCGAAAAGAGCAGCCTCGACGAAATTTTTGCCCAGTTATCCAACAAAGCCATCTAAGCCATTATGATCAAGATATTTAAAATTGCCCGGCTGGAGATCAGCATCCTTTTTTATTCGCCGGTGGCCTGGCTGGTGCTGGCCATTTTTATGGTACAATCGGGCACCGGGTTTTTCGGTATGCTGGGAAGTTTTCAGGAACTGTTTATGATGGGTGAAAAGGCTGATAATCTCACGCAATTGCTTTTTCCGGGTATTAACGGGTTGTTTGATAAAGTTTTGCAAACGCTTTATTTATATATTCCGTTGCTTACCATGGGGCTTGTCAGCCGCGAAATCAGCAGCGGATCTATCAAGTTATTGTTATCATCTCCCGTAAAAATCAGGGAGATCATTTTAGGAAAATACCTGGCCATGTTGTATTACGCGTTGATGCTGATGGCCATCCTGGGGATTTACAGCCTGATAGGCGCCACGATTATTAAAGATGCCGACACCGGCCTTATCGGCGCGGGGTTGCTGTCCCTGTTTCTGCTCACGGCTACCTATGCGGCCATAGGGCTGTTCATGTCAAGCCTTACGGGTTACCAGGTAGTTGCGGCCATTAGTACGCTCGCGGTTTTCGCTGCGCTGAAATACGTAGGAGGTATCGGGCAAAGCATTGATTTCGTGCGCGACCTTACCTATTTCCTCTCGTTGTCCGGCCGTACCGAAAATATGCTGAACGGGCTGATCACTTCTGCCGATGTCATTTATTACCTGCTCATCATTTCACTGTTTTTGGGGCTTACCATTTTACGCCTCAAAGCAGGGCGGGAAGCTAAGGCACTTGTAGTACAGGCGGGTAAATACTTCGCGCTTGTAGCAACAGTGCTGCTTTTCGGCTACATTAGCTCAAGGCCATTAAACATCATGTATTGGGATGTTACCGCGCAAAAAACAGAAACCTTAACACCAGCCAGCCAGGAAACAGCTAAACAGATTACCGGGCAATTGGACATCACCACATATGTAAACTTGCTTGATCAGCATGTTTATGCCGGCCTGCCAGTATCAAGAAATACCGACCTTTCGCGTTTTGAAGATTTTCGCCGGTTTATACCCGGCATAAAAATGAACTATGTTTATTATTACGATGCTACCGACCTGGCCGGTAACCCTAATATGATATACCAGGGCGATATTAAAGGATTAAGCGTAAAGCAAATTGCTGAAAAAGTAGCCGATAACCTGCAGGTTGATCTTAGCAATTTCTTATCACCCAACCAAATCCGTCAAATTATTGACCTGAAACCCGAGGATAACACCTTTGTACGCCGATTGTCATACAACGGGAGATATAGTTATTTGAGGTTATATAACGAGAATAATCAATTTCCTGAAGAGGCAGAAATAACTGCAGCTATCAGAGCGCTGATAGTGCCCCAACAAAAGATAGTTTTTATAGAAGGGAATGATGAACGCAGTATTTCACTGAAAGGTGACAGAAGCTACGGATTGTACAGCAATGCCCGTAAAACACGGAAATCATTAATAAACCAGGGGTTTGATGTAATCAGCGTAAACCTTAACCAGGCCGGCGTACCCTATGGTACAACTGTATTGGTGCTGGCCGACCCTGCCCGGTCATTAAGCAATGTTGCCACCTTGCGTATTAAACAATACCTGCATGCCGGCGGTAATATGCTGATTACCGCCGAACCACAGCATCGTGCGGCAATCAACCCATTATTAACACCATTGGGTGTGCAACTTTCTGCAGGGATGATGGTTAATCCGGATAAGAGCACACCGCCCGAAGTTATAAACGCCCGGTTTACCGGAAAAGATAAAAACTATTTCGGGCAGATGAAAAATACTTATGCCAATGTGGTAATGCCGTCTGCTGGTATGCTTGAATTGCAACCTGCAGATTTTGTTGCCGATACCTTGTTGCAAAGCAGCCCGGCTGGATGGAACAAAGTTGACGGTTTTGATCCGGCATCGGCTTCGGTAAGTTATGAACCACAACAGGGCGATAGCAAAGGCGAAAAACCCTTATTGGTTGCATTAACGCGTAACGTGGCAGGCAAGCAGCAAAAAATAATAATAAGCGCCGATGCCGACTTTATGAGTGATAATTTAGTAACGAAGGCCTACAACTTTCCGTTTATAAATGGCATTTTTAAATGGTTTAGTAACGGAGAGTTCCCTGTAACGGTTAAACGCCCGGCACCAAAGGATAATGCCCTTTTAATTAACCGTAAACAATTATCAGTTTATAGCATGGTTACGCTTTGTGGGGTACCGGGCTTAATAATAGCTTGCGGAACTGTATTATTGCTGATCAGGAAAAGAAAATAAAAATCAGGATACACCTGTAGGAGACTTGACTGTCTTACACTTAGATTTGTTGTTATGGCAGAATTGAATGAACATGCTATCCGTATGATGCTGGAAAATTACAGGCTTGGCAAGGCTACCGATGAGGAAATAGCCTTGTTAGAGGCATGGTATGTAACCTACCGTGAAGAAGGTACTGAAAACCCGGATATAGCAGAGCGCCTTGCAGCGGTTGACAGGGTATGGGCAAAACTGGAAGATGAATACCGCCCTGTTAAACCTATGTTCAGGTGGCGTTCCATTGCGGCGGCGGCTATTCTTGTTTTGTCACTTGGCGGTTATTTGATATGGAAAGTTGTACAGGTACCGGCAATAACAGTAAGCCAGCTGGCTAATAGTAAAAAAGATATAGCACCGGGCAATAATAAAGCAACCCTAACAGTAGCCGGTAGCCCCACAGTAACTTTGGATTCAACACGGTCTGGTATTAAAGTAGCTGCGGGTACGCTTACTTATGATGATAATACCAGGGTAGGCACCCAATTAACGGCAGATGTTAAAATGCTTACACTGCAAACGCCCAAAGGCGGAACCTACAGATTAGTATTGCCCGATGGGTCGGTAGTGTGGCTGAACGCGGCTTCCCGGTTAATTTTTCCATCTGCATTTACAGGGCAAAAACAAAGAGAAGTGGAGCTAAGCGGCGAAGGGTATTTTGAGGTGGCAAAAAATAAGCAGGTTCCGTTTATTGTTAAAAGCCATGGCCAAAAAGTAGAGGTACTTGGTACTCATTTCGATATCAATAGTTTTGACGATGAACCGCTTACCAGAACCACGTTGCTTGAAGGCAGTGTACGTATTGGCACAACCCTGCTAAAACCCGGCGAACAGGCAGAGAACGATAATGCCGGTATAAGGGTAGTAACGGCTGATGTAGACGAAGTGATGGGCTGGAAAAATAATTATATCGTTTTTCAGGACGAGAAGATAGAAAACGTAATGCGGAAGATAAGCCGGTGGTATGATGTGGAGGTGGTTTATGAAGGCGAGCGCCCTGCCGATGATTTTGGCGGGCGTGTAAACAAACGCTTTTACATTTCGCAGGTATTAAAAAAACTGGAATTAACCAACAAAGTGCATTTTAAAATAGCGGGAAGGAGGATTATCGTAACGAAATAATAAATACTTATACCGGTAATCCAAAAATAAAAGCCAGGTGTGGTTGCAACACAGCTGGCTAATGCCTGGCATTACGTCAACAAAATTCCTCATTGTATCAACTTATTAACCAGACTTAACAAATGTATAAAATTTATACGACCAAATTTGGCGTGCCCGGCGCACGCGTTCGTAAAGTACTGCTGATTATGCGATTGACTACATTTTTACTGTTCATATTCTTCTTCCGGGTAACTGCGGCAGGTTTTGCGCAGCAGATATCACTTAATGAGAAGAATGTAACCATCAAGGTAATCATCGCCAAAATACAACAGCAAAGCAATTTCGATTTTGTGTATACCACACAGCAGCTAAAAAACACCGGTAAGGTGAGCATCAACGTAAAATCGGCCGATATAAAAACAGTGCTTGACCTTGTACTGAAAGATCAGCCGCTGGCCTATACCATTGATGATAATACCATCGTACTGAAAGATAAAAGAATAGCTGTGGCGGCTATCAACTTTATTGATATAAACGGTGCGGTAGTTAACGGCCAGGGCGTGGGGTTACCAGGTGCCACCATACGGTTACGGGGTACACAGGTACAGGTAGCTACTGATCAGGCAGGTGATTATAAATTGCTCAGGGTGCCTGATGATGGTTATCTGATATTCTCTTATATAGGTTACCATACTGATACCATTGCCATCAGTGGCCGCACCACCATCAATATGATACTGAAAGAAGCGCCGCTGGAAATGAACAGTGTAACCATCGTTTCTACCGGTTTGCAGGATTTGCCAAAAGAAAGAGCGACTGGTTCATTCGAGGTGATTACCAAAGAACAACTACAGCACAGTACCGATCCGAACCTGGTAAGGCGGCTGGAAGGGATCACTACCTCGCTCGATTTTCGTAACGATCTGCGTACCAATAACTCAGCAAACCCGAATGCCAGGCAGTCGCCGCTGGCCAATTTAACCATCCGTGGTAAAAACACCCTGAACGAATCGGCCAATGCCGATCTGAACGGCAATTACAGCGGGCAGGTGCTCGTGGTTATTGATGGTATCGCCAGTCCTTATTCTATTGATAAAGTGAACCCCAATGATGTAGAAAGCGTAACCATACTGAAAGATGCTGCCGCGGCATCAGTTTGGGGCTCACGTGCTGCAAATGGCGTACTGGTTATTAAAACCAAACGCGGGGGCTATAACCGTAAACCTCGTATTACTTTTAACAGCAATGTGAACATTACCGAAAAGGTAGATCTGTTTTACAACAAAACGATGAGCGTATCTGACTATATTGATGCGCAGGCGGCATACTTTGAACAGCAGAACAGGCCGCTGCCCGATTTGAGCATAACACACTTATACGGACAGGAAATAAAATCGCCGGTGGCAGAAATTGTTGATGCCTGGAAGTTTAAGGGCACCTTAACAGATGCACAGGCGAAATCGAATTTAGATGCCTTAAGAAATAATGATATAAGGAAAGATTACGACAAATACTTTTTACGGAACGCGGTAACCCAAAGCTATTCGTTAGGCTTAGATGGCGGAAGCGACAAGTTTAATTACAGGCTGTCGGGCGGGTTAGACAAGGGTATCAACAATACCAAAAACTCTGATTACAACCGCTTGGCGCTGGGTTACTCCATGGCAGTTAAACCTTTTAACGGTTTAGAGTTACAGGGCAACATCAGCTATAACGTACAAAATAATAACGAGCAGGCACCGCTGAACAGGATAACCGGCGCAACAGATGCCACATTTTATCCTTACTCGCGCCTGGCAGACGATAACGGCAATTATCTTGCTTTAGCTAAAACCTATCGCCAGAGCTTTGCCGAAGCCGTGCAAGACGCTTACGGTGATCGTTTTTTGAGCTATAGTTACGTGCCGCTTACCGATATTAATGAAGGGTATAACAAGCTTAAATCGCAAAACTTAAACCTGAACTTCAACGCTAATTACAAAATATGGAACGGCTTAAGCGCGCAGGTAACGTATAACTATAACACCAGCCGCAATAATGATAATACGCTGTACAGGCAAAACTCGTTTTACATGCGCAACATGATCAACTATTTCACCACATCGCCGGCCTCTGTTGATCCGATGACTTTTGATCCCGTACCTGCATATAACCGGCAGTTGCCACTTGGCGGCCAGTATTCAACCGTTTTAACAACATCTAACAACCACACGTTAAGGGGCCAGCTGAACTTTGATCATACCTGGAACGAAAAGCACCAGTTATCGGCTATCGCCGGTTTTGATATTGCGCAGGCCTACAGTATTGCCAAAAGCGATGGCTATTACGGCTATGATGAAAATACGCTGTACACCAATAATAAGCTGGATTATAAAACGATGATCCCCATTGCTTTCGCCGAAGATTTCAGTGGTTATAACGGCGAGTATATCTCCAATCTTTCAACCGGGTTTATTGATAATAAAGTGCGTACGCTAAGCTACTACACCAATGCCGCCTATACCTATAACAGGCGTTACACGCTTTCGGCAAGCTTACGTAAAGATCTGTCGAGCGAATTTGGCCGCGGTACCAACCAAAACGGTACGCCTTATTACTCGGTAGGCGGCGCCTGGAATATCAACAACGAAAGTTTTTACCATTGGGCATTGGTGCCTTCGCTCACCCTGCGTACTACCTATGGTTACAACGGCAACGTAAACCCATCGGTTATTGCCAGGCCGCTAATTACCTATTCGTTGTTTAATAATCCTTATACCAATCTTCCATACGCTTATACCGCGTTCGGTACCGGTATCAGTAATAACCAGTTACGGCCCGAAAGAACCGGCGTGCTGAACATTGGGTTAGATTTCCTGATCAAGGGCAACAGGCTTTCTGGTAACATCCAATATTACAGCAAAAAAACAACCGATCTTATTGCCGGCGGAGCGCTTGACCCAAGCACCGGGTATACCAATATCACTTATAATACCGGTAATTTGCAAGGCCACGGTGTTGAGGTTACTTTAAACTCACTGAACCTGCAGTTAAACAAGTTCAGATGGAATAGTAACCTGCTGTTTGCCTATAACCGTGTTAAGGTAACCAAGCTATATGCAACAGCTACCAGCGAAGCAGGTTCGGCGGTTAATAATAGCTCGGGCTCGTATAACGAGGGGTATGACTTGTCGCGCCTTTTTGGTTACGAATGGGCAGGGCTCGACCCGCAAACCGGCGACCCGCGCGGCTATGTTAACGGGCAGCCGGTAACCATATCAGGCACACCCGAAGGCGATAACAATTACAGGGCTATTCAAAATGCGCCGCTTAGTACCCTTAAATATTTTGGCAGTGCTGTGCCGGTAACTTATGGCTCGTTCCGTAACACGTTTTCTTATGCCTCGTTTTCGGTATCGGCTAATTTGCTTTACAAATTTGGCTATTATGTACGCAGGCCGCAAGCGCAGGTGGTTAATTACGGGTCGTTGTATTCGGGTAATTCGCTGCAGGCTGTTGAATATAATAACAGGTGGCAAAAGCCCGGCGATGAGTTAAATACCAATGTGCCATCGGCGGTAATGTCAACCGGCAATTCCAACCGCGATAATTTTTATTATTACTCGTCGGTAAATGTTTTAAAAGGCGACCACATCAGGTTACAGGAGGTCAACCTGTCGTACACGCTTAAGGTAAACCCGGAAAGCTTTATCAAAACCCCGAGGTTTTATGCCAACGTAAGCAACCTGGGTATCATTTGGCGTGCTAATAATAAAGGTGTAGATCCGGAAGTGTTTGATTATCCGTTGCCGCGCACCTACAGTTTTGGTTTTTCAGCTAATTTTTAATCGCACAGGTCATGAAAAGTTATATAAAATATACCCTTGCTATTACGTGTATCCTGCTGGCATCTGCCTGCCAGAAATTTGTCGACATAAAAAAAAGCGGGTCGCAGTCGTTTATCGAAACCACCAACGATTGCCAGTTGATACTTGACAATTACGACCTGTTTAATGTTAACTACCCTTTAGACGGGGAAATTTCTGCCAATGATTATTACATGGATGATAATCGCTACAATGCAGATGTTATACAGGCAGAAGACAGGGCTTTATACATTTGGCAGGCTACCGCTATTCGTGCGTCGGCAACACCCTGGGTATCATCGTACAACAAAATATATCACAGCAACCTGGTGTTAGAGGCTTTAGATAAGTTACAGGCATCAGAACAGCCGGCTGTGGTAAATAACCTGCGTGGCAGCGCGCTGTTTTTGCGTGCCTATGCCTTATGGCCATTAGCGCAAATCTATATAAAGCCTTACAGCGCAGCTAACTTGCAGGAGCCGGGTTTACCCATCCATACCCGATCGGATATTAATGACATACCGGGTAGGGGTACAGTTAAGGAAACCTATGATGCCATTATAAAAGATCTTACAGAAGCCGCCGTGTTGCTTAACGCTACGTCAAGCATTGCGTCGAGGCCCAATAAAGCGGCTGCCTATGCCATGCTGGCAAGGGTTTATTTATCAATGGACGATTATACCAATGCCCTGGCAAATGCTGACGCGGCCCTGAAACTTAAAAGCGACCTGATTGATTTTAATACCCTTAATTTGGGCAGCTATAACCCTTTCCCGCGGTTTAATAAAGAGGTAATATTTCACTCGGTAATTAACCAGCAGAACAGTGTTTTAGAGGTTGGCTACGGTGATGAGGATAAAGCGCTGATAGTACCCGCAATTATAAACGCTTACGCCGGTGATGATCTGCGGAAGCAATTATACGTGAAAGAAAATCTTGATGTGCCCGAACCATCCGGCACTTACCGGTTCATTGGTAATTATGAGGGGGCGGTAGGTTCGGCAACATTGTTCAACGGCCTCGCTACCGACGAATTATATTTGATAAGGGCCGAGTGCTACGCCCGCGCCAATCAAACAGCCAATGCCGTGGCCGATATGAATAAACTGCTGGTAACCCGCTGGGCCGATGGCAACTATCCGGGTTTTAGTGCAGCAAATGCAGACGAGGCACTAACGAAAATATTGCTGGAGCGACGTAAAGAACTGTTGATGCGTGGCCTAAGATGGACAGATCTTCGCAGGCTGAACCGCGATAGCCGTTTTGCTGAAACGCTTACCCGCACAGTTAACGGTACGGCTTATACGCTGCCCCCTAACGACCCGCGCTATACTTTGCTGATACCACAGGAGGTAATCACCAATTCAAAACTACCGCAAAACATCCGGTAACATTATTTTATCCGGCCACCCGCGGCATAACCGCCGCGGGTGGTTTTTACAGCTAAATTATGATCAGAAAAATCATGAGCAGCCTCTTGCTATGCGCATTTGCCGCGGCTGCAAGTGCTCAAACACCTGCAATTGCCTTAGACGCGGCAGTAAGGACCGGCAAACTCAACAATGGGTTTATCTATTACATACGGCACAACGAAACTCCCAAAAACAGGGCGCAGCTTTACCTGGTAAACAAAGTTGGTTCAATACTGGAAAATGACGATCAGCTGGGCCTGGCGCATTTTGTAGAACACATGACGTTTAACGGGTCGCGTAATTTCCCTAAAAACTCCATGATGAATTACCTGCAATCGGCAGGCGTTCGTTTCGGTGCCGATGTAAATGCCTACACGGGGTATGACGAAACAGTTTACCAGCTTCCGCTGCCTACCGATAATAAGGAACTGATGGGCAAAGGCTTGCAAATGGTTCATGACTGGGCGCAAAGCGCTACGCTTGACCCGGCAGAGATTGATAAAGAGCGCGGTGTGATTTTGGAAGAGAAAAGACTGGGCAAAGGCGCTGCCGATCGTTTGCAGCAACAGTATTATCCGCTGCTGTTTAACCGGTCCAGGTATGCGGCACGCAACCCTATTGGTACAGATGCCATCTTGAAAAACTTTAAGCCGGCTGCCATAAGGCAGTTCTATCATGACTGGTACAGGCCAAACTTGCAGGCATTGATCATTGTTGGTGATGTGGATGCCGCGGCGATGGAACAACAGGTTAAAACGCTTTTTGCTGATCTTAAAAACCCTGCTGCCGAAAAGAAGCGCCCGGCTTATACAATTCCACTGACCGGGAAAAATCAATTTATCGCTTTAACCGATCAGGAACTAACCGGTACCATTGCCGAAGTGGTGATCAAGCATAAGGCGCCTGCAATGGCCACCGCTGCCGATTATAAAAGCTTGCTGATCCGCCAGTTATTCAACAGTATGCTGGCCAGCCGGTTTGCAGAACTATCGCGCCGGCCTGCCCCTGCATACTTATCTGCCAGTGCCGGTATTAAAGATTTTTTAGGCGGCCTGGATACTTACCGCGCTACAGTAAGAGTTAAACCCGGCGAATTGAAAAAGGGTTTTACAGCAATGTGGTACGAAACCGAACGGCTGAAAGCATTGGGCTTTAACGCCGACGAACTGGAACGGGCTAAACAGAACCTGAAAGAACAGTTGGAAAACGTTTACCGCGAGCGGGATAAAAACCCTTCAGAAAATTATGTGCAGGAATACCTGGCGCACTTTTTAAAGAACGAAGCCGCGCCGGGCATAGTAGGCGAATATAAACTGATGAACACCTTTTTGCCGTTGATTAAACTGAGCGATATGAAGGCCTTAACGGATAACTACCTGAAAGACACTAACCGCGACATTATTATAACCGCGCCTGCCGATGCACAAAAACAGCTCCCCAATCAGGCAGAAGTGAATAAATGGATTGCCGATGTTAAAAGCATGCCTGTGCAGCCCTTTGGGGTACAAAAGTTATCATCGGCATTACTTGCTACTGAACCGGTTGCCGGTAAGGTGGTGGGTGAAGAAAAGGACAGTGCCGGGTTAATTACCACTTTAACCCTGTCAAACGGTGTTAAAATAATTATTAAACCCACCGGTTTTAAAAATAACCAAATCGTTTTCAGGGGATTTTCAGCGGGGGGTACTTCTTTGTATAACGACAATGATTATCCTTCGGCCGCAAATGCGGCGTCTATTATTGCGGCTGCCGGCGTGGGTAATTTAAATGCCAGTGAGCTGGACCGTTTTGTTGCAGATAAAGAGCTAGAAGTACGCCCTTTTATCGCCGAGCGTTATCAGGGTATAACGGGCGGCAGCTCTGTAAAGGATTTTGAAGTAGCGATGTCATTGGTTTATGCTTATTTAACGCAGCCCCAAAAAGATTCATCGCTGTACCTGTCAATGATGGATAGGTCGCGGGCCAGGTATCTCAACAGGGCCAATGATCCGGGTAGTGTTTATAATGATACGGTAGCTGCCGTTTTGGGCAATAATAATATTCGCCGTACCGGCCCTTCCATTAAAAAGCTCAATATGGTAAACCTCGATCGGGCTTATCAGATCTACAAAGAGCGCTTTGCCAATGCCGGCAACATGACGTTTGTATTTACGGGCAGCATTGATATTGCTGCGGCAAAACCTGTTCTCGAAAAATATTTGGGTGCATTGCCGCGAACAGTAACGCCAGATCAGGCGAAAGACCTGTATATCGATATCCCCGCCGGCGAAATCTCCAAAACCGTATATAAAGGTACGGAGGCAAAGGCATCGGTACTATTGGTATACTCGGGCAGGTATGATTATACAGAGGGCAATAATATATTTTTTGATGCCCTGCGCGAAACCCTTAATATCCGCTTACTGGAAACCCTGCGCGAAGAGGAAAGCGGCGTGTACAGCCCGCGTGTGGAATTAAGCACCGCGAAATATCCGGATGCTAAATTTAGTTTAACCATTCAGTTCGGCTGTGCCCCGGTCAATGTGGATAAGCTGGTTGCAAAGGCCAAAGCCGAAGTGGCAGCACTGGTGAACCAAGGACCGGAGCCTGCAAATATAGCCAAATGGCAAGCCGAGTGGACAAGGCAGCGCGAGCTGGATGTTAATGAGAACTCGTGGTGGTTAAATTATCTTGTAGATAAAGTACAAACCGGCGATAAACCTGATGGCTATCTTAAAGAGCAGGCACTGGTGCAGGCAACTACCCCGGCAGCAGTGAAAATGATAGCCGGTAAGTACCTGGAGAACGGCAACTTTATCAAAATAATATTAATGCCGGGGCAGTAATTCCGGTTGAACGTGGCCCGCATAAAGAACGTTTTTCATTTCGTAAAAATGAAAGGTTAATAGTTGATCAGGAGAGGCTATTCCAAAAAGGATAGTCTCTTTTTTAATCCCTGGTCGCCTTGTGGGCATTGTAATGCATTGCGCAAACGAGGTCTGCTTAAGAGCAGTAGCAACCGGCGGCACGTTCATCTCGATGATTTTTTTCAGTGTGTCGGCCCGATGGCTGAAGAACTATCGTTATTCTGATGGTAACTGCCGCTTGCAGGAATAACTCTTATTAGTAATTTGTTAACAAGCGTCAAATATTACATTCTTTTTATTTGAGAAAACAAAGTGCCTTTATTTTTTTATGGCATAGTCATATCTTGCCTATTATAATTCTTGTGCCTTTTCCCGGTGCGGATAAAAACCTACAACTATATTTAATTTGAGTTGCTCTATATTTAATATTATTCAACCCATAACCGTAAGGTTGATTGTCTGTAGTAAACCCGATACCGTCATCTTCTATCGTAATTGAAATTTTATTTAATTTATCTGAGATGAGAGTAACCTTTAATGAACTACAATGCGCGTACTTAAAGCTATTATTTATTGCTTCTTTCATGATCAGAAATAAGTTTCTTTTTTCAGTTTTGGAGATCATTGTATTTCCCTGTTCGCTATTGCATGAAAACATGATCTGACTGGCCTCTGCAATAGGCATGGCAAACTTCTTTATTCTTTCTGTTAAACTTTCAATAGTATCATTCGAATCGTCCAAAACCCATAGCATATCCCTTAATCCAATCAGCATTCCGCCAACCAAATTTTCTAACTCTTGTAAATAAGATGAATTGTGCTCGTTTTCCATCGCCAAATGAGTGAATATCTTGATAGAATTTAAATTGCTGCCTAAATCGTCATGTAAATCGTTTGCAATTTCCCGCCTGATGCGTTGCTGGATCTCTATCTGCTTTATTCGGTATTGATAAAAAACAGATAAGCCAATGATGATTAAGCAAGCAACGCCAATTTTAAACCACCAGGTTTCAAACCATTTAGGCTTAATTTTCAAAACAAGTGTTTTTGAAGCACTCCAGTAGCCGTCTTCATTTGCAGCGCTGGCCTCAATTGTGTATGTATTAGGAGGGAGTCCGATAATATTAATCAGATCCCGATAGCCATTACTAATCCAGTTGGTATCAATTTCCATTATACGGTATTTGTAAGTTACCCGTTTCGGATCGTCGAAGTTTAAGCCTGCAAAAGATATGGATGTTTGCAGCCAGTTGCTTGGTATAGTAATGTTTTTATTATTGAGATAAGTATTAACTATATTGTTACCATTGCCCAATTTTACATCAACGTTTTTGTAATAAAACACCGGCGGAACTTTGTTTATTGCCAATTTAGCAAAGTCAATTTTTGTAAAACCATTTATGCCGCCTGCATAGATCTGGTCTTGGTCAATTATGGCCGAAACCTCCTCAAAAGCATTGGAGTGCAGCCCATCCTCACTGTAATAGTTTTTAAACTTATTTTGTTTAATATTATAAATTGAAAGCCCATTGTTAGAGGTGATCAGCAAACTGGAATCTCCGATATTAAAAACATTATAAACACCCTCATTACATAATCCATCCTGCAATCCGATAAATTTCTTGACCTTTAAACGGTCGTTTATTTCAACTATCCCATTTCCATACGAAGCAACCCAATAGCTGCCTGCGGATTCGCACATATCAAAAAAAAGATCAATCTTGGCGTGTTGTTTATTTATAGCCAAATTAAGTCGCCGTGTACTGGAGAAGTCTTTATTAATAACTGTAATTACTTTATCAGATAATACCCATAACTGCCCTTTTTTATCAAGATAAATATTGTTAACCGAGTTAGATGCCAGGGCCGGCCGGGAATGAATATCTATTTTGCGAACATAATGTTGCTTATAATTCCATATTAAAATACCGTTATCATTCTCGGTTCCCATTGCAACCAAAGAGTCTGCCAGGAAAACATGGCTGTTAATGGTATAGGTGCTGAAACTTTTGAACTCCGGATAAATATCAGTTAGGGGGGTAATCAGCTGCTTTTTTAAGACGTACATACCATCATCCCTGCAGAGGAATACCTGTTTATTTTTATCGGCGAAGATATGATGATAAAGATGCAGCGTATCCAGTATAACAAACCGATTGTTGGTATGATTTACCATAGTGAGCCCGCTACTTAATCCGCACAGGATATTTTTGCTTGGCAAAACACAAATAGAGCGCAGGTGCTCAAGCTTGTTACCGGTATGCTCATCATAATAATATTTTGAAAAAGGACTATTAACGGTTTTCATCATTGCTATGCCTTGCTGGCAACCGAGCCATATTTTATTGCCTTTTTTGTAAATAGACTGAACGTAATTGATCCACTTACTCTCTGCTTCACCAAGGCTTTCATCATAAATAACATGGTTGTTTAAAGCAATGTCAAAGCGGTATAAATGATTGTTGCCCGAAATCAAAATTTCGTTGGCATTAGTAATCTGAAGCGCATTTACGGCATTGTAGTTTAGTAAACCAACCTTATTTACCGGGCTGTTATTGATATTTAATGCATAATTACGATCGTATGTAATTTTTTTTAAACCCTGGCTGGTGGCAAAAAGCATCGTATTATTACCGGTTTGTGCGAAATCGTTGAACCGGATATTTCCATTTCCCAAATAATCGCCAAGCTCATTCAGCTTAACCTCTCTTATGATTTTTAAGGTTTTGTAGTTGTAAATAACAATGCCATAGCCGGTATAACACACCCACAAATTATTTAAATTATCCCTGCCAATACAATTTACTTCGAAGGTGCCGGCAGGCTGTCTCTTTGCATATTGTATTCTCGGCACGGTAATAAACTTCCATTTTTTTGTGTCTAATATTTTCAGGCCACAAAAAGAGCCTATCCATAAATTATTTCCGCTACTTGTCATGGTGATATTCCAGTCCTCAATAGCATACGGCGGAATAGGAATATGCCGGATAACCTCCCCATTCAGTACGTTGATGATATCCAACCGGTCTCTGTTTGGAAGCACCCATAACGAATTACTAATAGTATCTTCAATAATTTCACGAACGTCCGCTCCTGATATCTGATATTTTGGGGGTGATTGCTTAGTATAAGAGATAAATGTTTTACCGTCAAACTTTGCCAAACCATCCTGAGAGGCAACCCAAAGAAAGCCCTTTTTATCTTGAAGAATTTGTCTTATATTGTAGCTGGATAATCCTTCAGCCTGACCGTATTTCACAAGGGATAATCTGACTTTTTCCTGTGCTAAAAGACTCATACTTAACGTACTCAATATCAAAATTGCGATATGGAAAATGCTATTGTACCTCAAAACAAGAAGTGGTTAATTATTTTTTTAATTTACGCAGATTTCACCACAAACAATGACCCTGATCAAGTAGAGAAATTGAAGGTAACACTCAATAACATGTTGGGCGACATCATCACAACCCCTGTAAATGCCGGCCGAACCCGGATATTGGTGGTTATGAACAGTATTAAATTTGTTTTTGATAATGCCCAAACCGCTATCAATGACAAAAGCGCATTTTATACTATCGGAATATGTAAGGACGTCACACAAAATTGTATAACGAAATGTGATATAATAGACAATTTTACCTGTTATAAAACCGATAATAGTGATGGACATGTATTGCAAAAAAGCCATCAGCTAACAAAAATTTTTACCGAAAGGACGGCGCTGCAGGACGATGAAGAAGTGTTTTTAATAACATGGGATCATGGCTCGGCATTTGGAATTTTTAGGGATGAACCTCCCTTGCCTAACGCCGGCACGGTAGCAATGCAGGTAGAAAAAAACTTAATGCAATACCCGTTTTTAAAAACATTTTGGGATGCGGCTGACGAAAGTTATCGGAATAACTTATTGACCGCTGTGGGTAATAACGAAGAAAATCAGGCGCTTAACATATCTATGCCAACGCCCGGAGTTCCTGAAATTCTGAAAAATAGTGAGCTGAATGAGGCTTTGCAAGCCTGGCTGAGGAATAAACGCAAAGTTGGAGTGTTATTAATGACCAACTGCTGGATGATGAATTTACATACCATGTATGCACTCAAAGAATCAGTTAGATGTTTGGTTGCTCCACAAGGAAATATTGATTGCCCCGGTTACAATATTAAAGATATACTAATAGGAATAAACAGGGCCGATCAAACCGGTATTGAACCTGTAAAACTTGCCGAACTTTGTGTTACAACCATTGATAATGAATATTCGAAAGCGAAAGCCGCCATCCTTGATAAATCAGAACCTGACGTTATTGAGCGGTTTAAAATATTTGCTGTTGATTTGAGCAAAGAAACGGGAGGCGAAAACATTTTTGATAAACAAATAGACGATCTTGAGGAGATATTTCAGATACTTGTTGATGACCTGAAAGCTCCGGACACCAACACCGACCTGAAATACTTTCTAAAGTATATCAGGTCGGTGTGTTTTGATTTTAGCGACGACCAAACTCAAATGATTGATATTGTTAATTGGTTAAAGAGTTTAATACGGGCTAACATTAGGCTTGACGCAAAAATGCTTACAGACTCTGCCAGGAAAAAGATTAACGCCTTTTTAATGGCGATGTTAAACTTGAACAACAATATCGTTTTAAAATCATCCAGCGGAAAGAAAATATATGTTATTGAAAGAAGCATTAAGTTATCACCTACTGTCGGCTTGCCCCCTGCAGCATACAGTTTGTTTTTCCCGATGATTTACCGGCCTGGCAATCCCAATTTGCAAAAATTAAAAGATAATGTTGTTACCGACGGGCTGATGAGCCGATTAAAAAGCTGGCAAGATCTACTTGGCTTCATCGATCCACAAATTTCAAACTTTTTTGTTTAGCTGCGCGAACGAATTACCCTGCCTGCCCTTTACTGCTGTTGTTTTCAGCATATATTTAGTATCCTTAGAAATTATAAAGATTTTATCGAGTGTATCCTCAATATCAAGTGAAAATTCAGAAAAAGAAGAGGGATCATCAAGATTAATATCTGTTTTTTCGGTAAAAATCCCCGACTCTATAAATACAATATCCCCGATGGCGGTTTGCAGCCGCGTTTTATCCTCTAAAGTATAGTTAAATGTGATGCTCATTGTGCCATCGTTTTTAACTTTTATAACCGGTTTGTTTTTGTCTAGTTTAAAAGTTGCGTTTCTTTCAAAAGCAAATTCTCCGGCTATCAATGTTTTCTTTTCCTCTGTATCTTCTGCTCCTTGCTCGTTGGTGGTTGAGTTTGTTTGATCTTCCATGGGTTTAAATTTTAATGTGTTTGAATTCAGTTATTTCTATTAGTTAGTAGAGTGTTTACAATGGTTTGGCGCGACGTTTATATCCGTATCTTGCTTTTACCCGTAAGGGGTTGTTGACAGCTTTTTTAAAAAGTGATATTTATAGCTAAAGTGTTACCAGGTTCTTCTTTATTGCTTCCAAAGCCATTCCTGTCCGGCTTTTAACATTTAGTTTTTGAAAAAGCGACTCCCGGTAGCCATCAATCGTTTTCTCCGACAAAAACATTTTTGAAGCTATTTCCTTGTAAGTGAAATCACTGCAGGCCAGCTTTAAAAAGGTTTTTTCCCGTTCAGTTAGCTTTATTTCTTCAATATCCTGCCTGCGCAACAATCGCCGGTAGTTAACGCTTGATACATCACCGTTGTAATATCCGGTATTTTTTACCTCCGTTAATGCGCGCTCAAACTCCTGTGGGTGTATATCTTTAAGTAAATAGGCAGAGCAACCCGCTCTTAGCATACTCAAAATAGAGTAATCATCTTCCTTCATTGATAAAGCCACAGTAGTTACCGCGGGATAGTTCAGGGCAATTTCCTTAACAGTTGCGGGCCCATCCATCACCGGCATTTGTACGTCAATTAAAATAATATCAGGATAAACGTTTAGTGCCGCCAGCTTTTTTAAAAGCTCGAGCCCGTTTAAAGCTTCCACTACAACCTCGAAATCTTTAAATGATGTTATTAAATTAGATAAAGACCTCAGAAATAATTGTTGATCGTCGGCAATACCTATTCTTATTTTCATTGAATACTGAATTTTTGAGAGTAATAAGGCTGTATGTTAAGGTAGTATATAAATGAATAAATACACCCACCTAATATCTCAAAAATACTTGTAAATCAATAAAATACAACATTTTTTTTAAATTAATCAGAGCGCCAATTTAGCCTATTCCCTTGTTAAATAAACACCGGAAAAATCCGGTATTTGAACAGGGTATTTTACCTGTTTTAAAAGCTTTTGTGGGTAATATAGCATCAATATCCACGCCCGCTCAAAAAATCCCGGTTTGAACAATCAAGAATGCAGGCACCTTTCACAAGTATAATATTTGACCGGAAGGTTAAAGGCGGGAGGATTGCTCCCGGCAGAAAGTATATAAACAGGCCGCTATTAACTTTTCTATTCGTTAACAGTAATTGTGATATGTAAAAAACAGGAATTTTCCTGTATAACTTACCTGTAAAATACTCTTTATCAGCATTCTGAATGGCAGTAGCTTTGACATTGAAAAACAAGTTATACGCTCAGTTGCCTTAACAAATAAGTTTAAAACAGCAGCCAATCTGATATAAACAGCAGCCGCTAAATTGCTATAACGATGAAGAAGTACCTTTTAAAAACTACACTTTTGCTGATCGCTCTTCCGCTAATCTCATGGGGCCCGGAAGGGCACAGTACAGTAGCATCTGTTGCCGAGAACCACCTTAGCCCTAAAGCTGCAGCCGCTGTTGGTAAATTGCTTGGCGGCCGTCATATGTATGAAGTAAGTTCCTGGGCCGATGCAATAAAACCGTATTATCCTAAAACGGCTCCTATGCATTTTTTAAACCTGCCGGATAAGCTTACCTATGCCCAGTTTGTTAATAGTACAAAATCTGTAAAGGAGGCTAACATCTATAGTGCCATCCTTAATTGCATTCGGGAGCTATCTGCCAATACGACAAGTCCGGATCGACGTGTGGCCGACTTAAAATTTTTAATTCACCTTGTTGGAGATGCACATCAGCCGATGCACGTAAGCAGGGCCAAAGACAAGGGCGGAAATTCTATTCTTGTGACGTTTTTTACCAGTAAAACCAACTTACACAGCGTTTGGGACGGCAAACTGATTCAGCACGATGAGGGGAACTTTGGCAAGCTTGCAAAAAAAATTGATCAAAATGTAAACAGTGCCCAAATTGCTAAATGGCAAAACGACGACGTATTAACCTGGCTTTGGGAAAGTTATCAGATTAGTTCCAGGCTATACAAAGAAGCTTCCGCTAATCCGCATTTTGGCGCTGATTATTATAATACTCACATTTCGATTGCTGAAAATAGACTGGAAGCCGGCGGGATTCGCCTGGCCGGTATACTCAACAGGATATATCAGTAGCTAATGTGACCAGCTTACTAAGTTTAATTAAGAAACTCTTTTCGCTTTTTCGGTGCCGGCAATTCTTAAATCTAAATAATTACCAAATCTGAAAAAGGCGCTGCCAACTCTCAACTATGAAAGTTGGATAACAAAAACCACCATTAATTGAATTAACCAAAAAAGAAATCTATATGACTACTATCGTAACAGCATTAATGTATTCGGGTAAGCCCAACCCAAGCTGGGAACTTACACCCGAACAAGCAAAAAATTTCAAAGAAATTTTAATAGAAAAGCAGGAAAGAACAACTGAAATATCGGCACTCGCGGCTGGTTTATTAGGGTATACAGGCTTTTCAATTGAAACATTTGACGATTCATTGCATACCAAAACATTTTGTTTTGATGGCCTGGTTGATCTTGTTGATCAAAAACAGTTCAACTTTATTGACCGGGAGAGCTCTTTAGAAAGCTTTCTTCTGGAAACAGGAAAATCATCTTTAAGTGATACCGAGGCAACATATATTTCGGACGAAATATCAAAAAACTTCAACGGCGGAATAGCTTCAAAAAATAAGCTTTTTAATGAATCTTTTAATCTGTTTGCTGTTCCGCCATTTAACCCGGGTAAATGGAACATCCCTTCTGTTCAACCATTTAACAACTGCTATAATTATGCAAACGATAAAATTACAAACACTTTTGCCCAACCCGGCAGGGGCAGTGGTTCTGAAATTACAGATGTTTCGTGCCCAACAGTGAGCGCAGCAGCGCAAAGAGACGGACAGATTGCAGTGTCAAATGCCTCTTCTACTCCGGAGCAAGGCCATTTCATAGCATTAGTTAGCGGATATCCAACCTTTAACGATTACCACTGGTACCGGCTTGATTCTAATGCGATGTGGTCGCATAAGCCGGGAGGAACCGCGGCCAGAAACACGGATAATTCGGGAAATCTTATTACCGATCCCCGGACGTGTAACAGGGGGCCATATACCACCTTTTGTGGTTTCTTTCACTGCATTCCCGCTAACACGAGAATAAGATAAAATTCATTAACAGATATTAATTAAATCTCAAGCATCATGATCAGGGAAATAGACAAGCGCAATTTTGCCGCGTTTGAAGATACTGACGAACGGAAAAGCCGGTTTTTTAACCTCGCCAATGAAACCTCAGGTAAACTGGATTTTGGTGATGTGCCCTTAATGGCAGATATTAATGCCTGGACCGGCAACCCCAATTTTCTAAAAACCAGTAAACCGGTTAATTTAAATCAAGGCTCACTTATTGAAAAAGCTATGAATTATATTCAGATGCAAAAAGAGAGTTTTGGATTTGAGGAAACTGAACCGGCAAGCTTTTTACCTGATTCTTATATTGCAAATACAAGTACGGGGCTTTCCGTTGTAAATATGCAGCAGGTATATAAAGGGATACCTGTTTTTTTAGTAAATAAATCAGTAGTGTTCAATAAAAGCGGAGAAATTGAAGAAACATTAGGGGATAGTGTAAGTTTTCCGGCAGAGGTAGATATTGAACCTAAAATAACTGTTTTGGAAGCAGCTGAAAAAGCGGCAGATGCAATTATCTCAAACCATGAGGAAAGCGAAGATGGGTGGGGTGAGCTATCCGGAGGAAATTTTGCTCAAAACCAAAAATTTGAAGCAAAAAAGTTAGTAGAATTTCCGGGTATATCCTGCAAGCCCACCGTATTGCAAAAAAGCATTTTTGCCAATTACATACGCGCTAATCTTATCATATTCTACATTGGTCCGCAAGCAGTTCTTGCCTGGTATTTTACAATAGACGTTGATGATAAGGGCTTGCAGTGTGATGTGGTAATATCTGCAAATGACCCCTCAAATACCGAAATCCTTTATCTTAAAAATACTTCGCACAGTATACTTGCAAGAGGAAACGTTTTTAAAACAAATGGAGGAGAGCCGCGGGAATGGGTGAATTTTCCCGTTGACAGAAATCAATACCCTATTCCGGTAAATGGCAATGCAACCGTTTTTAAAGAATGGGTAATTGCCGATGAAACTAATGGTATTAATGTAGTTGCATCATTGGGTAGTATGGCCAGATTACTGCGCGGTGTGCAAAATACTCAACTGGATTTTGATCCCACAACTGATGAAGACCAGCAGGTTTTGAACATATTTTACTTCTGTAATTTAATGCACGACTTTTTTTCTCTATTGGGTTTTAATAAAGAATCGGGCAGTTTTGAAGATGATGATCCCGTATTGGCAAGGGCTTTTAATGCCACAGTATTTGGCACAGCTAATATGAGCACGCCTGTTGATGGCTCTTCGCCGGTAATGAATATGGGCCTGGTGGCCAGTTCAAGCTTGCACACTGCACTTGATGCAGATGTAGTATTTCATGAATATGTACATGGGGTAACTAATCGCCTGGTTGGAGGAAGGGTTAATGACCGGGCGCTGGTAGAACCGCAAAGCAGGGCTATGGGTGAAGGTTGGAGCGATTATTTTGCACTCACCATACAAAATATTGGCCGCACCACCGAAAAGGTGATTATAGGCGACTGGGTGAAAGGCAACCCCGGGGTAGCAGGCATTCGAAGCAGGCCTTACAATGAATCTTTCAACTTAACATATGGCGACCTGGCCAGATTGAGCGGTGAACATTCCCGTGGGGAAGTTTGGTGTGCCACTTTGATGCATTGGACACGGCATCTTGCCACTACCGAAAATAAGGAGCAGGCTTATTATATTTGTTGGCAGGCTGTTATAGACGGCCTTAAGCTAATGAGCGCCAATCCAAGTTTTTTGGATGCACGCGACGCCATTATGCGGGCACTTAATGCCATGGCAAACACAGGCAGCTTTCCTGCCCCCCTTGTAAACGCTGCTATTAACCAGTTGCGGATTTCATTTGCAAAATTTGGAATGGGCGTCAACGCGTCAAGTCAAGGTCCGTCAATCATTAACATTAAAGAAAGCTTCGATAGCGGTGTTGCGGAAGTAGCCGGCAATTTAAATACCGATGCTGTTACGGCGGCTTCCGGGAGCAATGAAAATGTGATGACCCCAAATTTAGCTGATGATATTGATGCCGCAGAAGAACTGAATGCACTTAATGGGTTGGTAAGCTGTAAACAAAACCTTAACCCTAAGCCCTGGAAAATTAGTGATAGCCGCCTTGCAGCAAGCCTTATAAAACTGCGGCAACAAATTAACAAGCTCGCTCCTGCCAGAGATAAAAAGCTGGACGGATGGTTTGGTGATGCCGCTCATCAAACAAGAAACTCTGATCACAATCCGTGGGTGGAGGGAAGCGTAGTAACGGCTATAGATGTTACAAATGATCCAAATGGTAAATGCAGTTGCGAAATTCTGGTAGCATCATTAGTGGATAACAAAGATTTCAGGATAAAGTACATCATCTGGAACCGGCGAATTGTTAACTCCTCCGCAATTAACGGCACGGCACCTTGGGTTTGGAGGCCCTATAACGGAGCAAACCCGCATGACAAACACGCGCATATTTCGGTTAAATGTGAAAAAGCTGATTATGATTCGCCGGCCGACTGGCTTCTTGAAACAAGTCAATCAATCAATATTTAGCAGTTATACAGAATAATGCTGTTGAACACAGATAGTGCATATATAACTGTATAAGCAAGCAAAAAAACATTATTTACTAATTTATTAAAAAACCGGCAAGCCGAAAACGGGATCAAAGAGTAGGCAATTTTAAACATTACTTTTATGAAATTCTTTGATGAGAACAACCAACCTTTAGACATCGATCAGCTAAAAAAGGAATTACGGGATTTGAAAGATGAACCCATTCCTACCGAAAGCGATTTAGAAAGCGATTTAGAAGCTGCGTATCAGCAAGGCAACACGAATGTGACCGGCATGGCAGCTATTAGTTTTCTGGGTATAGGTGGCAATCTGCTAAAAAAAATCAGACGTGCTGTTTGCGCTGTTGTTGGACCGGGTTCGTCAGCAGACGAAATAATTGACGCAATACTCGATGAATTAGTTAAACTAATACCGGGTGGTTTTATATTGAAACCACTGGTAAAAAAAATTGCCAAATTTATATTTGACAAAGGTATTGGAGCCTTTTGTGCGGGGGTATAATTTATTTCAGGTGCCGGCCAATGAGTAAAATTGGTTGGCACCCTAATTTAAAGTTTCAAAAATGTATATCAAAAAATAATTTAACAGATAAGGATGGATATTCAAGGATCATTGACCATCGTGTTCCGAAAACGGGTACAGAGCTTACTATTACACTTGGCCATTTTTAACTAACTGATTTGTAAACTTGAAATTATTATATAACAACACAATTTGTTGATCCAATTTGCACGGAACAGCCTCGTGCAATGACGATAAGATTCTTCAGTTCAGATTCTTCCGAACATGATTAATCTCAAACGACCAGTTTATTTAGCAATTTAAACGACAACAAGAAGTTGAGAACAGAAATGTAGAATTACAAGCATCGCCATTTTCATATTTTTAAATCACATTACTATTGAGCTCTTCTTTTCTCATCAAAGGATATGTTCTTGTTGTTTCCGGAAACCTTTGATCTTCCGAACAGGTAGGTGAGACCAAGGCTGAAGGTGTTGTAATTATAGTCCGTTTTGTCCGTTTGCACAAATCCACTATAACGGTATTCATATTTAGTTACGTTACCCAAAAAATAACCCGGGCTGATGATCAAATTGTTATTTAACAACTTTAATGTGGCCCCCATTCTAAAAATACGTTGACTATAGGTATAAATATTACCATAGGTTGATGGCAGGTTCTGGTTATAATTCAAATAAAAACTTAGCATGGCAGTTGCCTTGAAGGTATTATTGAAACTAAATGAGCCGGAAATTCCGTTTGGAGTGCTGATAGTTGCTATTTTAGACTTTGGCGAGGCACAAGAAAAAGTGGCGGAGATGCTTTTGTCCCACCATGTAAATAATGACCGGTTAAAGGATGCATAAGCCCCCACGTTATCCTGCGATAAAAAGTTTTCTGTGCTAGTATGAACCTCCGGGCCATTAACGGTTATGAGGTGCGAGATCATATCTCTGGTATGTTGTGTATATACAGTAAAAGAAAACATGCCTTTATAGAGATAGTTAAACTCGAAATTGTTACTGTACGACGGCAAGAGCGATGGGTTGCCGGTAAAATAGGTATAAATATTTGTATAATAGGCAAATGGATTTAGGGAATTAAGGCTCGGACGGTTGACCCTCTTTGAATAATTTAAGGAAAAAACATTGTTTTTATCAGCCTTATAAACAATGTAAGCCGTAGGGAATAAGGCCCCATAATCACGTTTATTACGCTGATTTAAAGTAGGCGAATAACCATCCATCAGGGTATACTCATAACGCAACCCTGCTTTAGCTGTCCATTTTTTCGATAGTTCAGCTTCCATACTGAAATACGCGGCCAAGTTATTTTCCGTATAGTCGAAATCATTACTGCGAGTTTTGTCCAATACGAGGTTATTCAGGATATGATTATAATATACTATGCTGGCACTATTATTATAGGTAGCAAACTTAGCACCTGTTTCTATTTTAGCCCATTTATAAGGCAATGTTAAATCTGATTGAACGGACCAAATATGGTATTTTGACAAGTTATTATTTTTAACTGAAGCATAGGTATTTTCAGATTCAGAAATAAAATCATTTCTCATTTCAGGTTTATTCGTAAAAAAGTTGACAGAGCTACTCAATTTCTTCCCGGCCGAATCAAGCTTTAAATCGTGATATAAATTGAAAGTTTGTGTAAATACTGGCCTTGAAATTTTTCCCGTAGTGTTTAAAACAGAATCGATAGCTTTGCCGGTAACAAAGGTATAGTTGTTATCAAAGTTTGTATTCGATTTATAGTCTGAAATATTATAAATAAACCCGATGTTATTGGCTTTATTCAACGCGTAATCTATACTCAAACCGGACTGCAACCCTGGCGAGCTGCCTAAACGACGCTCATCACTGAGGATTTGGCTCGGCTGCCCGGTTATATCTCTCGATTCTTTAAGAATAAATCGATAATGTGATTGGTTAAGTGTGAAAGAGCTGCTCACTTTTTTTGACCGGAAAAAAAGAGCCATACTATTATTAAAGGATGGGTAGGTGTTCTGATAATAGGTGGAACTAACCGACCCGCGCCAGCCTAACGATTCGTTTTTCTTTAAAACAATATTGATCAGGCCGGCATTTCCCTGGGCCTCATATTTTGCCGGCGGCGTGGTGATAATCTCAATTTTTTCTACATTTTCCGCCCTGAGCGTTTTCAGGTAATTGGCAAGGTCAGTTCCGCTTAGATAGATTATTTTTTCATTTACCATAACTGCCATACTGCCTTTGCCAACCATAGAAATGCTGCCATTCTCAGACACTGTTAAAAGAGGCGCCATCCGCAAAGCGTCGAAAAGGGAAGAGCCGCTCGCTGTTAGAGTGTTGTTCAGGTTAAATATTAGCCGGTCAACCTTCCGTTCCAAAATGGGGGTTTTGCTGGTTATGGTTACTTGTTTAAGCTGTTTGATTGATGCATTGAGTATAATATCCGGTAATTGAACCATCTTCATGTCTCCTAAAGTTAGGGCAAGAGACAAACTATCCTTACTTACTTCCGAAATTCCGATCAGATAATCCCCTTTTTCTGATGCTTTGAGTCGGAAACGTCCCCCGGTATCGGTTAGTGCAGATTGGATTATTTTACCGGTAGCAACCTGCTTTATGATCACATTCGCAAAAGATATTGCCTGATGATCTATATCCACTACACGGCCTTTTATCTTATAATTAGCTTGCGCAGCATCACGTTCGATCAATATATTGCCCTCAACCTGCCGGAACGAAAGGAAAGTATTTTGTAATAATTCCTGCAAGGTTTGTTCTATTGTTCTGTTCTCCAAAGTCAGGTTGAGTCCGATAAGTGCTTTAATTTCCGCCTTGCGGTAATAAAAGCGAAGTGAAGTTTGTTGTTCGATCTTTTTGAGACCACTGGCAAGACTTTCATCCCGCAGGCCGATAGTAATCCTGTCCGAGTGCATATTCTGCCCCTTTACGGTATTGGCCAGTAATAACTGGAACGTGGTTAGTATAATTACTATAATGACAAGGCTTACGCGCATTAACTGAAAAATAAATGGCTTGTTTAATTTTATTACACCGCTGAGGCCAGCACATACGCCTCCCGGGTTCCGCATTTTTGCAGAAATATGCATACTTTTAAATGTTTTAAGTGACTCAATTATTTAAAACCCCGGTTTTCCGGGACACCTGTAAGCCGATGACCGTCGGTTTACAGGTCTATTTGACTTATGATCCTGCCTGGAGGACAATAAGCGTTTACAAAGCTTAGCTGTTAATCATTCTTAATGGCGTTAATTATTACAGCCCGCCCCGTCTATCACGAAATTACCGTCCGGCTTGATCTGATAAGTGGCATTGTTAAAAGCGCACATCACTTTCAATATTTTTTCCAGTTCTTCTCCATTTAACGAAGTGCCCGTAAAGCGGCAGGTTTTCAATTTCGGATTGCTAAAACTGATTTTCACGTTGAAGTGTTGCTCCAATTGAATAATCGCATCCTCAAAACTCACGTCCTCAAAATGCAGATCACGCTGCTGCCACGCAATTACCGCATTGGCATTAACGGTTGCCTGTACGACTTCCGCTTTTAACGTGTTATAGCTGATCTGCTGGTTGGGGATAATTACACCTAATAATTTTTGGCCATTGGCAACGCTTACTTTGCCAGGGGTGACTGTGACCTGAATGGTGTGTTTGCTTTTATCTTCTTTGATATTAAATGCGGTACCCAGCACGGTGGTAAGCACGGTTCCTGTATGAATGATAAAAGGCTTGCCCGGGTTATGGCGGACATCAAAATAAGCTTCACCGGAAAGGTAAACTTCCCTTGCTTTACCATTAAATGTCTCAGGGTATTTTAACGCGGAGCCGGCATTTAACCATATCCGGGTGCCATCAGTAAGGGTTATCTCCCTTTTCTGATCATTGGGAGCCCGGAGAGTTGTAAGTTCAACAGGATGCAAACGGCTTTGCAGTGACGGCCATTCCAGGTACAAAGTAAAAGAGATCAGCAACACTGCTGCGACAGCAGCGATACTTCGCCAGAGCCCAAGCTTTCTTTGCGGCAGCGACACTATTTTGGGCTCCGTTTCGCTAATTGTGTTTTTAATTTCGCTAAAAACAACGGAGAGCCATTGATCTTTTGCCGAACGATCTAAATCATGCCATTGAGCGTTACCATTATCATGCTCTTCCAGCCAGCGTTTCACCAGTTCATTTTCTTCGTTTGTGGTTTCTCCATTGAGGTAACGATCCAGTAAGGCGGCTATTTGATCACGGTTCATTTGTTATCCATTTCACAGTAGCCGTGTGAGATGCCTTTTGGTACTATAAAGAAATGAACTTTTTTTGCAGGTGTGATTTTAGCTTGACGATAAGGAAGACCATTTAAAGAACGGACATGTAATGCTCGGGATACTAGGTTTAGGATAGCCATAGCAATAATGCAGCGGTAGAAACCTTTGCCAGTGAAGCCCGTAAATGTTTTAACGCAGTAGAAAGCTGGTTTTTTACCGTTTGTTCAGAAAGCTGCAATTTGTCGGCGATCTCTGTTATGCTCAAATTTTCTTCCCGGCTTAATAAATAAATTTCTTTCACCCGGGGTGATAATTCATCCAGCGAGGTTTCAATGCTTTGGGCTATTTCTTGTGCAGCTATTTTTTGCTCGATAGTCGCTTCATAGCGAACAGCCAGCGAGTCTACCATAGCTGCATAAGCCCGGTGTGTGATATTCTTTCTTATTTTATCCACTATCCGGTTACGTGTGAGCTTAAAGAGGTAAGCTTTTAAATCCCGGTCAACCTTCAATTGTGTTCTTTCCTGCCATAGCTTTACAAAAACATCATGGATAATGTCCCTGCCATCCTCCATGTCAAAAAACTTCGAACTCGCAAAACCTGCCAACGAATCTGCATACCGACTGTAAATTTCGGAAAAGGCGTTCTCATCATCTTTTTTTAAAAGATCGATCAGTTGCAGATCATTTAAGACTGAATACGTTGTCATTGCTCGTTAAAACTAAAGTACTATTATAAAAGACATGCACTTAGAACGATTAGTTACATTTTATACAAATAGAGATAAATTTGTATTCCATCCTTTTTTCAACGCTTAGGTTTTTAAAATAGCGAACAAGCTCTGATATACTGGTTATTTAATAAAATGAATTAATTGAAAATTTGGGTTTATATCGTCAATTAATAAACTAATGGAATTGGCATAAGCAATTATTGTAGATTCATTATATCTTTTCCGGATCAGTCCGAAAAGTTGGGGGATTAGCTTTCTAAGCATAAATATTAGCGAGCCTGAATAGGAAGAAAGGTTTGATACAAAGGGCTACCTTGTGCCCGCGGATAGGGAAATCTTGTATGGCTGTTTCCGGCAGGAAGCCTTTTGACTCCAATTGCCGCGCATCATACCCGGCGGGCGGCAGGTTCTTTTCTTCCAAATAAATATTGAGCTGGCCGCTTTCTGCGGCAGCCACGTTGGTGAGTTCGAAATAATCTAAAATACCTTCAGGTAATATAAGGCGGATGAGGGTTTCGTGGGCAGTAGGCAAGATGCTTTCGTTTGGATCGGTAATAAAACGCAAAGCAAATACTTTTTATCATTTCCCCCAACTTTTCAGCTTGACCCCATAAAACTTAGTTTGAAACAAGCACTTTTGACATAAAAAAAGCGCCTAAATCATTGATTTAAGCGCTTTCGGTGGGTTTTGATACCCTTTTCTGCGGAATGGACGGGACTCGAACCATGCCTTTATCTGAAAGATAATCAATGAAATATGTTTCTAAATATTCAAAAGGTAACCGATTAGGTAACCGAATATTTTAGTTTGTTTTGATTGAGTTTAAAGAACTACTATAAAGCTAATAAAAAATTTTATTGAAATGAAGCTACACCACAAAGAAATTTCATGATAGGGCGGAGGTTTAACGGCCTCTTCTGCGTCGGGGCGGATCAATGGCGGCCACAATGTCTTCCTTTATAAAAACCCATTCTTTCCCATTCAAACATACGGGATCAAAGTCGTCATCTGCCAAAGAAAAATTCCTGAAGTTATCTTTGATCAGTTCATCGTCGTGTGTGCATTCATATCGCTGCTTGTGAAAGCTGATCATTTCGTCGATGGTGTACGCTTCTAATGCCTGATGTAAATCCCAAAAGTCCTTCTTTCTTCCAAGTCGCTGAACCACGTCAACTTTCATCGCAAGTATTTCCTCAATCGTGGCCATTCTAATACCTTCAATTTCCTCTGCCAGCTGGAAAAAAGGATCCATTGAATAGTACACATCAAGCTTTATCGCGGAATCCTCACTATCTCCGATAAGATATGATTTTCCCATGCCCGGATTAATGCCAAAATCGCCCTTAACGTATGGAAAGTTGTGGGTTAAAAAATCTTCTAGTGAATTGAAATCAATACTTCCATATGGTGCATCCGTAAACAGATTTATATCAATTGACATGCGATGTCCCCAATAGAGGCTTAAAGCAGTACCTCCCACTAACCTGAAATCCTGGAACGGTTGTCCTTCCATTAATTTGAGAAGCGCGGTTTTTAAAGCCGGTGTAACTGTATTCCAATATAGCATATCAATGTTTTTTCGCATGAGCCATTACCGGCATAGAGATTTCTTTTAAATCATCACTACCCGTAACTTCCATGATCCTATCTTTTCCATAAAACTCCAGCGCGTGTTCCTTTTCCGAATCATTTCCACGTTCGAAAACACGTTGTATCACCGCTTTATATTGTTTATTCCAGTCGATCCTATCCATGTCTGTGTCCCAGAATAGCGCTTTTCTGAAAGATGGCACTCCCTTATGTTTTAATTTCTTTTTTACCTGGTCAATTTCATAATGCGCCTGCAACAAATAGAATGCGCCTTCCTCTAAACCCAGAGCATGATCAATTTTCAGGGAAAGCAGGGGTGATAAACCCCTCCTTGCTTTGGTAACCTCATTGATAACCTGCGGATACTCGCCGATGGAAATGGCAAACGGTCCCTTTTTTAATTGACGCTTCGTTAGTTCTCTTTCCAGAACACGTCCCGGATGAATGCCATAATATTTTTCAATGCCGCTGTTCATAATCAAATATAAACAATTTTGTTTATAAATAAAAGTTTATAAATTACCTGAGCTAAATCTCCTTCGCCAGAGTCAATTCCTGTCCTGCATACTTTTTCTTCAGTGCGCTCATATCCCTGCTTACTTTAGTATCAGTGACCCGCGCATAAATTTGTGTGGAGCGGATATTCTTATGTCCGAGCATCTGCCCCACAGTTTCAATGGGAACGCCGTTAGTCAGCGTTACAGTCGTCGCGAAAGTATGCCTGGCACAATGAAAGGTAAGCCATTTCGTCCAGCCCATTTCTTTCATAATTTCCTTCAGGTAAAAGTTAACCCTCGGATTGCTAAGCTTGGGAAGAAGAAAATCTTCATCGGGGAATCGTGGATAGCTTTTATAATGCTCGATCAGTTTAAGCGCCGGAGATAACAACGGAACCCTCACCCTGTTATTGTTTTTCATGCGATGCGTTTCCAGCCAGATTCCACCGTCCTCACCTTTGACTATATCTTCCGCCGTCAATCGCACGGTATCCGAATAAGACAAGCCGGTGTAACAGCTAAAAAGGAAAAGATCCCGGGTCAATACTAAACGTTTTTTCAGTTTTTTAAGCGCAAGCGCATTTAGCTCCTCACTGGTCAAAAACTCACGGAAAACTTCCTCCTTTTTTGCCGGTAAGCGACGAAAGGATCGTGCTTAGCCCAGCCGATCTCATTAGCGATTTTCATCATAGTCCGCAGTTTTTTCACCATTTGGACCGCGGTATTTATCTTCACACCATAATCAGCTTTAAGGTAATGGTCGAAGTCCCTGACGAGTTGATAGTCGATATCATCGAGTTTGATATCATCCTTTTGCGTTTTCAGCAGTAAGAACTTTCGTAATACCCGAAAGACAGACTTATATTTCTGCAGGGTTGCCGCCGTGTAACCTTTACCCAAAAGACCGGCGATCTGGTTAGTGTGATAATCCCATACATCAGACAACATTTTTGGCGGCTCCAGTTCTTCACCTTGCATCAATTTACGAATATGTACGGCCGTAAACGTTTTACCCGACGCATACAGTTCTTGCCGGCAGGCATACGCCCGGGCCTGTAAAACATCCAGCCAATTATTGATCGACCTGGCATATTCACGTGTGCCTTTGACCCGTTTGGCTGCACGATCCCATTCCAAGGGATAGCATTTACGGCCCGTCGACCATTCTTCCCGGGAGCCATTCACCGTTATCCTAATGTATACAGGATGTTCTTTGCGCTTACTACGCGCGTTCGCCACACAATTTAATGCAACGACGCCGGCCAGGCAAAGTCGGGTTTCAGTGGTTTCCTGTTCCAGCCAGCCGGTTAGCTCCAGCAGCGATTCTTCAATCACCAGTTGCAGGGAATGCGCTATATTAAAATGAAGCGAAGTAAAGTCTTCGTGGCGTAGTCGTTTCGGCCCAAAGCGCTCTTCAAAGCGCTGATCATTAATGGCGTACCGCCCGTTGTCGCTAACCTGAACCATCTCTCTGAAATCTTTGATAAATTCGGGTTTGCCGTATGAGGCCAGCGCCATTACTTTATATTCTTCTGAAGAGTCAAAAAGCCAAGATGTGTAGTCGCCTCCTCATAAAGGAAGCCGAGGAATGGGGCAAATTTACCTGTCAGATTCGGGAAAGCTGATTTCCCGAGCCTATATTATAGGTGGTCGTCGAGCAGTGACTTCACGAAAACTTAAGCGGCAAATGCATACTCCAATGTAGAAACAGCTGTGGAAAACACCGCCCTTCAATTTAATAAAATATAAAATTATTTAATTAGAAATTAAAACAATAGCAGTGTGCTCAGGTTGTATCTATTACATACTTGCCGCTCCATATAATCCCACCCAGCCACTTTTAAAAATACACATCTACTAAACAAAAACATTATGTTTCACCATGTAAAGGACTTACAGTTCAATGCCAGGGTATCTCGCCCTGACCCGCGTTTTGCCAATTTATTGTTAGAGCAATTCGGCGGAGAGAATGGAGAGCTGGCCGCGGCCATGCAATATTTCACTCAGGCATTTGGTGCCAAGGTGCCACATCCTGATAAGTATGACATGCTGATGGATATCGCAACCGAAGAATTTAGTCACCTGGAAATTGTGGGTGCTACCATTCAAATGTTATTGAAGGGCGTAAACGGCGAATTGAAAGATGCCGCCGATAACTCCGAGATTATGCAGGTAATGAATGGCAAGGCTGCTAAAGAAAGTATCATACATGAAGCGCTGACCGCTAATCCGCAATTTGTAATGATTACAGGCGGTGGCGTAACCCCACGCAACAGCCAGGGGATCCCATGGTGTGCATCCTATATTCATTCTAACGGCGATCTTACTGTTGATCTGAGAAGCAACCTTGCTTCAGAATCAAGAGCCAAGCTGGTTTACGAACATCTGATGAAATTTACCGATGATCCGTACATCCATGAAACGTTATCATTCCTGATGACGCGTGAAGTGGCGCATTACAAAATGTTCGAGGCCGCATTAGACAGTATTCCAAATAACTTTCCACCGGGAGTCTTAGCTGCCGATCCAAGATTCGCTCAGCAGGCGTACAATCTGTCTGCCGGAACCGTCCGCGGACCGTGGAATGAAGGGGAAATGCCAAATCTTGGTAAGGACTTCGAATACATCGCCGATCCTATTGCTCAGGCCCGGGAAACTTTTGGTCATACTCAATTAAAAGATGATAAAAGCGAAGAACTTGAAGCGGCTGCAAAGAAAAATAAAGAAATGAGTCTGCTGAAAAGTTCAGAAGTGAAAAAAGCTGAACCTAAGGGTGTGGCACAATGGAGCACTTACAGCGAATCCCAGGACTAAAATAGTATACCTAAAAAACAAACATCTATGGAAATTTCAGAAAAAGCACTTGATGTGATCAATGATCTCATCGAAATCAATAACGACCGCGTGGCGGGTTTTGAAAAGGCAGGTAAAGATCTCGGAGAAAATGGCGCCGCACTTAGCGTAGTTTTTAACAAGCTTGCAGGTGAAAGTAGTAGTTATGCTGCAGAACTTTATGCTATAGCATTACAGTATGGCGGTGAACCTACTGATGGTACAAGCGCTTCAGGAGCACTGCACCGCACATGGCTTGATATTAAAGCTGCCTTTACCGGGAGCGACCCGGAAGCAATACTTAATGAGTGTGAGCGCGGCGAGGATGCAATTAAAGCAGCTTACAATACCGCGCTTGAACCGGATAATGAATTAAGTCCTGATTTGGCTCAGATATTACAAGCCCAGTTTATAGGGATATCTGAAGGCCACGATCTTATCAAATCATTACGTAATAAGGCTGCACAAAATGATGACAATGCGGTAAATGCCGGTAATACCGATGATTATTCAGGTAGTGTAAACACTGAACAACCTTATTCAGAAACTACGACCGCATTTGAAACCGAATCGGCTTATTCCCCTGAATATGAAGCCACCGAATCAGAAGGATTGTATGATGACGAAACTGATGATGCTTCGGGTGATTCGAAATTGATGGAGTTTTTTGTTAACGAGTTAAAAGACCTGCTTTGGGCGGAACGTGAACTGGTGGATACTTTGCCCGATATGGCAGATGCTGCTACTTCAATCGAATTAAAAACAGCCTTTGAAAACCATTTGGTTGAAACTGAAACCCACGTAGCCCGGTTAGAGCAAGTTTTTGCTGTACTTGGTTTAGAACCGGAAGCACGTAAATGCCAGGCAATGGCCGGTATAGTTGAAGAAGGGGAAGAAATTATCAGCGCTACTGAAGATGGCACAGCGCAACGCGATGTAGGTTTGATTTTCGCCGGTCAAAAGGCCGAACATTATGAGATTGCGTCTTATGGAGGTATGATTAGTTTGGCCAAAACACTGGGTTATTATGAAATTGCCGAAGTGCTGGTATTAACTCTGGAAGAAGAAAAAATAGCCGATGGCTTATTGACGGAAATTGCCGAAAGCCAGGCAAACTATGATGCTGCTAACGAACCGGCAGAAGATTAATCATTTAACTATTATACCATGAAAGCAGTAGTTTTTCACAAACCCGGCGATATCCGCTATGATACCGTTGAAGATCCGCGCATTGAACTTGCAACGGATGTAATTTTAAAAGTAACCTCTACGGCTATATGCGGCTCTGATTTGCATATCCTTAGCGGTGGCGTTCCGCAAACAGAACCTATGATCATGGGGCATGAGTTTATGGGGATTGTTGAGGAAGTAGGCTCGGAGGTAAAAAATCTTAAAAAAGGTGACCGTGTAGTAGTGCCATTCCCTATTTCTTGCGGACAGTGCTTTTTTTGTCAGCATCAGGCTTCACCCAGCTGTGAAAACTCCAATTATAAACATTACGGTCCAAATGGCGACATGATGGATCAAAAAGGTGCCGCCCTGTTTGGTTATACCGACTTATATGGAGGTTATTCCGGTGGCCAGGCCGAATACGTTCGCGTGCCTTACGCGGATATCAGCCCGAGGGTAGTGCCGGAAAATATGAGTGATGAGCAAGTGCTCTTCCTTACTGATATTTTTCCAACAGGTGGTCTGCGATTGATTGGGCTCAGCTTAAAGGGGGAGAAGTAGTGGCTATATTTGGCTCGGGACCTGTAGGACTGATGGCGCAAAAAGCTGCCTGGATCAATGGCGCCAGCCGGGTGATTGCTATTGACCCATTAAATTACCGTCTTGAAAAAGCGCGAAAGGTTAATAACGTTGATACGCTTAATCCGGATGAGGTTGATGTAGTAGAAGCTATCCGTGAAATGACAGGTGGCAGAGGTGCGGATGTTTGTGTGGATTGTGTGGGTTTCGAACCGGAACGTACTATAATTGATAAAGCCAAAGCGCTGATCAACTTTGAAGTAGGCAGTATGAAGGTTCTGGATATGGCTTTTAAAGCCGTACGTCGTAGTGGTACAGTAACCATAATGGGCGTTTATGGCTCTACTTATGATAATTTCCCGATGCATCGCATATTTGATAAGGGCCTTACCATACGTCAGGGACAAGCACCGGTATTGAATTATATTGATCACCTTATTGACTTGGTAAAGGAAGAGAAGGTGGTATTAGACGATATCATTACACATACTTTACCGCTCAGCGAGGTTGCTCATGGTTACGAAATCTTCGATAAAAAGGAAGAGGATTGCGTAAAAGTGGTTCTAAAACCATAGTTAATATAATAACCGGTTTTATTTAGCCGGTTATTATTTGTACTTCATATTATAAACTAAGCACGGAATTATTACCACCGGTTAATTATTAATACCATGGAACAAACGAGTACTCCATTGCCGATTGTTGAGAAGATTAAGCAATACCTGGAAACAAAGATTAAGCTTTTAAAATATTAAGGTGTAGACAAAGCAAGCGGTATTATAGCAGAGGTAATAACAGATTTAGTAGCGGTTGTATTATCGCTATTAGCCTTTCTCTTTTTTAGTGTTACCCTCGCTTTATTCTTAGGCCATTTACTTAATTTAGACTGGGAAGGATTCGGTTGCGTCACTGTTATATATATACTCATTGTCATGTTGGCCAGGAGTTTAAAAGTCAGCCTTCAAAACTTAGTTATTCGAAATTTTATTCGCCAATTCTTTAAAAATAAATAATTACCCATTAAAACAAAAATCATGGAAAACAACCAATCACATAGCGAAGGGCCGATGGCAAAAGCTATAGAAGAACAAACGTCTAAATAACCTGCTGATATTTTACTTTGGGCGGCGTTAGGCGCAATGGGGGTGTCACTTACATTGAAAGTTTTGCAAAAGAACATTAACAATTTAATTAACTGATTGGTAAATTTGGAATTATAAAATGACAACCCAATTCGCTGATCTAATTTGCACGGGACAGCGCGGTTAAGATTACCGGAATGTACAACCTGATAATTTGATGGCTATGATAAGGGCAATCTGTAGCAACGCAATTCTTTAAAATATAATCAGCCATAACTGTATTATTAGGAAACTTGTGGCTGTTTATATTTTTTTATATTCAGCCACAGTATGCATGAAATCATCGGCAGAAAAGAGGAAAAGTTTCTTTTGGAAAGGATTGCCTTGGGCGGTCGCGGGGTATCAACTTAATCGATTGGACACCTATCAAAGCCTGTCATAATCGGCGCATCCATAACCACAAAGTATTGCCTTGGTAACAGAATGGGGCCAGTGTTCCACCGGTTGGATTTATAGTTTGATACTGCATCTGATCATCAATGACAAAGTTCAAATACTGTTTTTCTACCTTACAAAAGGCGATATAGACGACAGGAACATCAAACTGATGACCTTTATGACACAGGAGATCTTCGGCAAACTTTTTGGTGATAAAGGCTATCTATCGAAAGCTTTGGCTGACTTGCTTCGGGGCAACCGCATCCAGATGATCACCAAGCCCCGTAAAAATATAAAAGACTTTAACATCTCCCAGGCCGACAAAATAATGCTTAGAGTAAGAGCTATTATCGAGTGCTTCAAGGATGAACTAAAGAATATCTGCAAACTTCGGCATCTTAAGCCCGTTTGGTACCACGCTTTTCTCGGATCTTGATATAAAGGTCACTTTCCGTTACTTCGATCATTGTTTCCAAATCAAGATTCTCCAATTGGGATAGTTTTAATGCTTTGGTAAGCTCATGTATTTTCTTGATGAGTAACCTTGATTCCGGACTTTGGGTGATCACTGGAAGCGCTGAAGAGTTGTCTGCATTCAGCAAAGTAGTCAAATTAAGCTTGCCAGCCCACGCTTTTTTTGTGTTTCTTGGAACCCGATATTTCCGACTTAACCCCCAAATGTTTCTTTTCGGGTAACAGCGGCATTAGTGAATTTTTCTGCGCCGTTTTAAAATATGCTACCACCGGTACGGCGATAGTTCAAATCGTAATGAATGATAGCTCCGTTGAACTCTGCTATCGCAGTACTTTGATTATTTGTAATTAATTGATTGATGTTTCTGTCTACATTTTAATTTAGCCCATAAACTCTGCTATCTGGGCATTCACCACATCTTCACCTTTCATTTCGAAAAGGAATAATCGGCTAATGGTAACATTCATTTGATCAATATGATCTAAAGCCGTCGGAACGGCTACGAACTCATTTCCGTTCACGGCAGTCAAAGTCCAGGCCTGATTCCACAACGGGTTTAAGGTTACAAATCCCGGTTGTTTTGAATTTTCAGTAATGTTTTTAGCAATAAATTTGGCATTCCAGATTTTGGCGGCTTCCAGCTTCCGGGCGGAGACATTGATTGATGCCGGGTCAACAATTCGACTGATTTCTTTTCGACAGGCGAAAAATACAAGACATAACGCGCACACCACTGTAAGTAATGATAGAGTTCTTTTTTTCATGAATTGGTTTGGTTCTTTAGGTTAGTGTATAATTGGTTTGTATATTATTCGATAGAAAAAGTATGATCGACTACTGACCACTTACCGTCTTTTTTTCTCAAACGATAACTATAATCAGTCAGTTGATTTATGCCATGTATAACAATTTTAGATGAATCGTGATCGATTGAAAAAGAGGTGACGATATATCTCAATGGCTTAGCGTTTAGCTTATTACTGCGTTCAATGCGTTTCACCGCTGCTGGAGTTTCGTCGATATATGATATTTTTATTTTGCCGGTTTCCAAAGGCCATGATGAATTATAATAACCCTTTTTGGTTTTAATAAAGAAAATAGTATCAGGTATCTTATACATATCTTCAACAATTTTCTCCGAGTGTAAAACGGCGTTCAAAACATCCGTAGTGTCGGCTCCAGTAACCGCATGACTTCCATTACGATTACAGGCTACCAGCATGATGCAGACAAAAAAAATGGTGATAATATTCATAATGATCAGCATTTTTTAGAGATAATGAGTAAGGTAACCTCATCGTTAGTAAAATTTCCATTCAAGCTATTTGTTCGGAACAAGCCCCAATTTATAATTAGCAAATTCAATTATTTAATAATGTTTGTCCTTTTGCAGGTATCCTGAACTTTTATACGCGGATAGCAAAATTAGACCCGGCGATTATTGGAAGCAGTGTTTCGATAAATATTTTCTTAGGTTTTAGATTTTGTATAAGAGAGGCCATGATAATAATTTAGGAAAACAATGTTACTAATTTTATATAAGTATTCATTAATTTAAATTGCTAATAGTTGCTTGATTTTAAGATGCTATCGCGCGTTACGCTAGTTTTACAGCCTGATGGAATACTTGTATTATTGAAATTATAATCTTTGATGACAGATCAATGCTCATGGCATTGAAAAAAACATAGTTGTCACTTTTAAAAGTAAACGATATTAACAATATTAATTAGCGTAGGCGAGGGAGATTCGTTGTAATAGCTTCAGGCATTTGATCTTATTATGTGCACGCTTTATTCTTTGAAGATGCTCAAGCTGTATGTCTGCATTTGTAAAACTTTAATATATTCTTACATTTATTAATTATTGTTTAATCATGAAATTCATCTACCTTATACTTTTTTTTATTTATTCAACCACTGCTTCTGCACAACTGCTCAAATGGAGTAAAGACACTTTACTAACATGGAACGACTTTAAAGTATTTGTTGATACCGGGAAGTTTGAAGCCATAAGCTATTTAAGTATGACATACGAATACCGCTATTCTGTAATTGATGGTGTTTACAAAGCAAAATTTAAAATATCTCACACTTTTGATCCTTCAAAATCAACAACTATTGTAAGTAAACAAACTTCGTATTTGTTAAAACATGAGCAAACACACTTTGATATAGCTGAATATTTCGCAAGGCAACTCAGGTTTGAGCTTGAGAGTTACACCTACACAAAAAACATTAAAGATGAAATTATAAAAATCTATAAACGAGTAGATGGCGAACGTGAAAAAATGCAAAATTTATATGACAGCCAATCTAAGAATGGCAGAGATGTGAATTTAAAAAAGAAGTGGGAAGATTTTGTAGCTAATCTTCTTATAAAGAATTATCCTTTGGACGAGTTGTTAAGACCAGGCATGGTACCCAATGGTTAACCATAAGTTAATGATTAGAAAGAATCAATTAAAGATATTACATTTTGAAACAAGAGATTGATTAGAGGAAAATAAAATGCCTATCAGATTTCTCCGATAGGCATTTTATCTTTTATGCCCGGCCCGTTGGTGATCACTGTTGGTTTTATTGGCTCCCTGACAAACGGCTTTTCTGGTGCTGCATTAGCTGCCTTGGCAACTTTCTGTTCGCGAAAAGTACCAGCATCAAAGCTTTTGTGGATGGGATCACCGCGGCAGTCATCGGTGCCCTTGTCTGCTCAGTAATCGTCATCGCTAGCCGCGCTGTGATGGATATCCTACTGCCCTGATAGCCTTGGCAAGTGGATTAGCTTTGATCTACTTAAAAAAATACAGGAACCACATTTTATCTGCCTTGCTGAAAGTTTAGGTATCCTGATTAAAAATTTTTTTTGAATCAGGAACTTAATATGATCCGTCTGAGAAGTCATGCAGAACAGTTCCTATCGGAACAAGGGTGATTATTTTCTCTGGCGCATCTTATTTTCGAAATAAAAGTTTGCATAAACAAATCAGCACAAAATCCGGATGACCGTGAGCAAACTGATCGACCAAGAGGATTTAAGCCAGGAACATATCGTAAAAACATCCGATATGGCTTCAAATGCAGACATCAAACAATGGCAGTCGGACAATCTGATGGGATAGCTACGGGAGAGCTATCAGATCAGCAGTGAACATTTGCGAACAGGAACCCGGTCAGCAGATCGATAAAGCATATTACCAGAGGTATATTCCGGTAATACGTGAACGGAACAATTCACTCAATTCGGCTACGCCGCCGTTCGTTACCGTGCCCATGTAGAGGCTGCCGCCGCAACCGTTTCATTTCCTGATAGCTGACGGCTGAAATAATAGGTCGTTCATAACGGGATTTGATCAGCGCGGATCGGTCACGATGATCTCCAATTACCCTTTTAATCGATCACTTTGCAATTAAACTAACTGGAAGATGTGAAAACTTGGTGCCGCATATCCTAATCAATTGCCGACTGTAAGGCTTACACCTAGTGCTTTTATTTTCCATCTGGCTGCCTAGCTCTTGGCTTTTATTTTAAGATCGGAGCATAAATTTAAAGCACGTTTAGGGCAATGGGGTTATACGCATCGCATCGCTGTGCTGATTGATAAAGAAGCAGTTATCTTTGAACCCGACGGTGGCAAATTCAACCAATGCTATCTATGTATTTGTATGATCATCCTTATCCGAAACTCGGTATGTCAACAGGGTGATGTCCATGATCACCTTATCCAGTTCTTCTGCCGATCTTTTTAGCATAGGGATGATCTCGGCATTGGGTGGGTCGTTCAGGTCACAAAGCTGAGCAAGGCCGATGATACTGGCGACCGGTGCGCGTACGCGGTGAGACTGGATCCAGGCGATCTGGTGGAGGCGCTCGTTATGTTCTTCTATCTTATGCAAATATTTCTGTGCCTCCGTAATATCCCTCAAAAAACAATTGACACCGATTACCTGATTATTCAGGTCCCGGATCGGGTTAAAGCTTACTTCGTAATACATTTCCTCGTCATCAGACTCGCGTTGCCTAACGAGACTGAAGGCTTCACCGTCGAACGCCCGCTCATAACTTTCAAAAAAGATCTTTAAGTTTTCCTGCATCAGGTCAGCTTTAGTGACCTCGCCTTCTGTTTTGCCGGTCAACTCTTTGATCCTGTCCCAAAATGCCTGGTTACCGGTGATGATATTAGATCGGCGGTCCACCGACCAGATTAGGTCGCGTGTATTATTGATGATCGCGCGAAGGTTCTGCCCGTCATTGTAGATCTGTTCCTGGATCTTTTTTCGTTCCGTGATGTCTACAAAATAAACCGCGATACCGTTTTTGGTGGGGTAAACATTCAGTGAACCCCATACACCCAAAGGTGCATAAAGCTCCTCGAAATGTACGCTAACCCTTTCTGTCATGGCCCGCTCGTATTCTGCGTAGAAGCGGCCATCCCTGCTATTTGGAAAATAGTCCCAGAGATTTTTACCGATGATGTCTTCTTTTTTACAGCACAAGGCTACCTCTGCAGCCTTATTAATGAATGTCACTTCCCATCGATTGTTCAGTGCGTAAAAGCCATCCGTAATACTGTCGAGCATATTCTCCATTTCGGCCGATTTTTCACTGACGATCTGATCAGCGCGCATCTTTTCATCAATGTTAACGACCAGGACCTGCCTTGCACCTTTTCCCTCAAAGATCGTATAATGGATATACACACTCACATAGAACCGTTGCCCCGCATTGTTGATATGCAGCCAGCGTCCGGCATCCATATGTTTTTTTGAAAGGTCTTTATGGAATTCGAGTAGGGCCGGTATTTCCTCAGGCGGGCGGATATCTGTCAGCTTGAGTTGCAGGAACTCTTCTTTGGTATAACCATATTGCTCAACTGCTGCATCATTGACTGCAAGGAAACAGAAGCTTTGGTCGTCGTAGATGTACATCGGTGTCGGAATACCGTTGAAAAGTCTCTTGTAATCTTCTGAAGTATTTTTCTGCTGTATCCTAAAAAGGAAATATAGCAGCCAACAGCCAAGCGCAACCGATCCCATGAGGACAAAGGCGAAAATAGTATACATGGCATAGAGGTTATAAAGGGTATAGCATGCAAGTTATGAATTCAAGATGATATTCCTAAAAGTTGTTTTAGCAATTTGATTGGGAACTCTTGCCAATTGACCAGGTCTTTTCTACATTATGCACTGGACTGAAAAGTTTACGCCTCCACTGGTCCTTCAAGATCATATCATGTCTTTTGATATCTTTTCAAAAACCTAACTTATAGAAAGAATCCAAACCATGATGACAAAACTTTATTCCCAAATCGCAGTACGATTATTGCCGGTTTTTTTTTAATGAAAATCATACACTTTCATTCGTCACAAAACGAATTCTGATCACTATTTATTGGCCCCATTAATCATACCAAAGCTTTGTTAATTAGCTAATTAAAAAAACTATATTTAACCAAAGGTTAAATATAGTGAGCTCCTAAACTATTTTTGTATTTGATCTTCCAGTGGCCTTATGGGAACGGCCTTTGAGCCTTTTTAGCTTTCAAAACAAATTATTCACTTAATCAAGGTTATGAAAGCATTAGTTTATTACGGCGCCAGAGACGTAAGGGTATCGGAGGTGCCCGATCCCAAGATCGAACAACCCACTGACGTGTTGGTCAGGATCACCACGACCAATATTTGTGGTTCTGATCTGCATATGTACGAAGGACGAACCAACATGGAAGAAGGGCGCATCTTTGGGCATGAAAATCTTGGGGAGGTGATAGAGGCCGGTAATGCGGTAGTTAATATCAAGGTCGGTGACATGGTGTGCATGCCATTTAATATCGGATGTGGTCATTGTAAGAATTGCGAAAGCGGGCTCACCGCCTTTTGTCTGACCATGAACCCGGGCTTTGCGGGTGCGGCTTATGGTTTTGCCGGAATGGGTCCCTATGATGGCGGACAGGCTGAATACCTGCGGGTGCCCTATGGCGATTTCAACTGCTTAAAACTGCCTGAAGATGCCCAGGAAAAAGAAAATGATTATGTACTGCTGTCTGATATTTTCCCTACCGGTTATCATGCTACCCAGTTGGCGGGCGTTAAGCCCGGGGATAATGTAGTCATATTTGGAGCCGGGCCGGTGGGTTTGATGGCAACCATCTCAGCTGGCATAAAAGGCGCGAACAAGATCATGGTGGTTGATGATCATCCGGACAGGCTGAAACTAGCTGAAGAGTTGGGTGGCATACCGATCGACTTTTCAAAAGCACCAGCCGTTGCCCAGGTCCTTGAATTAACCGATGGTGTTGGTGCTGACCGAGGTTGCGAATGTGTAGGTTATCAGTGTTGTGACAAGCACGGGCACGAACATAACAATATAACCATGAACGAATTGGTGCAAGCCGTTAAGTTCACAGGATCAATTGGTGTAGTTGGGGTCTTTGTTGCTCCAGACCCAAAGGCAGAAGACCCTCTTGCCAAGAAAGGCCACATGGATTTTGACTTTGGTAATTTTTGGTTGAAGGGACAAAGCATTGCCACCGGCCAGGCAAATGTCAAGGCATATAATCGTCAGCTTTGCGGTTTGATCTCTTCAGGTAAAGCTAAACCATCGGTCATTATTTCTCATGAGCTTTCATTGGACGATGCACCAAATGGTTACAAGCATTTTGATGCCCGTGACAAAGGCTGGACCAAGGTGATCTTAAAACCGGGTAAGCAAGGCGCCACAAAAACACAAGCAGAAGAACGAGAGGCGCTAACTGCATAACGATAAAGCACTGCGGTCTATAAAATGGAAAAGCTTGTACGTTACGATACAGGCTTTTTCCTTTTATTCGAATATATGAAATAGATACAGCCTTTTTTAGCGTATCCCGTAGCGTTTATATATAAATGACCAGGATCATCTCGTAGCTTGATTATCCTTCATCGCCTTTTCCGCTCCATGATCTTCCGTTCACTGAACCGTGGTAGCGCAAAATAAATATATAATAGCACGATAGGAATAATACTGAAAGGCACATTCCAAAAACAGATGATCAGGGCAGCTAGATGTAGTGCAGGGGCAATGGCATATTCTTTTGTCAGCAATTTGATAAGCGCGGGGTCTGTACTTTCTTCCATAAGTTCTTTCTTTCTGGTCGCATACCACCACACGCAATTATAAAATAAGGTCATCAGCACCAATGTTGTATGATAAATTAATGCCGCCGTTCGTTCGTCTGGTCTGCCCACATGCCGTGCCAATAATCCTGTAGTAAAAGACTGGAGCGTAACAAACATTAAAAACAAAATATGCAATATGAGCAGGTACTGATCTGTCCGTTTGATATAAATAAACATGTTGTGATGGTTGGACCAGGCAACGCATATGAACAGGAAGGAAGCGGCAAATGCAGTATAATGAGGCCAGTTTTTAAGAATCTCTGCCAGCAGATCAGTTCCGCCCTCTGGTTTAGGCAGTTCTGTAGCGAGTAATGTTGCCGCGATGGCTAAAACAGCATCGCTAAAATACTCAAGCCTGTCAGTCGGTCGATGGTTGTACATAAGAACCTTATTGATAAATGCTTTGTACCTTAAAACAGAAAGGGTCGTTGATCATGGCAATCGATCAAAACGATCCTTACTGTTTGAACCCGTTAATTTCCAGGATCACCGGAATTGTCCGATCTGATCATATTCAAAGTGTGGCGATATCGTCCAAGCGGTGTTGATGCCGACCTGTGGTCACCGCCGGCTTTTGTAATTAGCGATCACTTAAAGGCGAGTATTTTTACTTTGTCGATCACCGGTGTGGAAACGAGTAGTTCGTCTGCGCTAGCCATTAATGCTTTGGCGATCTCACCGCCGAGGTGAGCGTCCCGGCCAGCATCATCGGTAAACGTATCGAATATGCCAAAGGTCGAAGGTCCGATCTGCCATGCATACCAGCGGATGATCCCGGGCTCAGCTTCCGCTAAAGGCAAAGCACTTGTAAGAAGGTCAGCAACTTGCTGTTCTTTACCGGGTTTAGCCTCGAATTGGGCCAGTAACGCTAAGTTTTCCATTTGATCGATTTTTTAGAACGGTTTGTTGGCGGCAATATACCGCCATGATACACAGCACACTAATAGTGCCATGATCAAGCAGATCAGACGCTTAGCAAAAAACAAAACTTATTCTCCATCTATCCGGAAACTTTCTTTTTTGCCAAATATTTTGGCGACCTCGTCAAAAAAGAGACAGGGCAGTCGGCCCAGGAATATCAAAAAAAATAATTGAAGGAGCGAGAGAACAAATATTCGATGCTGGAAAATCAATAAGCGAAATAACTTACAGTATGGGATGTCAGTATCCGCAACATTTCGACCGCCTTTTTAACCAGCGCGTTGGCCTAACACGAGTATCATAAAAGAATTAATCAATTACCAATGGACTAAAGCCAATGAAAGTCGTACATCAATAATTTAATAATAAGATGCTGAAAATTTATTGCTATGCTAAAATTTGTTAATACGGATTAGAAGGCAGTGATAGCAGATTCTGTATTTTGATCGGGGATACAGCTGTCAGCTTAATATCTCATCAACTTCCGGTTCGGTTACTGATAGTGTATTCTGTTTAAGAATGACCCTTCGCAGTCGCTCCTGGTGTTCGTCGCCCCAAAGGCCGATAGAACGGATCAACGGGATGAGTGTTTTGCCAAAGCCGGTAAGATGGTATTCTACCTTCGGCGGCATTACCGGATATATAGTTCTGGTCACCAACTCATGGTCTTCAAGTTCCTTTAGCTGAATGTTAAGTACCCGCCGTGTTGCGTCCGGAATTTTCCGCTGCAATTCACTGGGCCGCAAGTGGCCTTCATGAATGAACCACAGGATACGAATCTTCCATTTGCCATATAGTACTTCACCGACCAGGTCAAGGCCGCAATTGAGAGACGGGGCGATCTTTTTTATGTACATAACTACAAATATACAACAGCCTTTATTTGTGCGCAATACGGACAAATTTATCCCTATTCGATTCGTAAGCCCGTAATTGTATGGTATCGATGTACTGCTGAGATTTGCATAAACAATAAAATATATGAAAGAGCAAATCAATTACGACAATGAACTCTCCGGGAAGATCGCCCTGGTAACTGGAGGTACAAAAGGTGCCGGAAAAGCGATCGCAGAAAGGCTTCTCCAAGCTGGTGCAGTGGTAATTATAACTGCAAGGAACGCTCCTGAAAAGGAAAACAGCGGCCTGCAGTTCATCCCTGCCGATCTAAGTAAGGCAGAGGATGCGCAGAAAGTGATCAGTCAAGTGCTTGTGGCCTATGGCAGGCTGGATATCCTGGTAAACAACCTTGGTGGTTCATCAACACCTGCCGGTGGTTTCTCCACCTTAAACGATGAGGATTGGCTATCTACCCTCCAAGCTAATTTACTGGCTCCAGTCAGGCTTGACAGGGGATTTTTACCGCGAATGATCGAGCGGAAAAGCGGTGTTATCATCCACATCGCTTCCATCCAGGGTATTTTGCCGCTTTATAATTCCACTTTGCCGTATGCAGCTTCAAAAGCAGCATTGATCAATTACAGTAAAAGTCTATCAAAAGAAGTTACACCAAAAGGTGTACGCGTGCTGACCGTTTCGCCAGGTTGGATCAATACGTCAGCATCGGTAGCCTGGCTGGGCGAGATCGCCAGAAATGCAAATAGTACAGTGGAAGAAGCTCAGCAGGGTGTCATGGACGCATTGGGTGGTATACCTTTTGGCAGGCCGGCCGAACCGGAAGAAGTAGCCGAACTGGTCGGCTTTCTGGTTTCGCCGAGAGCCAATTATTTAACGGGAACAAATTTCGTTATTGACGGCGGAACTGTGCCCACCATTTAAATTAGGATATATCAAGATCATGGAAATACCACAATTAGTAGCAAAATTTAAAGAGACGCAGAACACTTATGACAGCGAGGCTTACACGGAGTGTTTCAGCAAGTCCGCCACCGTCCATGACGAAGGCAAGGTCCATACTGGTAAAGAAGAAATACGGGCATGGATCGAAGACGCTAACGAGCGATATCGATCCGTCATGAAACCGCTTCAATACGGAGAGTCGGGTTCCAATGGCATGTTAACCGCAGAGGTGTCAGACACGTTTCCCGGCAGGCCGACGTGTTGAAATTTCATTTGGGACTAAAGCACGGCCTTATCGATTCGTTAAATGTAACTGGATAATTTAACGGAGAAAGGTAGCTCTGGTCGATATCATTAGAGAACCGCCTATGTTAAATGCGGCGGTTCTCTAAATCAGAAATTGATCGAGGGCGACTGAAGTTATGCCGATCTTTCTTCCAGATCAATCAATGCCGTTTTTACACATTGTTTTGCCCCGATGTCAAGTTTTTAGGTGGGAGTGAATCTTTCCGCTATGTTAATTATATATTATCGTTCAGCATAGTAACGCTGCTACGCCCAAAGAAATTCCGAAAGCTGCAGTAGCTATACCAAAGGCAGATTGAATTTCCCCCTCGCTTGCGCCATTCGGTGCAAGCGTAAAGAAAGGGCCACCGATAAGCGCTACGAAGACAGCAGCACTTATTTGAAAAGTGGCACATGGCAGCAGTACATCTGCGCTGGCGGGACAATCCCGGAGAGCTTAGGGTTTGGCATGATTGCTGTTAGAAGTTATGTAGGGTACGGCTCCGGCCGGAAGTCATTTATAATATACGCAAAAAAATTAAAGGGCCGTTTCTAAGACGGCCCTTTCTTATGGATAACGGGGTTATTGCCGTGGTTGTTTCGCTGTGGTATCCCTTCCGGCCGCTCCCTGGCTTCGTTTACCGCCGGGGCTCTCCCTGCTGCCGCTGACATCCGCGGCGCTTGATCCGCTGGTATCTTTTAAGGTGCTTTCACTATGTTCTTTTTTACCTTTTTTATGTCGCCCCGTCGGAGGTCTGTGCTGTGACGGACAGGGTGCCGAAACTGAATACGGTTACCAGCATCATCGGCTGTTAATTTATTTTTAAGATCTGTTTTATGATTTATAGCGCACTAGTCTTCGTTTTCCTGGTCATGCCCTACCAGCTTGACCAGCTTGTTGTATATACCGAGCAGCAGGAAGGAGGCGGCCCACTGTCCTGCAAATAAGGCGGTATGTTTCTTTCTGTGGATCTTCAGGGTCAGCGAGGCGGCCATAGCAGAGAGGTGGCCCAGAGAGAATGTCTAGGTGTAGCTTGGCGGTTTGCTCTTCGATAGCGGTGGCCACCTTGCTCTTGGCTTTTGAGTTGCCTTTTTCTGCCATGGCCATGTTAAGGCTGTGAACAGGCGCTTAGCGAACTGGAAGCCTATCTGATCAAAGACCAGCAGTAAAACAAATAGTAAATAGCTAAAGCCATGGAGAACGAAAAAAAATATACGACCGGCATCACCTGGTCGAAAAAGTGGTTTAACGGTCCGGAGCGATGGCTGGCTGTCATCTGGGCAATCGTTCTGGCCGGCACTATTATTAGGTGTCCTCTTGCGTTAGGGTTCGTTCCGGCCAGCTCATGACCGGACTTCCTCGTGAAGCTCAATTAGCTTGGCCTGTAATGCATTCAGTTCCTGCTCCCTTTGGCGGAGCTTCAAACGGAGTTGAGTCAGCGTATGGTACGGGCCCTCTGCCGCCGCATTCCCGAATAATGCGCTGACCGGAACCTGGTAGAGTTCCGCGAATTGCAGCAGCCTGGAATAGCTGATGTCTGATTTACCGCTCTCTATTTTGTAAATGGCAGGCAAGCTGATCCTCAGCGTTGCCGCAACCGCCTGAAGCGTCCATCCCTTTTGTCGCCTGAGCTGTTTAAGTGTTGCAGAAACTAATGTCATAAAATGTGCAGCCGGCTTTGGCTGCATGGTTTTACGCAAAGTGGCTGAAAAGGTTCCTATTTGAAATGCCGGACGAAATGAATGTTTTATTTACCCCTTCAGGCAATGTCTTTACGCCAGTTTTTTTTTAAACGTTTAATCTCGTAATGCTCACTGCCGCTAACATGTACCACGATACTGCCGGACTTTCTTACTCTTATCGGCTGCGTATGATTTAATTTATATGTACTTTGTAATGTCAAATATTAGGTGGCTGATTAAACGTTTGTCAACAGTATAGGAAGATGATTATTACCATAAAAAGGCCATATGATAAACTCAATTAGTTAACGACTATAGATTTTCAGCTTTACAAGCAGTCCCGAATATTGTTTATCAGAATTGAACTAATCCAGCAAAAGCCGATTTGCTGGATTATGAGTTTTTATTCTACCTCTGCAGCGGCAGCATCGTTGACATAATTCTCCGCTACCTGCGTCAGCAGGCTATCTGCATTTTTTTCCTCGGCAAGCGTTTCATCGAAAAGGCTTTGTGCTTCCGTATAACCCAGCGTCCCCGCTAAAGTGCGAAGCGTGCCGTAGGAGGCGATTTCGTAATGTTCAACTTTTTGAGCTGCGGAAATGATCGCCACATCGCGCACTTCAGTGCCTTTATCGGTGTCTGATAATAATTCTGTCGCCTCTTTCAGTAAACCTTCCATGGCCAGGCATTTCTTGGCCGCGGCTTTTTCGCCAATTGATTCGAAAACACTTTCCAGGCGGGTTATCTGGTTTTTCGTCTCCTCCAGGTGCGTAGTGATCGTTTGCTTCAACTCTTCCGATGTAGCGCCTTTGATCAGTTTGGGCAAAGCTGTCGCCAGATGTTTCTCAGCCCAGTAAATATCCTTGATCTCGTCAATGAATAATTCTTTTAAAGCGCTTTCAGCTTCGGGCGTACGACTTGCAACTGCTGCAGTCGTTTTTTTGTTTGTTTTTGTAGCCATAGTGTTAGATTTAAAATCAATGTAGATCAGATGTGACTGTGGTCACTGACCGCGATCATGTAGGGCAATTATTATTCCAGTAAGTTTTAAAGATCTATTTTTTCCGCATATCATCTTGCAGCTTAGTTCCAGTCAATATGCACCTGGCTGTCACCTGGCAAAATAAATTCGAGGTGCCCATCTTTCGTTTTTGTTCCTTTCCAGGCTTCCCGGTGTCCCTTTAACCTGACATCAAATTCAGGCAATTTGCCTTAGGCTTAACGGGTTATAAATTCAGATTGTCATGGAAAACACCGACGCGCTTAAAAATAGAAATGCTGAATTGATTGCTGAAAATGAGCAGTTAAAGGAGGATGCGCGTCAATTAGCGGAAGTAACGCAAGCCTATCAGGAAAGCCAGAACCGTTTTCAGGCCGTATTCGAAGCATCGCGGTTGGGCAATAAGATCATCGCTTCGGATCTGAAGATCCTGATACTAACCGCCCAGCTCTTTTTATGAACGTCTATGCCTATAAACAACCGTGGTGTTTGCATAAGCTTAGTATTTGGTTTTAAACAAAGCTATTACATAAATCCTTGACGTTTGATTCGGCGTGGGCTATCTTCGCGAGTGCAGGGAATAAGGATTTTGTTTTTTCCTCACTGGAAAGAGCAACTTATACTATTTAGGTGCGACTTGTCAATCGAACAGCCGTTGCTTTTTATTCCAAATTTCCAGGTACTGTTCTTTTTTTTCGGGGCTCAGGAAAGATGCCTTGATCATCTCACCAACCTCCCTATTACCGGAGGAAAATTTATTATATGTATTCCGAACGGCGGTTTCAGGTATATTCATGCTTCTAGCCAACATATCAAAATCAGATAATCTGATGCTTTTCTTTTTGCCGTTTATTGTCAGGGCCAGTTCTTCATCATCCTGTGGATTAACAAGATTTACATTTAAAAGGTCATAAGCAGGGCTTAAGCTTACCCCTTCGTCCCCGTACAGCACTGAGAAGTTCTTCAGGTGCATATCATTGTTGCCTGTCAAAAAAGAAAATAACACCAGTTCAAAATAAGTCAGCGCATCAAAACCCGTTTGAGTACAGTATTTTAGGATAAGCTTGCCGATCTTTTCATAAGAGCCTTTGTATTTATTTTCCGTTAAAAATTCAGAAAGCTGGCAGAAATCTTCCATGTGAACTTTATGGCCTTTTACCCGGTCAAATCGCTTAGCCAAATAAACCAAGCTACCGTCTGACGCCTCCATTAAAGTATGATCACAAGTTGGCATTTTAAACAGGCTTGCCAAATGCATCGTCAGATCTTCCGATTGCGGCATTTCCGGAAAATCAGGATGCTGTGGTTTGAGTATATATTCTCCCCAAAGTCCTACTACAGTCAGACGGTTGTGTCCCTTCGTCTTTTCCAGGGTAACAGAAAGCTTGGGCTGAACTCCGGTTACAGCGATCCTCTCGTTGATGGTCTGTTCGGCCAACGCTTTCAAAAGTTTATTATTCAATTCCAGTTCAGGTACTTTAGCCGTACCAAAAAATCGCTTTGAACATTTTTCATGATAAGACGATGTACTTGCATCCTGATAACAAAACCAACATTTTGCCATAGCTTAATCTATTTCGGGAACAACCGTTACAGCTCCGATTGCATCCCTGCATGTTAATAGTAATAATGCAAACCGGTCATTGCTTTTGACCTTCCAGTGTGTTGTTGCCAGATCCAGTAGCCAACCTTCAGGTATCAAGCCATCGAAAAAAGCAAACAATACTTTACTTTCATATTTCTGGGTTGACAATGGCAGCGTTAAGCTTACCGGCTTTGCGTTCTTAGTCTCTAAATAATCAGCCTGGTAAGTAAATTCGTAACCATCATCAGTTTCCGCAAGTACACCAGCCAGCGTGTCCTGAAAATACACCAACCCTTTCCTACTCATCATTTTTTACTTTTAATACCACCCCGAGTTCTGCGCCAAATAACATCAACACCTGATTCACTTTATCCATCCGTAATGTTGGTTTTCCCTGTTCCATCTCACGAACGACCCTAAGTCCGACTCCCGCTTTGGATGCCAAGTCTTCCTGTGTGAGATTTAGTGATTTCCTTTTTTTCTTCAAATACTCCGACAACATATTTATACCCTTTCGGGTACAAATATACCTTAAATTTATTAACTATACCCTATCGGGATCTTGTCTTCTATCAATATCCTAATTATACCCTAACGGGATTATATAGTAAATTTGTACTTGGTTTATACCCTATTGGGCTTAGGAACTAGTTTAAAAAATCAAATAATGGTACTTTAAGTCAACAATTGTTGCTCTTTCAACGATAATTTGCGTGCTGGTAACGGCGTCTTCTACACTTTGTGCTTCATCTTGACATTGAAAAAAAAGTGCCGAAAGCTAAGAGAGAGAAGAGAACGTCGGTTGAAAACCCCCACTGCGGTAATGTCGCAGGAATAGCCAGATAAACCAAACTGCCGTTGTGAAAGTTTTTGAGGGGCATCGCTTAACTGAGGTGTCCTATTTTTTTGCCATGCGCTTTCACCTAAATCTTTGTATTCACTGCTTAATAACCTAAGAATCTTATAACACCCGGAGAAATGAAAGGAGCTTTACTGGAATTCATTGTAGGGCGATTAATTGACAGGACAACGGTTTACTTAAAGGTAGATCTGTGCTATTTATGTAGAGCAATAATATATTATTGCTCTACAACATCGTTTTTGCTTAATGGACACCTTAAAGCCAATCCCTATTACACAAGAATGGCTATTGGTGTTAGGTTTCGCCTTGACACTCTAACGGAAGGGCAGCCGCCCGTATATTTCATTAAAGACCATTATATGTACATCGAACCGAATAATTTACAACCGATGGATGGTGGTTTCCCAATCTGTAAATATGAGTTGAAATATGTACATCAATTACAAAACCTTTATTTTGCACTCACGGGACTTGAATTGACAATAGATTTAAATACATAAGACCAGAGGCTGAGATTGCATGACTAGAAACCATTTATAAAATACCTCTACATTACTGATCCGGGTGAGCATTCGACACACGTGACAAAGGCACGATCAATTTTAGATAGAATGCAACTCTATATTGGAAACGTGTATCGCAGCTCGGTGCCAAGAAATGTTATGTCGATATCTTCTCCAGAAAAACTGGGTGCTATGGGGGATGGATAAGCGTTAAGTTGCAGGAATTGTTATTCGACTTCAATCGCATTCCAGCACAATATCATTATTTTGTAGCTGAATACTTGGAAGCGCTCATACTATCAGGCTAATTAGTGTGATCAACAAAATCGATAAGGCATTGTATTCATGTATCCTATATCGTCAATAGTTCGGCCGATGAGCTTTTGGTACTTAAAAGTGAATTGAGCGTTCCCAGAGGATTGGGTAGAATTATTGTTGCATAGTTGTTCGAAGCTGAAAAATTAAATTAGATTTGCATTGTTAATATAAATTTAGCTTTCGCTGAGCGATCAGTGGCTGCAAAACTCCTTAATATTCTTATCGGATAATAGGTCAAGCATTTTACCTTTTATTGACGTTTCAATTGTTACAATTAATTAGGACTGAAAAGGTCGGTAATTGTTCGGTGATTTGGTGTATCTGAAAGTATAAAACCAATCCAACCTGAAGTAGGTGATGGTAACTCCATCCGCTCAATGAATAATCATTTGACCGGCAGGTATCTTAGCATTGGCTGCTAATAACTGCGCTTGGATACTATCAAGTTCCTCACTGTTATCGGCAAGCATTAATGATTTTATTTGATCCTGAGTTACTTCTATATCAATTTTCATAGCAACAACTAATATATTATGAGCTAAGATTACTCTATCTTCCAACTCTTGTTTGTATCTTTACATTCTAACCTTAAAACACATGTGGAAAAAAGAAAAAGAATTGGATTTGGATTTGACAGTCGCTTTAAAAAACCTGGCCAAAACAATGGTAAAGTTTAACCGCATATGCGAAACCGAGCTTTTCCTATTGAGGGGCTTTGATGAAAGCGAATTAGAGGAGATCAAGTTTAATAGTAATATCAGCGTTTTTGTTGAATGAAAACAGAGGCTGAAATTAAAGCAGAATTACAAGATTAAAATTATCTTTAAAACACGCTGGTAATTCAGAAGAAGAACTTCCGAGACAGCTGCCAAAATAGTACCTTCGGAATGGGTTGGCAATAAGAGGGTAAATAGGAATAAAATGCCCGTCTTAATCATCGCAATCCGGTATCTTATTTTTCCAAATTAACGGTCAGTTCACAGGCCATTGAATATCTTTTTGTTTCATTTAATTAAACTGATTTATTAGCCCTCAGCAAATGATTATCAAGCTCAGGATATGTTTGTTAAATAATTTCTTTTCTGCAGTTTGAAAATTTCAGGCTGGGTTAGTAGTAATAGCTTTCTGCGGCATACAAGTTAGTTCAAGTGTATTAAAATATATCGGTTAGTAGTTACTAAACAAACTGTAGAGCATGCTGCACAAGGCCACCAAACATATTCCTATACTGTTGGTAATTGGATATTCCGTGACCGTTGAATGTAGCGTTCTGAAAAGAAACGACTGCAGTGCTTTCCATTACACTTTGACCATCTTAATTACCTAACTTTATGATTTTAAAAATTTGATCATAACGCCTTTTACTGATCAAATAACTACGGAATTGCGTGTTCAGGCGTCCCGTAATATCCAGTCAATGTGCTATAATAGGTTTTTGGTCATTTTATCAATGTAAAAACTATAAAATATTTGAGGGGCATAGGCATCTCTTTTTTACCCTTAAAATTTGAAAACCTTTGTTTTACTGGTTTGTTAAAATACCGTCAAAATAAATATTGAAATCTCAGACAACGGAATTCCCCCTGACAGCGAGTGTTAAGGGGGGATTTTTTTTGAAGCAGCTTTTTTTAATTACCAAAAATGTCTCTTTGTTTGCCCGTTTTATATATAGTAATACAATTATCCCTTTCGCAAGATAGGTATGGAGATAGCACCGTGGTTAGGGCTATCTCCCATTGTCTTGACTAAAAGATTTTACATATATTTGCAGTGATTTGTCGCCGGAGCAAATTAAATCAATTAATTTTAGGTCATTTTGTGTAGGGGTATACAAAGTGACCTTTTTGTTAAATTTAAGTTAATTAAGAATCAGTTATAGTACCTATCTTTGAGAATCAATGTATCCAAACTACATTGAGTGATAAGGTTTAGGTTGAAGTCCCCAGGCAGCGAGTGTTCTGGGGATTTTTATTAAACATTGAGCATTGATTTTACGTTTCAATAATAGCTTCTGGTTTTAATTCCACGGGTTAATTAGTAAAAAGATAGTTTGAAACATAGCTATCTTTTTCAACTTCATTAATTTACCAGCTTCAGTTATTTAGCAGTTAATTATCGTTAACTAATTAAAACCTAAAGACTTAAAAAAAACAATTTGAAATATCCCAAGTTTATTTATAACTACATAGTCTCGTTGATTAGTAGTAAACAGATTTTTAGTAAAATGCCCTCTTGAACAGCGATTGTTGAAGGGGGTTTATTTTTAACCCTTCCAAGTCGTTTTTGCGTTTCCAATAATAGCTTGTGAATTTTTCTTTCCCGTGTTAATAATTGAGGAAAATAGCTCAAAAAATAGTTCTCTTAATTATCAACAAATTTAATTCAAAGATTATCTGGATTATTTATATTTGAGTTACAGCTTCTAACGGCTGCGTTTTTTCATTTAAAAGATTTAGTAAGAGTCCTCAAAACAGCGAGTGTTTTGGGGATTTTTTAGCTCTTCTTTATTTCAAATTGTTTCTGATTATTGCTATTCCAAACAGTAAATATCAAATCATATTCGATAATCTTTCCATCAGATAAAACCTTGTTTACCTTCTCCATTGCTGTTTTTAGGCTATTATGGAATGGAATATCATCTTCCACTTTAAGAATAAATTGGCCATCGTGAATGGTTAATACTGTTTTATATTCCGGCAACTCATTTTGTAAGTAAACAAGTACCATATTTAAATACGATATCATAACCTAATAATATTATTTAATCCTTGATAAGTGATAGGTTACCGATGTTGTTGTATTAATTATGGTAATAGAACTGTAATTATAAGATAGAATTTTACCGCTACTAATACCAATGGACGGTATGATTATTATTAAGTCAAAAAAGGTTTCTTTGATGAAAAATAAACGCTCGAACGCTTCATCCTTGGTCTGATAGGCTGGAAATGTTATAAATTTATCAGGCAAGTATTCCCAAGTTCCGATTAACAAATCGTTTAATTTTTCAATTTCAGAATGCATATAACAAGGTTTAGCTTTCGGTTTATGAAGATAAGATAATATTAGGTTGAGTTATCATTGTCGAATAAATAATATTAAAATATGGCATTAAGTGAATATGCCGGAATCATTAATTATTCTGTTCTTAAAACAATGTAGAGCTTTCTGTGACACTTTGATCATTTTAACTAACTGATTTGTGGATGTGAAATTATAGCTAATAAGACGTTCGTCGATTTAATTGCACGAAACAGCCTGGCCAACCTTGCAGGAATGTCGAGCCAAATCAACGCAAAGGCGTAAGAAATAAGCAAGAGCTATTGAAAACAAAAAGGAAAGTCTTAGCAATTAATAGTTCGGTGTGTTGGTTTGGGTCTTGATGCCATTTCGGGCTTCACTAAGCATGATCTAAAATCAGTCTTGTGTTCGCTCGATTAACGTTTTTCGGATAAACGTCCGGTTTGATACCGGAGCTGAAATTTCATCCACCCGGGGAGATTTATCCAGTGTTCACAAGCGTATCATGCTGCCGTGCAGGGGATGATCGGAAGGGGTGAAGCTGATATAAGCAAATGCGACTAATTGACGGATGCATTAAATGGTAGCTGGCAATGCCTTGTATACGGGAAAGTGCCATCAGCTTTTTGCGTGACACCTGAGAAAACTGCCCCGCGCCATCCTCTTCCCATAAACAGAAAACAGCCATGTAAAAGCTGACATGCCAGGCCGTAATCCGTTCGTTCTGGCTTAAACGCCGATATGCTCAGCTCAAATGGCGGACGGGTTGATTCATTGTTGAAAGGTCTCCGTGGTTACCAGCTTTAAAATTAGGAGTTTAAAGGCAACAAAAAATACAGAAAACAAAAATAAAAAAAACACGTTAAAGACATTGGTTAATACAGGTGTGGTTCCCATACCACAAATTTTAAATAAGTGTTTGAGATGCTCCTTTCATACGGGGCATCTTTTTTGATAATTAGCCTAATCTATCATTTTATTATATTTGCAATAACTTGCCGCCGGGTGATTCGTATAAGGTCACTTGTATAGGGGGGTAAAGTGACCTTTTCTTTTATAACTATCAGGAATATTACTTCGTTTAAGGTATCAACCGTCTGGGACATGGGGTTCCTTGGCTAAATAAGTTAGGGCATAAAGATGGTTTGAGATACAGCCATTTTTTTTTATAAATCTATCCCATTGTCTTATCAGCACATACTCTCCAATACTTCAACTTTCATTGTAATTAAGTAATTTCTTACACTGAAAGCCGATCGATTAGGTTTATATTCAGAGAAATAAACCTAAAACGTAATATAAACCTATTCCCAACAATATAATATTATAGTCAATAGACTATTACCATTTGCAATAATTACCTGCGAACTTGGAGGAGTTTTTTGGGTTGATTGATATGTATACTTATATGTGATGGATGCTAATATTGGCCTTAATTATATTACACAAGGTTTAAGTAATTTCAAACCAAAATAATTTGGTGATTGTTATTTGGTAGTAATAAACATCGTGAAAATTAGCCGCGTTGTCTATTGCTTCGGAGATGTTCCTGTGGTAGGGAACATCTCTATTATTTATTATTGTTCGTTATATTCCAATTTATCCAAACTTCACTGCGTGATAAGGTTTAGGTTGGAACCTCAAGCAGCGATTGTTTTTGGGGTTTTATTTTATATATAACCTATCCTTTTAAAATTGTAATATGTTGAATTGGCTATATCTATTATCTTAACTGAACTATAGTTATACGAAACCACTTTCCCCCTCAATATCCCTATCGATGGAACCTTTATCAAAATTTCAAAAAATCTTTCTTCGATAGTATAAGGCTCTTCAGAAATACCTGTGCTGTAACCATTCGCCTTGAATTCTATAAATTCACCAGATTTATATTCCCATACCCCTGTTAGCAAATCTGCTAATATTTCTGCTTCCGTCATATTTTTTAATATCAATATTAGTTTACCGTAATCCACTGATAAACAGTGCGCAATTAAAACTTTTAGGAATATTAAATGTTTTAAATTTTAGCCATGTAATTACGCCCTCAGGTTGAATAAAAGCAGCTTTAATAATGAACAGGATTTAAATAGGTTTAACCGTTTTATTAGTTCAGCTTTGACTTGTCTTACAAGAGTAAGTAGGATGTCATAACAAGTCCACTTGGCGTAGGGGTACGCTGAGTGGTTTTCTTGAATACTTCTGATTTCGGACTATTATATGTTATTGTAATCGAGGCTAACAAAGCGCGAATGAGAATTAGCCAGCTGCAACAAACCACTGTATATTAGTATTAAAAACATTAATATGAAATGCCAATTAGGGATATGATAAATATTCATATCATCATAAATCAATAAATTAAATACTCCATAGGACATCAAGCAAGTGAAGATTATAAGGCTCGGAGCAAGTGTATAGGACTTGAAAATCTTTAATGGTACAGTATAAATTGAGAAGCGAGTCAACACATAGCACCCTAAATAAATTATTGGTGCAATTGGAACATAAACCCACGTGTAAAAATATGTAAAGGACAATTGAGAAAGAGCAATTAATAGATAATAACCAATCGCAATTGTCAATATTGAAAACAGAACGGGTAATACATTTGCGGTAAAAAACTTCATAACCAAATCAATGTTCAAACCACGATTTGCTTAATTTGTTCTTAGGTAAATTCTATGAGCTATCTATAAACCTTAAAGTCTCTCAACTGGTTAGCGGTCCACACCGTAAAGTTCAAGTCGTATTCCCGATTCCTTACTCTCTCGACATTGCTTACGATCAAAGGGTGAAGGTCATTATAGGTTTCGTTAAAAGGTACATCATCGGATAATTTAACAATAATCACGCCTTCATTAATAACTATTCTATCCCTGTATAAGGGAGATAGCTCTTGCTTTAAATAAACCATTACACGGTTTAGATATTCTATTTCGGTCATTGGGGTTGAAACGTGCTAAAAATCAGGTTCGGGTTCTTTATACGCTAATATAAAGTCTGCAATATATTTTTCTTCATTAAATGATAAATCTGTCGCTCCGTTAAGATACCAGGAACCATCCTCATTTAAATAAATGGAGCCGATAACCATTTCGGTATCCAAAACATAATAAACATCTTCAGATATAATATTGCGAAATGCCAAGTCAAAAGAGTTGCCACTGATGACATTGTTTTCCTTGCTTGTTATTGGACTGATGACAACCTCTAACAAGTCACCATCCCGCCCGATAGTAACAACAACACTCTGCGACATTATTATATTTATCATAATGATAGGTACCTGTTGGAAGAGTGCTTTATTTATCGACTTAAAGATAATAATCAAACCTGATTTTAGGGTTTATTTAATTAGAGATTTAAGGGGTATCAAAAATGGTTCGTGAACAAGATATTAAGGGTGTGGCTTCTTAGATAATACTGATATATCGCAAACAAGCAGGATGGCGCATGGTAAAATTACACACACTATGGTTCCTTGTTCAGCATTAGTAATGTCTTCGATAAAAGTTTAAGTTTTTTTAATTTTTAGAGCTTTACTTTTATGTAGCGATATTGACCAGCAAATAAGGCAAAAAATCTCTTTGCCGCTGATTGATATCTCTGTTTTAAGTTATTTGGTAATAAATCAAATCGTTGTCAAATATATTACCGATGGTATAATAACCGTTTGCGTAGTGGTTCTAAATTCTATTTTTCTACTCTTGTTATTTTGATAAGTTTTGATGAGGCGGTTTGTACTTCTTTACCTGTTTCTTGGATTGTATTCTATTGCTTAGCTATAACAATATAAAGGCGTTTTGTTTTTTTACATTTATATTATATTTTCATCCGGACCATATTCAGTATGTAGCATCGCCCAAGATAGTTGTGAGTCAGTTCATGGGTATTTGGAAAGGAAAAATGGCAATAATGATGTTTAAATTTGCGACCTTAATGAAGAAGCTTTTTTGAACTACCTGAAGCATAGTCATATCATGCTTGTTTAATCAATTATCACAGGAAAAGTTATGGTCTTTCAGAAGGAAGTCAAGTCCATCCAATTTGGTTTAATTTATTCAGTTAACGCTTCATCTGCGATAGCACCTAAAAGTAACTTAAATAATAAAGCTGTTCTGTACTGTAGTTAAATACAGGTAAGACGGAATCCACATCTTCCGCTGTTTAGGCCTGCCCGGTAACCCGATCGAGTAAGATTAACAGATCAGACAAATTTAAAGGCTTGGCCAAATAATGATCAGCATTACATAAAGAGGCATAATGCTTCAATTCCGGGTGTCCCGACATGAGGAGTACCGGTATATCGCGGGTTTGCACCTTCGATTTCAAGATAATACATAGTAAATGCCCATTAATCACCGGCAAAAGCTCGTCCAGCAAAAAAACGTCCGGTTCAATTCCCAGAATTTCGTCGATATTTTCAACGTGCGAAAGGGCGGTTACCCGGTAATACAGGGAAAGCTCGTTTTGTAAAAATTGCATCAGCAGGGGATCGTCTTCAATGATGACAAGGTGCTTTTTCATATGACTTTGAACGGAAATGCCCAGTTTTAGTTGCGGGCTGTCTTTTAGTATGTCGCCCAAAAGGACTGTTCTGAGTGCCTTTTACCACAGATAAACATGTCCCATGGGCCAAGGGCCTGGTAACGAACAAATACTTTGAAGAAATAACTAGCTCATTACCGACTAAAAAAATATCGCCGACAACACTTTTATCATTTTTACGTACTAAGCAGATAAAAACCTACGAAACCAAGTATTAATATGTCAGATAAAACACAACGGGAACTTGAAAAGATTCTGGAATACTCGCATGACATCATATGCACAGTCAGCAGAGATGGGATCTTTCAACGTGTGAGTTCGGCAGTCTATCCAATACTGGGTTATCAACCCTCGGAGCTCTGCGGCAAAAACTACCGCGACTTCATTGAGACAGCCGATGTTCCGGAAGCCGAAAATCTTATTTGCCAAATCGTCGCGGGGGGCAACCAGTCAGGCCTGGAGAATCGCTACCGGCACAAACTCGGCCACCTTGTTCCCCTAATTTGGTCTGCCGGCTGGGATGAACATGACCAGGTGATGCACTGCATAGCACGTGACGGCAGCACCAAAAGGGAAAGGGATCAGTTGTTGCGTTCGCTCGAAGAGGCGAACCTGCGCTACAGTTATGTGACCCGGGCAACTTCCGACGCTTTATGGGACTGGGACATCAAAAGTAATACTCTTTACTGGGCGGAGGGTTATACCGAGATCTTCGGCCATCCGGTAAACGGTGTCAAAGCGGACATCAGCGCCTGGACCGATCATATTCACGCTGAGGACAGGGAGCGGATCGCTGAAAGTATCCGGGCAGTGCTAGTAAGCCAGCAAGCCAACTGGAAGGAAGAGTACAGGTTTGAACGCGCGAACGCCACGTTTGCCTATGTGGTCGACCGGGGTTTTATTATACGGGACAGTACACAGCGCGCTGTCCGAATGGTCGGGGCCATGCACGACATCTCTGAACGAAAAGCACGGATCAAAGAGTTAAAACAACTAGCTGACGACCTTTATCATCGTAACCAAGAACTGCAACAGTTCGGCTACGTTGTCTCGCATAATCTTCGATCGCCTGTTGCCAATATTATGGGCATAGTTACGCTGCTGGAAATCGACCGTGACGATCCGGAGATGATCGACCGTTGCATACAGGAATTAAAGTCTTCAATCCACCGCCTGGACGAGGTAATCTTGGACCTGAGCAAAATATTATCGATCACGGATGGCGCAACAGCTATGGTTCTTGAGCCTGTCGATGTCTCCGAAATACTTCAACATATCAAACTAGATCTCCATGATACCTTGGCCCTTAACGAGGTGACACTCTTATTGCCGCAATTACCGATAATTTTTAATTCTCATAAAGCTTATTTAAATAGTATTTTATTTAACCTGATCGGTAACGCGGTTAAATACCGTTCAGAAGAACCGCCGGTCATCCGGGTAGATGTAACCAGGGAGGGTAATGATCTGCTTATCCAAGTAAAAGATAACGGAACCGGGATCGACCTGGCAAAGTATGGCAAGGATATTTTTAAGCCTTATCAGCGATTTACGAATTCTCATGAGGGAAAAGGCCTGGGGCTGTTCTTGGTTAAAAGCCATGTAAAAGTGCTAAATGGCACGATCGAAGTGGCAAGTGAGCCCGAAAAGGGCACGACATTTACGGTTTTGTTAAGTTCGGGACAACGGTAGTCCTGGTTTCAAAAGATTCATTTTGCCTAATACGCGAAGCGGAATATTGTTCACAGGTTTGTACGTAGGGAATCTCAGGAAAGTCTGATCATCCGACTGTAACTTTTCGGTCTATGGAATGCCCAAAGGCAACCGTTTCATCGGAAATATATGGGTCAAATCCCCCTGTTGAAGAGGGATCAGAGCGTGAGCGGGTATAACATCTATGAAGTTATCAGCCATGGCAATTCAATCGGCTGGGTCAATCCATTGAACAAAGAGCGGGGCAAGGTGGTTTACACCAAGCAGAATCCGGCCAATGTGGACAATTTCAACAGTATCCCCACCGGAGGTGGGGATACTATTTTCCAAAACGGCATCGCCCTGCACCAAGGTAACATCAACCGGTAGGGTCTGATCTGGTTCGACAAATAAAGAACTCACCGCACATGCAGCAACAGGATAAAACATTAAAACGGAGACCACTATCGTTGCAGCCTAGCGAAGTGAGACATTCGCATTTGCTGAATGTTTTAATAAGAGGGACTCCGCTGTCAAAGACGAGAATCTCGCACCGCCAAGACTAATAACGTAAATCGCAAAATTGTCATTCTGAAGCTGAAAAAATTTCATTATTTGTGAAATTTTTTCAGCCCGATTGTAATATTTCAGCCATGGCACAGAAGTTGAAATACACTGTCCGGATTAATTAATTATAAGTTTTAATCATTATTAAATTAAGGAGGACAGACCTATGACACTGGTTAAATTCAATTCTGACAAACGTAACAATGGTTCATTATTACCAGTCTTTAATGACGTATTCGATTCCATCTTGAACGACACTTTTTTCAATGACCGTCTCACTTCACGCGTACCTGCCGCAAATATCAGTGAGACTGAAGAGCACTTCCACGTGGAGCTGGCGGCGCCGGGTTTTAAAAAAGAGGATTTCAAAATAAATCTTGACCGCAATGTGTTGAATATTTCCGTAGAACAGCGTACTGAAGATGACAATCAGCAAAAAAGCTACAGCAAACGCGAATACAGCTATGCGTCCTGGGTACGTTCCTTTACGCTTCCCGAAATCGCCAATCCTGAGAACATTGAGGCCACTTATACCGATGGCGTATTAAAAATTGATATCGCCAAACGCGAAGAGGCTAAAATGGTGCGCCGCCAGATCGAAATCAAGTAATCGATTTACAAACTTGAAGTATCATAAAAGGCCCGGCTCGCGCGGGGCCTTTTGCAGGTTGATGCTTTCTTAAAACTATGTCCTATGGAAGATCGGTTTTCCTTGTTGCTCAGTTTAAAAACGCACGCCGGTTTTGAAGTGTACGGGCAATTTGGTATTGGTAATGACAGTTCGGCTGCCTCGGCTTTGTTTGAAAGTTTACAGGGTGATGAAAAGTTACGGGGCGCGGCCGTTCTGCATATTGATCTCATGGAAACAGACGGGCCGCTCCCGGTAAAGATTCGGACAAAGTGTTGCCGGCTGGACGGATTGGCCGCGAACTGCAAACTTATCACACGTGAGGTCTTCCGTCAAAAAAATCTACGGACCTATGAGGAATAAGGAATTAATGTTACGGGTATTGTTTGCTACATTGGCCATTGTGGCTATTATATGGGAATTGACCGCATTCATCATTGGGCATCAGGCCGCTGAAACACCTAAACAATTGCTGTCAGCCATTTTTTTGTGCTGGGTAGTCTTTTGCTTGTTTCGCAAGCCGCAGGATGATGACGACTGGGCATACTAAATAAACAAACTGAGGTTAGATAGGTGATCATTCTATCAGAAAATTACGCGATGACTGTCAGTATGGGCAAGTTGGAGCATCGTTTCGAAGTGGGCCAATATCCGCACCATGATTGGGAATGCTGCAAATACAGAGTGTTCGAAAACGGTAGCTACTTGGCTAGTTTTGAACCTGACGCGCAGGCCTTTTTGCATATCTCTCAGAATCCCGGAAATGTGGAGGAGCAATTACTGCACTTATTGGCTGACAAGATTGAAAAGCACCATCCGCCTGGTATCAATGAGAATATTAAAAGCTAAAATTATGAGAAGCATCTTTATTCCTATAGGATAAGAAACAATTATTAAGCACTTTTACAGCCGCGGCCTCATTTACATAATTCTCTGCTACCTGAGTGAGTAAAAGAATCTGCATTATTTTCTTCGGCCAGCGTTTTATCAGATAAACTTTTGGCTTCGCTGTATCCCAATGTGCCTGCTAAAGTGCGAAGGGTCCCATAAGATGCGATCTCGTAATGCTTGACCTTTTGTGCTGCAGAAATAATTGCTACATCGGAACTTCTGTACATTTATCAGTATCTGAAGAAGTGCTGTCGCTTCCGCTAATAGGCCTTCCATAGCCAGGCATTTTTTTGCAACTGCCTTTTCGCGAATAGATGCAAACACATTTTTAAGGCGGGTGGGCTGATTTTTAGTTTTTTCCAAATACGTCGTTATCGTTCGTTTGAGATCTTCAGGTGTGGCGCCTTTGATCCCGGTTTTATGCCGGGTCTCCCAAAACAGGATAATTTTCTGTTTGTTTAGCTGAATTTTTCTTTTCTGTTCCGTCTTTACGGATATCCGATGCGGCAATTTTGTATTTCTGCATTTAGTTTTTCTTTTCATTCAGCCACAGGCCACCAGATTCCACGTCTCCGAAGAACTTAGTCTCTACCAATCCTGGAGGTGTATCAGCGGCTTTCTCTGCCGACATCCTGCTAAAAGTGCTTGGCGAATAGACCCAGGCGAAATATTTGAGACCAGCGGAAACCATTTGCGGGAACCAGACCTGGGCAGCCCAATCGGACGCCTCTGACCAGGTACCCAGCACATGTGTATTATCGTTCAATACTTTGCTGACCCCCGCTCTGCCTAATATTTCCAGCATTTTCATGCCGCCTCTTTTCACGCTTTCCACGTCCTGGAATCCCCTCCAGTCCACATCAAGCCTGGAATTTTCCTTGTTGTGGATGATATGTATGAAAGCGTCTTTATACTCGTCTGATGAATCGATCATTACAGACCTGTCTTTTACCTGTAGCGGCAAGCGGAAGAAAAAAGTAGATCCTTCGCCTTTTTTGCTTTCTATCCAGAAGGTACCCTGATGCCGTTTGATGATCTCCGAAGAAATGTATAAGCCAAGGCCAAGACCCTCAAATCGCATAGCGGTATTATCGACCCTGTAATAGCGATCGAACAGGTGTTCGATATGCTCCCGCTCGATCCCGATCCCAAAATCCTGTACGGATATGATGATCCCTTCATCTTTAACGTAAGCATTAACAAGCACCCTGGAAGCTTCCGGGGAATATTTTACAGCGTTATTTAAGATATTATTGAGCACCTGTTCCAGTCGTAACCTGTCGCCGGTATAATTTATATCATCGGCGTATTCCAATAAGATCTGATGACTATCACTTTTTAACTGCACGCCCTCTATCGTTTCCTCCAGGAACTGCCTGAAATCAAATTCCTGATTCTCGTAAATCATTTTCCCGGCATTGATACGGGTGACGTCAAGCAGGTCGTTGATCAGGTTTTCAAGCCGGTGGATATGATGGATAGATTTATCGATAAAGCCCTTAAGATTATCTGCTTTATTCGATCTGGACATCAGTTGGTTAAAAGCTTTTATGCTGGTCAGCGGGGTTTTCAATTCATGACTGGCGATCGACAGGAATTCATCCTTTTTCTGCTCGTTGTTTTTCTGAAGTTCGATATTGGTGTTCGTTCCCAGCCATGAAACGATGTTACCATTCTCGTAGTAAGCACGCGCACGCGCCAGGTGCCAGACATAATTGCCTTCCTTCATACGCAACCGGAATTCCACCTGGTATTCCTTCCCGCTCGAAAGGGCAGTTTGCCAGGCATTTAAAGTAGACGTGATATCATCTTCGTGAATGAATTTCTGCCAGCCCTGTCCCACGATAGCCTCACCATCCTCCCCAAAATCTTCCGCGACCACCTCGTTAACATATTTCAATGCACCATTAGGTGCAGCTGTCCAGACCTGCTGGGGGATCGCGTTTAACATGAACCTGAACTGTTCCTCACTTTGTTCCAGTTTACGCTTAGCAAGGAACTGCTCAGAAACATCCTGGCAGAGCACCATTACACCGGTGACCTGTCCGTCCGCTTCGCGATACGGCTGGTAAGTGATATTTAAAAAACCGCTGATCGTTCTTTCACCCTGGTAAACCATGTAGGGCTGATCAGTCAGATAAAGCGTTTGCCCGCTATCCATCACACGGTCGATAACGGGTTTAAACGTTGGTGCACTTTCAGGAATAATATCAAACAAGTTTTTGCCCTGTAGCTCTTCTGTCGTCCGTCCGATCATATCCGCATAGCGGTTATTTACGATAAGCACTTGCAGGGTCTTTCCGGTCAGCAAAATGATCCCGACAGGTGCATCCCGTACTAAATTGCGGAAGCGTTCATCACTTTCAGCCAAGCCAGATAGCGTTCGCTGCAAATGAAATTGCGTTTCACTTAGCTCCTCATTAGTGGCGGCAAGCTCTTCATTCGCGGAGGTCAACTCTTCATTGGCGGCATTGATCTCTTCATTGAGTGTTTGCTGTTCTTCGTAACTATCCTCCAGCTCTTTGGTACGATCGGAGACCCTAAGTTCCAGTTCATCCGTCAGATCACTTAACCGTCTCTGCGTCTGTAGTAACTCTTCATTCGTCGCAAAGAGTTCTTCGTTGGCCGCGCCAAGTTCTTCATTCAGAGCCAGTTCACGAAGATAGGCCTCGTTGATCTCGTTCGCATAGGCGTTATTGAGGATAGTGCCGGCCTGCCGGCCCACATCTTCCATGAACCTCAGATAGTCATCATCCAATCGCTTTCTGGGAGAAATCCCTAATACCATGTAGCCGCTCACACCGGAATTGCCACCTGATATAGGTACGACCACCGCTTCCTTAACGGGTTCATTTACATGATCAACGAGCGGTACGGGTATATGATCGGCGAGTTCGGAAATGATTACCGGCCTGTTATCAAATGATAATTTTGAAGAAAGGTCTGTAAAGTATTGGATTAGCTCTTTGGGAATAGCAGTATGGCCACTGAGCACTGCCGGCTGGCCATCCTTCCCGATAGCAGTGAACAAAGCACAAAACGTGATATCCTCTGGCGCAGTGTTAAGTATTGAAAAGATCAGTTCCGTAGCACCACTCACACTAGCTGAACTGTTCAGGTTTTCCCAGAATGACAAAAGCAAAGCATTGCGGCGTTCATTGATGTGACGGTAGGTGGTCTCAATGACCGCGTTGAATACACCACCCACAGTACCGTCTGGAGCTACGATGGGCGAAAGGGTATAATCAAAATAGCATTCTTCTTTGTAACCATACCGGTTCATCAGCAGGAGGGCATCAGGCTGACGGATGGATTCACCGGTTTTTAAAACAGAATTGAATTGTGCCTCCAGGCCCCCCCATATCTCGGGCCATACCTCTGCTCCGGGTTTTCCAAGGGCCCATGGGTGCTTATTTCCTGGGATCGAACTCCAGGCATCGTTATAGATCAGTGTAAATTCTGATCCCCAGTAAATAGCGATCGGAAAACCTGAATTGAGGCTGATACTTACTGCGGAACGAAGACTTTCCGGCCAATGATCAGGAGAACCTAAAAATGTTTGCGACCAATCTGAAGCGCGTATAAGTTCACCTGCCTTGCCGCCCCCATTTAAAAATGTATAAGAAGTAGTTGACAATGTTATATAATTGAAATGGATCAAAGGTATTTGAAAAGTCATGACTTATAATCATGGTTCAAAGTGAATAAACGCTGCTTTCGGGCAAATGTTTGGCTATTGATATCCGTTTGTTAGGATAACAATCTATGGAAATAGGCTGATATGTACAAGATCATAAAATCACAATGTTGATAAGATTGATCTGCTTTGAAAAGATGCTTTAAGAACAGCCTTCTTTCTTGTTCCTTTACAAATCAAAAGTGTATTTTTTTAATTTCAAGCAGGGAGTGTTTTGGGAGGGTATTTTGGAAATATAGCCTATCGTTTTCAAATCGTAAATACTTGAATTAGTTTGGTTAGCAGTCTAAACAGTAAAACTCAAATCGTATTCTCTATTCCTTAATCTTACAACATTACTGAGTATCGAGCGTGAAGGACACTATAGGTTTCGAAAAAAGATGCATCACCGGGCAACTTAACAATCGATATTTGACCTTTGATTATTTTATTTCTACATTCGAGTCTATTAAACTTTTAAAATATGCATGGTATAAATACTTAACATTAGTTAAGGCCAACACCAGGCACATCCTCCAGAAGTACCTTAATCCTGCTGATCAATGCAATTTGCCGAGATAAAGATTGCCCGGCCTCCAATTGTGCAACAATAGTACGCAATTCTGATAGACGTTTACGCTCACCTGCCGCTTTTTGCACCAGAGCAAAATTTACCTTGTTAAATAGCTTGCCAAGTTGTCCAGAGAGTGGCTCTATGGTCACAGGCATCGGCATTACCAAGAAAGCTGCCCTGTCTTGGTATGCTATCTCCAGCCGGGAAATCTGCACATCACGTATCGTTCCGTCACAACGTAGATGCCGGTAAGTATTCATAAAAAGATTATCACCGTTCGCTTCACACAGGGCACGCCGTAGGCTTGGCACATCCTCTCCGGGCCTGATATCATCAATATAAATGAAACGACAAGTTTCACTCCAAGTTGAATGGCTATAACAAACAAAAGGACCGAATTGAAATATCCTACCCGAAGAATTTATTCGTTGGATAGATACAAAGCAATAAGTAATCAAATCATCTGCCAGGCTGATTTCCAATACTGTGGGTGCAACTATGTTGGACACGTTTTTAGAGTAAAGCTAAGCCCGATTATTTGGAAATAATTATATTATAACCAATCGATGCTGCTGTTCGTATAATATTAGTGTACATTTATTGCGTTAACGGTACAAATAGCATGGATTAAGTTAAGAGATGGCAAGGGAAGGCCATCTCTTTTTTGTTTAATAATGAAATAGATATAATTAGGAATTACTACGGAAATATTTCAGCTTTGATTATTCTTAAAAGAGCAAGTAAGATATCATAACAAGTCCACTTAGCGTAGGGGTACGCTAAGTGGTTTTTAAAGGCCTGATTGGGTAATGCTTTCCGCTTTTCCTCAAATTTTGATGAATAAACTCAATTGGAAAATTAGGCTTATAGCGGTTCATAGACGCAGTTCAAACAGGCTTTGATTAAATATTAAAATAATTTATCATATAGTCTGATTAAAACATCTGCCATTTACTGTTGAATTTTTGCAATTCTATTAGATTTGGCTGGAAGGATTAAGCTATTTCTTATCGTAGAAGTTTTGATTATGATTTTTTCTGTTTTTTTTATAAAGGATACAAATATTAATAATTCCATTTGCGACTTGTATAGAAGTGTTTACCAATCGCCCCATGTGAAGTGGCCTGTCAATTGATTATATAAAATTTAATTACTTACTAAGTAACCGGATTCAACCCAAATGTTAATTCAGGCATTAAAAGAACCAAACATAAAAGTTTATTCAAACAAATTGCTGATCAGGTGTTGTATATAACATAGCGGCAAATCACATTTTAAGATGATCCTAATCACTTCATAACGGCCATCTATTCGAGATCTTCACCAATAAATATTTTAATCCGGAAAGTATGAATGAACAAGCTTCCTATGTTCAGAACAATGATTTGTCACCTGAGCAATTAAACCAGATAGATGCCTACTGGCGCGCTTCCAATTACCTTTCCGTTGGACAGATTTACCTGCACGACAATCCGTTATTGAAGGAGCCACTTAAAATTGAGCATATTAAACGTATGTTGCTGGGCCACTGGGGTACTACACCGGGTCAAAATTTTATTTATGTGCATCTCAACCGTATCATAAAAAAATACAATATTAACATGCTCTATATCTCCGGACCAGGACATGGCGGGCCGGCCATGGTAAGCCAAACATACCTGGAAGGAAGCTATAGTGAGATCTATCCTGACATCAGCCGGGATGAAGCCGGGTTAAAAAAGCTTTTCACTCAATTTTCCTTTCCGGGAGGTATTCCCAGCCATGTTTCGCCGGAATGTCCGGGATCTATGCATGAAGGAGGTGAATTGGGTTATTCCCTTAGCCATGCTTTTGGTGCTGTATTTGATAACCCTGATCTGATCGTTTCTTGCATAGTGGGGGATGGGGAAGCAGAAACCGGCCCTTTAGCCACGGCCTGGCACTCCAATAAATTCTTAAATCCTGTGAGTGACGGCGTCGTATTACCCATTTTGCACCTGAATGGCTATAAAATAGCCAACCCGGCTGTATTAGCCCGGATACCCGAAAAAGAGTTGCTGGCTTTGTTTGAAGGTTATGGATGGAAGCCATACCTGATAGCAGGTGATGATCCGATAACGATGCACCGGGAGATGGCAGCGCTGCTGGATATGGTGACAGAAGAGATCAAAACTATTAAAAGGCTTGCCACAGCTAACCCGGATGGAGAAAGGCCATGCTGGCCAATGATCATCCTGAAAACACCAAAAGGTTGGACAGGACCCAAAATGGTTGATGGCCTACCCGTAGAAGGAACATTTCGTGCCCACCAGGTGCCCCTTACTAACCCGGTCAAAAATCCGGAACACCTGCGGCAACTGGAAGAGTGGTTAAGAAGTTACCGACCGAATGAACTATTTGATGATAACGGTAGGCTCCTGCCTGAACTAATTGCGCTTGCTCCTGACGGTGAACGTAGGATGGGTACTAACCCGCATGCAAATGGCGGGTTGCTGCTTAAGGATCTGCACATGCCAAAATTTGATGATTATGGATTAGACGTTAGCGAACGCGGCATTGCCGGGCCTGGTGATACGCTGGTTTTAGGCAAATTCATGAGGGACGTTATTCGGTTAAACCTGGAAAATAGGAATTTCAGGCTTTTTGGTCCCGATGAAACACTATCAAATAAATTAGACGCTGTTTTTGAGACCACCGAACGACAATGGCAAGCTGAAATAGTAGACTCCGATGTGTTTTTAAAAAAAGGAGGCAGGGTGATGGAAATGCTTAGTGAGCATCAATGCGAAGGCTGGCTGGAAGGTTATCTGCTTACCGGGCGCCACGGATTATTCAATTGCTATGAGGCTTTCATTCATATTATCGACTCCATGTTTAATCAGCACGCCAAATGGTTGAAAGTAACTTCAGGCTTGCCATGGCGTAGGCCGCTGGCTTCTTTAAATATTCTTCTGGCCTCGCATGTATGGCGTCAGGATCATAACGGTTTCACACATCAGGATCCTGGTTTTATAGATCATGTGGTCAACAAAAAAGCTTCGGTTGTGCGGGTTTATCTACCCCCCGATGCAAATTGCTTGTTGTCGGTAATGGATCATTGCCTTAAAAGCAGGCACTATGTGAATGTAGTGGTGGCAGGCAAACATCCATCCCCGCAATGGCTTTCTGTAGAAGAAGCAACTATTCATTGTACCAAGGGTATCGGTATATGGAATTGGGCCAGCAATGATGATGGGAAGGAACCGGATGCTGTGATGGCTTGTGCCGGAGATGTACCCACATTAGAAACCCTTGCGGCAGTATCAATTCTCAGATCAAAGCTGCCCGAATTGAAGATCAGGGTGGTTAATGTGGTTGATTTGATGAAGTTACAGCCCGAACGTGAACATCCGCATGGTTTAAACGATACGGATTTCGATGCGCTGTTCACCAAGAATAAACCGGTGATATTTGCTTTTCATGCTTATCCATGGTTAATTCACCGCCTTACCTACCGGCGCACCAATCACTATAACATACATGTGAGAGGGTATAAAGAAGAAGGCACTATTACCACGCCTTTTGATATGACAGTATTAAATGAAATGGATCGTTTCAGCCTGGTTCAGGATGTGATAGACCGCTTGCCTCAATTGGGCGACCGTGCAGCTTATCTTAAACAAGCAATGAAGGACAAGCTGATTGAACACCATCACTATATCCGGGAAAATGGAATCGATATGCCCGAGATTTTGGATTGGAAATGGGCGATATAGAAAGGCAGGCGAAACGTGATATTGAAATAGGTTTCAACGTGAATTTTTAGGCTCGTAGCCGTTTACTTTAGTTATAAAGCGTTGTACTATTTAATTCAATACGATAATCTGTTATCCATAAAATATCAGGTTTATTGTCTTTATTAATTGTTCCATTATCTACCCATGCGTTAAATTTAGATGGTAGATATTGGTTGCCAAATTGAGCGAGATCAATAATACTTTGATTTTTTTTAACGACATTGTTCACAAGCATCATGCCATTTACAACGGAGCTTACCGCTTCATCCTCAAAATCATTACAAATCAGTGCTGCCTCATCGCCGGATTGGGTTAATTGCCAGTCAAGCCGTATCAAATCATTTTTATCAACTCTACCTTTAATTGTTGTAAGGAACAATTCTTCCTCGGCCAACAACTTATTTATTTGATTCGTAGCTGCATAAGCACGACGGAATTCAGGAAGGTTTTAGCCTGATCGGCTATGGAATTAGAATGCAACTCAGGGCAAACGCATATCAAGACGGATCCTATTTTAGGAACAGGCCCGAAATTTTTTAATAGGAACAATTTTTTGTGTTCATGTCTCATGAATATATTCAAAGTCAACAAATACTCCGAGAAAATTTCCAATAAAGGGTGTTCAATTGGGCAAGATTTTTCAGTTCAGTCACGAATTAACGGTTAAATTATTTATGGTTTTATTTAGCACAGAAATTGATAATTTTCGGATCAGTTATTAGTCTAAATAATAAGATTGCTCCCTGACGCATTGTTAAGGTTCGCGTGTTCTTATATCCCCTTGAATATAACCACTCGAAAGAGTTCATTATATAGCTAAAGCCCGCAAGGGCTTTTTGCATTCTACACTGGCTAAGATTAATGGTTCAGTTTTTTAAAAAATCCGATAGTATTAATCCATCGCAAATATTTCAATGTAGATTTTTTGCATTGCCTCGAATTCATCTTCAGTAAGTTCGGAGAAGTTCTTTTTGCGACGATTAGGAAAGACACCTTTACTCTGCTAGAGAAATACGACCACCTCGTTCAGCTTTCTGTTCGGCATATCTATCAGGTTTTGCAGTTCGGCTTTTAGTTCGTCGTAACGTTCCAAAAAAACAATTCTTCAGAAAGATCATGTCGGATGGTGGACTGGAGGATGGTCTGTGCCAGGTAGGTACTTTGCTAGTCAGGTCCGAATGGCGGAAATAAGCGGCCTCTTCAACAGGATTAGTGACGTTCACTTGCTCTGACGCTGAATATCTCGATCCGTCAAAAGGAAAGCAGATTGTATTAGCGACCATATTGAACAGTGGATTAGCTTTTCAAGCAGTTGGGGAACGCTGTCCTGAAGTTAACGAAATTCCCGCCGCAATTCGTTGGTAAAGTCATCAAAAACCTATCCCAGGAACAACCGTTGCTTACATTAAAATGTTAATCCTGAAACCTTGGGGAATATTTTGCGTAAACAGGGCTGTTACCCGTCCCTAATTAACTCATTCTCCATGTCGAACCCATTATTTTTTTCGATATTAATAAAAGATAGGATCCGGAAAATCTTTATCCAGGCAATTCTTAATAATACGACCTCAAGAATTGACCACATCAACAACGCGATTGCCGAAAATGATCAATTGATATCTACGTTAAATCAGCGGATGTTAAAACTAGGGCTGAATCTTTCACATTCCTAATATATTGCCGGGCCAGCCTAATTGCATCAAGTTTACGCACCAGATTGGCAACAATTATTCAGCCCTGAAAAGTGTCGTAACGGACATCGATAATAACTTAACACTCATGGCTAAACGCTTCCTGGGTATATAACTGATGTAAAGCTCGGTACAATGGTTCTGGGATTCAAAAATTCACATCCTTAACGCGAAAAAATAAATATTCGCGTATCGTGCAGGATGTTAACATCTGGGCAATCCGGAATTTTCAGAGTCAGAAGATGGATGACCGATCAATTGCAATAAAGCAAAAGGGGATTGGCTTTGTAGAAAGCTGATGGCAGAATTATATACATCGGCTATAACAGTAAAAAATGTTTATTTCAATTAAATTTAATAAAGATTGAAGCGCTGTCATTACGCTGAATAGCCTTCTTCTCATGGTCGGGGGGACCTCCCTCATCTATTCTAAATAGTGACAGGATGTAATGGTGGCAAAGACTATAAAAAAATTTTAGAAGTCATCTAAATCTCTCTAAAACGAAGGTCCGTATAAGTTTGCATGAAGTCTAAGACACTATGAAAAGATTTTATAGATTAGCGGATCAAAATCATCCAGGCGATAGTTAATTATGAAGATGAAGGCTTATTTATTATCGATGATAATCGTTGCAGGGTGTGCTTTAAATGCCAAATCGCAAACATGGAAAGGTCTGAAGGATTACTTCATAGGTGATTTTCCAATCGGTGTGGCTGTTGCCGCCCGGGACCTGCGGGATTCTGCTACGCGAAAATTGATATTAAAGGAATTTAATAGCCTGACTGCGGAAAACGCCATGAAAATGGGGCCTATTCATCCCCGTGAAGACCTTTACAACTGGACAGAAGCAGATGCCATTGTAGATTTTGCGCAGGCGAACCATTTAAGGGTGCGCGGACACAACCTGTGCTGGCACTCGCAAACGCCCGACTGGATATTTTATGACCAGGAGAAAAAGCTGGTCAGTAAAGAGTTATTGCTGCAAAGACTGAAAGATCATATCTACGCTGTTGTCAACCGTTATAAAGGCAAAATCTATGCCTGGGATGTGGTTAATGAAGCCGTATCGGACGCCCCGGGCCAAAACCTGAGAAATTCCCTGTGGTATCAGATCTGTGGTGATGAATTCATTACTAAAGCTTTTCAATTTGCACACGAGGCCGATCCCGGGGCGATATTGTTTTATAATGATTATGGTACGGAAGACCCTGCCAAACGGGAGCGCATCTATAATATGTTGAAGAAACTCGTAGACGCGAATGTCCCCGTCGATGCTGTAGGACTGCAAGCACACTGGTCGGTAAACGATCCTTCGCCCGAAGCTTTGATCAACTCTATTAAACGCTTTAGTTCCTTGGGATTAAAGGTCCAGATTACCGAATTGGATATATCAATTTTTGCCAACGACAAGGAGATCGCCACAATGGCGACAGACGCCCAACGGGTTGCCAGGCAGGCAGCACAATATGCAATGGTATTCAGGGTGTTCCGCAGATACAAAAAGGAGATCACAGGTGTCACTTTCTGGAATATATCAGATAAATACTCCTGGTTAGATAATTTTCCGGTGCGCGGGCGTAAAAACTACCCGTTGCTGTTTGATAAAGATCTTAAGCCTAAGCCCGTTTATTGGCTCATTGTGGATGAATAAATAACCGGTGTTGGCTAAAACGGAATCAGAGAATGATCAATGTCCCTGTACCGATCGAGCTGTTTTCAGCAAGTCACGCGCCTTAATTCCTATTGCATTAGGTAAACGTCTCGTCAGCAAATGATCGAATTTCCTCTTAAAGTTCGATTAGCCTGGCCATAAGGCTTTCAGCACCTGCCCCCTTTAGCGGAACTTTGAGCGGGGCACCAATAATACGGCACATAAGCCTCCGAATTGCCGATGATTCGCCGACCGACTTGGTAATGTTCCGCGAACTGCATCTTGAATAGGTGATGTCGGGCCTACCACATTTTATATTTGAAATAGCAAGCAAACTAATCTGCATCATCACCGCGACCGCCTGAGGTATCGATCCTTTTGTCGCCTGAGCTAATTGAGTGTTCAAAAAGGTATGTAATAAAATGTGCAGCTCGCTTTGGCGTTATGATTTTATACAATGCTTCTGGAAAGTTTACTGACCTGAAAAGTAGTATGTTCGGCGGCGTACACTTAATGATGAACGCCTTTCCATTATTGTTCTGTTTTCAGAGGTGATAGACAGCCAGACGATGTCAACGTTTAATTTACACCTTCATGTTGTGATTTTTGGTATGATACGTCTATGCCCGCGGCAAATGACTACTTCGAAGTAAGGTATTTAGCGGTAATCAGTAACAACAACGTCCGGTCTGCCTTGGCTTCATCGTAATTCTCCCGGATCAATTGTTTAATCTGTTTGTTTTTTAGTTTTACCGCTGCCATTTCCAGCACCTGAAAGGAGGCCATTTCTATACTTTCAATGTTCTGCATATAGAATGCGATAGAAAGATCCCGGAGTTCGGGGTGCTGACCGTGTGTTTTGATATCTTCGAACGCGTCATCGATCAACCCCGCCAGGCCGCTGCAATTTCCCTGGGCCCGGTCCGCTTCCAGCATAGCATAAATGATGTCCATCCGGGCCAGTTGTTTTTCCACATCTTCGCAGGTTTCTTCGATTGCGAGTTTAAGATCAGTAAAATGGGCTTCCTGCGCGATTTCCGGTAAATGCCTAACCAAATGTGTTTTGGCCGCATAGATCTTATCGAGGTTATTCAGAAAGTAAACCCGGAGATCTCCGGGACCAAGATCTATTTTTCCGCATTGCTGGTTATCAGACTTGTTTTCCATGTTGTCACTCATAGACATAAAGGTAGCATAAATAACCTGAAAGGTCACGTCAGGAACTTAGTTACCTGTGCGACCAGGTCGTAAATATCAAATGGCTTCCTGATATAAAAGTCCGCACCGCATTCGTTGGCCAGCACAGCCAAATTGGTTTCCGCGGATATCAGCACCACTGGTAACTGATAGGGATATCTGGCTTTGATCTCAGCGCAGATCTCATCGCCGCGTTTTTGGTACCCGTCGATACGCACATCAAGTAAAATAAGGTCCGGGTGTATGATATGGATATACTCGGCGGCATCTCCCGTGTTCGAAACGACCACATTATAACCTTCATCGCGAAAAACGATTTGCAGGATTTCCAGAATGTCTTCGTTGTCGTCGATAATCAAAATCCGCTTCATACTTCTGTACTCATCAATATCTGTTCCCAAGTCTTTTTTTGCCCGGTTAAATCCGAAATCAATGATAAACCAACATACAATCAATAATATACGGAGACTTTCGTGATTGCATTAAATTTTTTATGTAACGTTTATTATACTTTATGTCCTAAATCTTTCCGTATACCCACGTCAACATTTACTGTGTCCGGTTGTTAAACACCAAATCATACTCAGATCCGCACCATGGCATTGTCAAACGCTCAACCGAAAGATCTCGCACTGCATGTACTGGAAAAATTGCAGCACAGCAAATTATCCCTCGACATCCCGCCCCTGGGAGTGCTGGAAGATCTTTTCGAATGCTTGTTTTTCACCAGTATGCGAACAGAGGAAAGCGATCTGGTGAAAGTGACCATTACGCTGATCGACCCGGATAACCCGGATCCAAGGCCGCCGCGACGGATCGTAGCTGAACGCTGGAGCTGTATTAAATTTGACGTGCCGCTGGAAATGACCATCAAGGCTCTGGTAAAGCTTTCAAAAGCATCTGATCCGTCCAGCACCTCCCTGGCCGTCTATTTTGACCGGCAGGGTAAGCTGTTTATTTGGGGAATGATCGACCAGGCGATCCATTACCAGAGCTTTTTGAACTATGAATCAGAGTCCGGTTCAGAGCAACCCGGCCTGTTCCAGGTCAGTATCAACGATATCGGCACCCTCAATGTGCTGTTCGATTACGAACTGCTGGCCACCCTGAAGCAGAATAAACTGATTCCGCGTTACCTGGATGTGTTTACTATCGGTCCGGTTTCAAAAATTCTGAAAGCCAACGCCGCGCATCTGAAAGATGAACTCAAAACCTTTCTTTCGGCCAGCCACGCAGGGGAACATTTTGAAGACTGGGAAATCTTTATGGATGGCATCTGGATACAGGTACTTTCCAGGCTGCTGCTGCGGATACAAAATTACCATCATGGCGGAGCGATCCTTATAACCGATGAGCATGAAGGCATCGATATTAAGTATGCGGTGCGTTATGACCGGCTTAAACATGCCATCAGCAATTACGCCAAGGAAACCGTTAACCATTACATGGCCGAAATGCTGATCGATGAGCACCTTGGCGCGGGTAAGAAAGTGATCAGCAAACATGGGTATCTGGAAGAATCGCGCGCCCTGCTGGCCAAACAGGAGATCGCCGACGAGATCAAGGGATGCATTTCTTTTTTGGCATCACATACCTGTGTGGATGGGGTGTTGCTCTTTTCACGCGACATGATTTCCCAGGGATTTGGTGGCGTCCTGAAAACGAGACGAATGCCCAAACGGATCTTTGTTTCGTCCGCAGCTACGGCCAGCCCGAAATCACTGGTGGCGGCTGATCCCGGGCATTTCGGTACCCGGCACCGCTCGATGATCGCTTACTGCTGGAATCATCCCGGCAGTCTGGGTCTGGTGATCTCCCAGGACGGGGACATCCGGGCCTTTCACCGGATAGAGGAAAAACTGATCATGTGGGAGAATATCAAGACGCAGCAGTTCCTGAAAAGCAATAAGCTCAGACGGCGTAATTAGTCGCAAACACCTATGACATTAGGTCTGATTATTGCAGTTGCCCTTCGTAAACTAAAGCTTGACGGGCGATGCGCTCTGCTTAACCTATTGCTGGTTCAGCGATCCAGCTTCCAGGTATGACTGTCACATTTCAGGCAATGGTATCTTTTTAAAGGCAGCCAGAACAGCAGTGTTTTCATCAGCAGTTTTCGGGGAACACGTTCCGCATCATGACGTTTTCCGCCGCAGCGGCAGAAAGTTTTATCTTCGGGCCTAATAGTAGGGGTAGCTATCATATGTCCATAAAGTTTTTCGGCTCCTCTTTATGGCTTATAATGGGTTGGTACCGCAAAAATACGACAAATAAGCAGTTTTCGCCACCCTAAAGGCAGCTTTCTGCTAAAGCGCGGTATTTATAGGAACTTTGAAATTTGTGATTTGGCCTGAGGTTGAAATTAATTCAACAGTTGTCATATTCGAAAGCCAGTAGATAAGCGGGCTCGGCAGGATAGTTGTGCTTTATCCGATGCGTGTTTTCGTTTTTCAATTGGGACAATGTGAATAGGCTCATTCATGGTTTTGATAGCTATGTGATAGTGATCTGCGAAGTGAATAGGCTTTAAAACTGCGGGATGATAATTTTCGTAAACCAATCTATAGTATCAAAAATGGAAATCAAAACCCAGGAAGCCACGCCCGAACAAAAAGCGACCATAAAAAAACTGCATAACGAGGAGGTTAAGAAATCGAAGATCGGAACGTATATTATTGGTGCGATAATTTGTATCGCAATTACCTTCGTGATAAGATTAAAAATATTCGATTTCATTGGATCTTATCATGATTTATTTGAGCACCTGCTCTTTGCCGGTGCTTGCAGCTTTGCCATCCTAATCGTCTCGAGGTTTGTACAAACCCAGGTAGCTAAAGCTCAACTTGACAAAGGATTACTCTATAACCTGGTCCAGGTTACCCGTCTGATTACCTACATTTTGATCATTTTTATATTCATTTCCTTTTTGAACGCAAACTGGTACACGGCGGCGGTTTCCCTGGGTTTAATATCCCTGTTGTTGGGCTTTGCTTTGCAGACGCCTATTGCGTCCCTGATCGGCTGGTTTTACATCATCATGCGTGGACCATTCAAGGTCGGCGACCGCATCCAGGTCGGAAGCTTTAACGGTGATGTGGTTGAAATTAATTTTTTAGATACAACGCTTTGGGAATTTGCAGGAAACCTGATGAGCAGTGATCTGCCAAGTGGCAGGCTGATCAGATTTCCCAATAGTCTGATCTTTCAAAACCAGGTCTATAACTACTCCTGGCAGAAATTGCCGCTGGTATGGAACGAAGTCTCATTTTATATCACCTTCAACAGCGACCTCGACTGGGTAGAACATACGGTACGAAAAGCCTGCCTGGAACAACTGGATGCCAAAACGAAAGAGAGCATACCGGATATGCGTGACCAGATCTCTGAAGGGCTGGTGGAGGATTTCGAGATCAAAGAATTCCCATTTGTTAATTTCAGGATCCATCAGAACAATTGGGTAGAGGTGCTGCTGATTTACATTGTTAATCCCAAACAGTCATCTCAAACCCGAAGTAAGATCGTTAAGGCAGTGATCGCTGAAATGCTTAAAGAGCCGTCCAAAGTTGCCTTTGTATCTGAAGGTAGTTAGGCTTTATGGTGCATTGTGAACATAAAATATCAATCGAAGTATATTATGTGGTGTTCATCAATTACAAGAGCCGATAGCATTAGAATTCCAGCGTTTTATGAACCCCCCTGTTCAAACTTATTGACCAAATCGGTTCAACTTTTTCAAATCAGCACTTTGCGGATCGGTGTCTAAACTTTCCATCGACGATCAGGATAGCCTGAGCGTACTGATAGCGCCAACCCATTCATTTTTTGTGCAGCGTTTACATTGATGGTTCCCGGCAGCTAAGTTTTCGGTATTGCCACAGAATGTACACGCATAAAGTCCACTTTCCATTACTGTACAGCTTCGGGCTCGATAGACCTTTGGTACGATCGGCAAACCTGGTTTAACTTCTTTATCACTGTAGTAATAAAAACTTATGGCGCCGTTGCTTTCGAGTATAGCTATCCGGACCTGGCCGACATGTTCAATGCTTTGTTGTCTCATTTCGGCGAAAAACTCATCTTTCGCGAATGTGTGATTGGATTCATCCATGACGACAAAGCGGCCATCTTCAATGATATACAAGGAATCCCCTTCCAGTAGTTTCTCAAATTTTTGACTTTTAGAAGCGAAATAAGTGATAAGCCTGTAAAATAACAATATGGCGGCGAACACGATTACTGCCGGCAAGATGGCTACGTCCTCATTAAACATTGGATCACCCGCTGCTGAGCCAAGACTGATTATGATGGCCACTTCAAAGAGAGAAAGTTGCCTGACTCCTTTTTTGCCGGATAATCGTAAAACCAGCAGCACCATAATAAACATCACCAACGACCGGATAACTATTTCCGCAGCGAAGCTGAAATTAAGATCCCCGATGATTATCTTATTCCAATCCAAATCCATAATTACGTATTATATTGAAAAGAAAAGGGTTGCGATTTCGCAACCCTTATGATTAATTATGTTGCTGAACAATTCGGGATTCGATATCTGACAGAGCAGCGCTTATACCTGCCCTTTGCTCTGCAAGTAACTGCAAATGATCGGCATGATCAGCGTAATTGTCGATGCATGCATCATATTGCTCAATCGCTGCGCGCTCGCCTGTGGTGATGGCGTTCAGGATTGCTTTATCCTCGTTACTGCTCAGCGCTTGCTTGATGGTGAGCCAGGTGCGGTATAAACCGCCTGGTATTCCGCCACTAACATTCTCTGCATCCGTTCCATGTAGTGCGATGTGCTCATTTAGTTCAGCCGCATATACGATACGTTCCCCGGAGTATCTCTTGAATAGCGCTTTTAATTCAGGGTTTTCTGTGGCCTCGGATGCGGAAAGATAACCCTCCTTTCCGTCGTTGACTACTGCCAGTATAATTTTAAGGTCATTGGTGACTTCTGCTTTGCTCTTTAATGATGACGATTGATCATTTCCATAGGTTGCTGTTGTTTTGCACAATGAGGCAAAAACTCAGCCAACTTAATTTCACGTCGATCACCCTTAATTTCTGAAACGCTGATGTCCCTTTAATTGGATCTTTGCAGATGGGGCACGGTCAACAAAAGTTGCGGTTTGGGCGGTCATCGATTGACGATATATGTCTGCTAAGGAAGCATTATTGGGAGCCATGTAACGTTAATACCATTACTTATAACTCGGAATGGTCAATAAAATCGAGCACCGATTTGGAGGCTTTGCTGTGTGAACATTTTTAAATTGCTTGGAGGTTCATCGGTTGGAATGGTCCAGATAACTAAAAAATTATAACCGGCACGATGGAGTGTGTCCTGGTCATTTTCGTTCATACTGATTATAGCTTAAACCCTGATCGAAAAGTCCCTTTGAACAGTCATTTACATTTGTCACTAATCGGCTCTCTCATTTTTGTAGATTTAGCCAGGCTAGCATGGGTGTGAAGATTTCCATAAAGTACTTCAAGATGGTATTGCTTTATAATGTTGTTAAATGATACTGATATAAGTAATTTAACAGTGGACGATTAATACGCAATCAGCTGCTGGCAAAGATAGGGCGGGCAAAATACCATGAGATAGACAAATTGCACCAATCATATTACAATTGGTGCATTAATATTGATATTCGGAAACACTGCCTATATTTTTAAGGTATCAGCTTGGACGCCCGCAGTTGTTCGAATAGATTGTAAAAAGTTTCTTCCGTATCCTGATAAACTGTGAACCCCAGTTTGCGGCTTTTGGACATATTAGTCATCACTTCGATGGGCCTGCCCAGGTCAAGGTCGGTGTGCCAAGGTGTAGCCAGTCGGCTTAAGTCCTCTTCTTTCAGCGTATATTTTTGGGCGATTTGTAGCCAGCGATCGGCATCATTGGCCATTTCTTTTTCGAGTGAATGGATACTGCCGGTAAAGCCAGTAGCTTCTACATCAAAGTAGTACGCCAGCCGTTTCCATAACCTGCTCCATCTAAAAACATCTCCGTTAACCACATTAAAGGCTTCGTTTCGTGCCGCTTCCGTGGTCGATGCCCAGATCAGGTGTGCTGCTAATACCCGCGCATCGGTTACGTCCGATAAGCCATTCCATTGCGCCGCGGAGCCGGGCCAGATAAACGGGCGCTCTGTTTCTTTGCAAATGCTGGCATACACAGCTAAGGTGGTGCCCATGTTCATGGCATTACCAACCGCTTTGCCAATTACGGTATGCGGGCGGTGAATACTCCACGTGAAGCCGTCGCGCTTGGCTGCAGCGTAAACTTCGTCTTCCTGCGCATAGTAAAAGTTTTCCAGATCGAGCCTTGGGTGTTCTTCGCGTAAGGGTGTTTCGGGCAGAAAGCCTGCTTTTGCATAGGCTTCAAACGGCCCCAGGTAATGTTTCAGGCCGGTTACCAGGGCCACGTGTTCAACGCTCCTTTTTTCAGATAATACGTTCAATAGATTACGCACCATCAGGCTGTTGACCCGGATGTTCTCTGCTTCGGTCTCGTTACGCATCCATGTGGTAATATACACATGGGTAGGGCTAACCGCTGCTAAAGCCGATCGCAGGCTGGCTGTTTCCAACAGATCTGCCGCCACCGGTTTCAAATCATTGATCTCCGTATTAGGTGTGCGGGCCAATCCGTAGGTTTCCCAACCTTCGGCGATCAGCTTTTCGGCTAAATTAGCCCCGGTGATGCCGCTTGCTCCAACCACTAATGCTATTTTGCTCATGACATAATACTATTTAATAAATGAGATCACAAAATTAACGGTAACCCTTTGGCGCAGCGTTGATGTGCGTCAACTAATACACTTGATCTATATCAAGTCTAAAGGTTATCTTTGCCGCAAGATTAGCTTAGGTTATATGATCGATATACTTTTTAGCCACATTCAGGAAAAAGTATCGCTTACAGATGCTGACAAGGAGATTATAACCACTTTTTTCATTTCTAAACGATTGCGGAAACGGCAATATTTATTACAGGAGGGCGATATTTGTAAGCACCTGGCATTTGTGGCCAAAGGCTTGCTGCGTACCTATAATGTCGATGATAGGGGCGATGAACATATGAGTGTATTTGGTTGGGAAGGGTGGTGGTTATCCGACTTCAATAGTTTTCTGTCAGGCAAACCCGCGGTATTTAATATCGATGCTATAGAAGATTCTCAACTATTGATGATTTCCCATAAAAACTACGAAGCATTAACAGTTGCGGTACCTATCATGGACCGGTATTTTCGGATACTTTATCAAAACAGCCTTGTTACAAAGGAGCGCCGGTTGATGAGTTCCATTACGCACAGTGCCGAAGAAAGGTATGTGCAACTAACCGAATTAAATCCGCAAATGATCGGGCGTATCCCGCAAAACCTTATCGCGTCTTACCTGGGTATCGCTCCGGAAACATTAAGTCGTATCAAAAAGAACCTGGTGACGCGGAAATAAATTAGTGTACTTAATAACGAAATCATACGGCAGCAGCCAGATCGGAATTGAATTTCTCCTGTAAAAGGTATTTTGATGTAAGAACCTCCATCAGCCTACGAGGATGAATTAGTAGAAAATGGTTTTTCTACATTTATTATGATAAAGGAATGCCTAAATTACGGGATCTTTCAATAATTTCTATTTATACATAATCGAAAGCATAGAAACTGCTTCATTTAATATTTTCAGGATGCAGCAGCTGATTTTCCTGTAAAACAAATTAAACAATAGCTACATTGAAATTTCGATGAATCTAGGGCGGATCGGCCATTGTTTCTTCAAATTACTGCTAAATATATAGTTTGATCAGGGACACACCTTTAAAACACTGCTTCGATGATTTTTACTGCATTATTGTGGAAGCCATTTGAGCTTGGTCATTAGTTCGCAAAACTGATATGGGCCGGAATTCGCTGAAGATAATAATGGGAGTAATTGATCCGCGTATGTAATGGATGAGCCATCAACGTTCTCTTCCAGATCAAATACCCTAACACGCCGCTAACAATGCCCAGGATAATCCCGTTTTTAAGGAGTGCTCGACTTCTTGGTTTGCCTAACTCGACATAAGTATCGGCGAAATTAAAGCTCATAGCGTAGTGTGCGCCCAAGGCAGAGATCTTTTGGCATGCCCGGACCAGTGTGGGGTAAACATTTGATCAGGGTTTCAAGATGCGTCGGCTCCCTAAAGTTTTTCACCCGTTATTTTTGGCAGTAGGACACTCGATACGGTCATCGCATTCGTACCCATAAAGCCAGAAAGCAATGATTTTAATAGCTGATCCATCATGATCGTATTTAATACAAAAAAAGAGGCCGTATACACCGGCCTCTCGTATCACAGCTGTAACTTATTACTCTACCTCAGCAGCGGCAGCTTCATTTACATAATTTTCAGCGACCTGGGTTAACAAAGAATCCGCGTTCTTTTCTTCTGCAAGGGTCTCATCCAATAAGCCTTGTGCTTCACTGAAACCTAAGGTGCCGGCCAATGTACGCAAGGTACCATAAGAGGCGATCTCATAATGTTCAACCTTTTGTGCTGCAGAGATAATGGCCACATCACGCACTTCAGTGCCTTTCTCGGTATCTTCCAGCAGTTCGGTAGCTTCCGCTAACAAGCCTTCCATGGCCAGGCATTTTTTAGCCGTGGCTTTTTCACCTACAGAGGCAAATACACTTTCCAAACGCGTGATCTGGTTTTTGGTTTCTCCCAGGTGCGTCGTGATTGTTTGTTTCAGATCTTCCGAAGTCGCCCCTTTGATCAGCTTAGGCAGGGCTGTTGCCAAATGCTTTTCTGCCCAATAGATATCTTTTAGTTCGTCGACGAATAATTCTTTTAAAGCGCTTTCGGCTTCGGGTGTACGACTGGCAGCTGCTGCAGTCGCTTTTTTGTTTGTCTTTGTAGGCATAATATTAGATTTTAATGAATGTTGATCTGATGTTGACTGCGATCATTGATCGCGGTCATGTAGTGCAATTATTATTCCAGTAATTTTATAGAGCTATATTTTCCCGCCGACCTTTTTAATGCCTTATTTCCAGTCAATATGCACCTGACTGTCACCTGGCAGAATGAATTCGAGGTGGCCATCCTTTGTTTTGTTACCCTTCCAGGGTTCCCGGTGTCCCTTTAACCTGACATCGAATTCAGGCAATTTGCCTTTTCCAGTCTTAACGATCATCAGCCTGCAGTTCAGCCGGCCATCACCGGCCAGTCTGAAATTCGCCGGACGATGCTTTTTCGCTGAAAAGCCGTAAGTCGGGTAATCAGTATAGATCATGAACGGTTGCCCGTCGACCTGCATATAGTGCCTCGGCAGGATACCGAAAGCATTGCCTGCGCCGTAAACTTCCTGTCCAACCTCGCCTGATTTTTCCCAGCCATCGTGCATATCTTCCAGTGCGATCCACAGGTTCGCGTCCACTTCACCGGTTTTGACATCTTCAGAAAGCATCTCTTTAGGGAGCATGGGCGGATAATAATATACGGCTCGGTCTACCAGGTAACGGATATATTCCGCGATCAACAACCTGAGTGAAGGCAGCATATCTTCCCCTTCAGCATGACGCAGATAGTCGTGCAAGGCACAAAACACCTCTTCCTCCTCGTAGGCTGCCGTGTAAGGCGCATCGTTCAAAGGGAATAAGCGGAAAAAGGACGGGAAGTTCTTCCCATAGCCATAGTTGCAGTCCCAGAGACTGGTATTCTGCAGGATGTTGACTACACACAGGTAGCTTAGTTCTTTATACACCTCCTTTCCGGTGACCTTGTATAATCGCAGCATTGCGCCGGCAGAGAATGCGGTGTTATTAGCCTGGTAAAAGAGTTGGAATCCCGATCCCAGCAAGCGTAGTGCAGATTTCTCGGCTTCAGCCAGATATCGTTTTTCGCCGGTCAGTTCCCAGGCTTGGAGCATGATGTGTGCAAACAGGCCGGGCACGTCTTTTTCACCTCCTTTTCCCGGCTGGGTCTCGGCTTTCACGACCTCCAGTGTATCCATCTTATAAAATACCGGCCAGGTATAGTCAAAATGATGCGCCACCTTAATGGCGAACTCCAGCGAATCGAGGAAGAGTTTTTCAGCAACCTTATCGCCTTTGAGTGCTAACCGTGAGAGGTTAAGCAGCGGGTGGTTCAGGTACCAGGAATCCATGACCATGGGTTGCATCTGCTCTTCGACCGCTTCCATTTTATCAGCCATCTTCGGATGCCAGCGCATGATCGTGCCCAGGTCGGCATCATAAAAAGCCGTCAGACCGTCTTTGATCGTTTTCATCATCTCCAGTTCAGCCTCTGTCCATTCCACATAATCCAGCAAGGGCAACAAAACGGCCAGCTGCACCATGATCTCTGGTGGAGTTTTGTAATCAGAAAGGTAAGCATTCAGATAGTGATTGCCATCTACCTGCGACCAGCAACCAGGACTGGTTTGCAGATCGGTCAAACCCTTTTGCAGGATATCCGGCCAGTGCTTATAACTGGTATCTGGTTTGGGCAGTGTTAAGTAAATAGCCGCCGTCAGGTCCAGATACTGGCGTACCATGGCCGGTTCGTCGGCCGGAACCTCTTCACTAAAAGCGATCAGGGCGTCGCTCAATACATAGCTTTTTCCTGCTTCTAAAGGCTTGTTCTTTATCGTCGGCGGAAGGGCAAAGCCGATCTCCGGCCATTCGCCGCCTACCGTCTCACCGGCGGAGGTTTCCGTGGCCTGGTTGTAATCTGCCAGCGCTGTCAAATTTTGCAGGTACAGCACGGAACCAGCTTTCGGACGGGTTAAGCTGAAATATAACTGCCCCGAGCGTGTGCCCACCTGTTTGACTTTGATTTCTCCCTCGGCCAAAAGTTCGCTGCCTGCGGCACCCAGAACGACGATATCCCGCGGCCAGTAAGGGAACAACAGCGGCGCGGTTGGCTTTAAGGTAGTTGTCAGGCGCAATACGGGAATAGCTTCCGCATCCGGCAGATCGACAACGCATTCCTGCTCGCCGATCAGCGAACTGATCTTTAAAATGATCTTTCCGTCCTTTTCCGAAAGCTTTTTCAGTTCCAGCCGGTCGTTAGGTGAATAGGCCATTCGGAACGCGATTCGGCTGCCTTTTGGCCAGGCCGCGACCAGCCAGCAAGAATCATAAAAAATGTGAACTTTAAAAGAATAGCCCGCCGCCTGTTTTTCAAAGACAATGGGTAGCGCAGGATCATTCAGGTGAGCGTTGGCATTTAAGAGCCATGCTGATGTTGCCTTCATCGTGTGTTCAGTTTAGTTGGTTTAATATTTCGGTAATTGAAAAATGCGCGCCGCAAACGAACTCGTCCGCCGCCCCGTAATAAATGGTTAGCCGGTCGCCATTGACGATATGCCCGTTGGTGAAGACCACATAGCCAAAAAAGCCGCTAAGTTCGTAAGGTTCTGTCGGTACCATAATCGGTTCGGTCGTCCGGCCGATCACTTTTGATGGATCGTCCAGGTCCATCAAAAAAGCGCCAATACAGTACTGGTGTTGTTCGTTGGCACCATGGTAAATTTCCAGCCAGCCCTGCGCAGTTCGGATCGGGGCCGCACCGGCGCCTACACGGGCACTGTCCCACAGGCCCGGCCTTGTTTTGATCAGGCAATGATGATTACCCCATTGCCGGCTGTCGGACGATTCAGCCAGCCAGATATAATTGCCACCGATCTCCTTGCTGCTGGGGCGGTGCAGGCAATAATATTTCCCGTTTATCCTTTCTTCGAAAATGGCGCAATCCTTATTATGCGGCGGCAGGATCATGCCGCCCGGTTCAAAATGCTGCCAGTCTTTTGTTGTTTGTAAGCCGACGCCGACGCCGCTATCGGAAACAGCAGTATAGGTCAGGTAGTATGTATCGTCGATCTGGGTCACCCTGCAATCTTCGATACCAAACCGCTCGAGGTAGCCGGTGCCAAACAGGGATGCAGGGCTTGGCGGCTCCGTAAAGTGTATGCCATCTTCGCTGAATAACAACCGTAAATGGGATATGGTCGTCAGGTAATCAAGGCCTTTGTAATTGATCACCCTGGCATCTGTCGCGATCAGGTCGGGGTCATTCAACGGTACTTCGATGATCTCGGTATTGCCGGTAGCGTTCAGTGCGGGAAAGAAGATCACACCTTCCATTTCGGCAACGCCTTCAGCCACCCGTACCAGCAACCATATTTTTTCCTGGTACCGAAACACGCCGGGGTTCAGCAAGCTGATGACCTGCAGGCCCGGACCGCTCGGAACCAGGTCCTTTGGAAGGAGCAGCGGATTTTCAGGAAATCGTTGTGCAAGGTCACGCATTATTCTCAGGATCAATAATTGCTAAATTCAGCGTCGCGGGGCCGGTCAGTACCTTGCCATCAATATCATAACGTGCACCATGGCAAGGGCAATCCCAGCTTTTCTCTTCACCGTTCCAGTTTACGATACAACCGGCATGCGTGCAGACCGGGCTGAGCGCATGGATCTTACCCGAATCGTCGCGGTAAGCGGCGATCTTTTTTCCGTCTACTTCGACAACCTGCCCGGTTCCGGGCGATAATCGTTTTAATGAATCCGTTTCGTGAATGCCGAAGCGGTCGGCTACAAAGTGATAGGCCACATCCGCGTTCTCCTGCACAAAAGCCGTGAAACCGGCAATCGGTTTCAAGCGGGATGGACTGAAGATGTCTGCATATTTATTATCTTTACCTTGCGCCAGGTCGCTCAGGATCTTACCGGCTATGCTACCCAGCATCATGCCATTGCCGTTATAGCCGGTAGCGCAATAAACACCTTTGGCAGCTTCGGCCATTTGCCCGATATAAGGAAAACCATCTACCGGAACATAATACTGACTTGACCAGCGATATTTTATTGATGACACATCATAATTCTCACGCACATATTTCTCCAGATCGGCAAATGCCTTTTCAGGTTCGTCATGACCCGTCTTGTGGTCATTCCCGCCGGCGATGAGCAGCCTTTCCCCATCGACCACATGCGTCCGAAAATAGTGATAGGGCTCCTGCATATCGTAAACTAAAGCATCCGGATAGGTATCGTCCTTTAACTTTACCGCCAGCACATAACTGCGGTAGGGGGCGCAACGCAGACTATAGGAATTGATACCCGGTGGGAGATGTGTTGCATAGATCACCTGCCTGGCCTTGATTTCGCCTTGTGGTAGATCCGCAACATGAAAATTACCTTCAGTTTTTACAGTTTCAATTTTGGTCTCCTCCAGCAATATTCCGCCGGCATTGAGGTATTCGCTCAGCAAAGTTTGCAGGTATTTGAGTGGATGGAATTGCGCCTGATCAGGGAATTCCAGTGCCGCCTGATAAGGCACCGGTGCAGGAGCCTGATCAACATAGTAGGCCGGAATCCCGACTGCCTTTGCACCATCTAATATGTCAGCCAGTTGTTTGGCCTGCTTTTCGTCCTTGGCATAGACATAACCTGTCTTGATCTCATAGTCGCAGTCGATCAGGTAGTTGCTGATATTGGTCTTGATCAGTCCGGCCCCTTCGTTGACGGCATCCGCAAAAAGCTGTGCGCCTTCTTTTCCAAAAGCACTCTCTGCTTCTTTATAAGTGGTGTCTGCGAAGGTATTGATATGTGCACTGGTACCGCCTGTCGTTCCGAAGCCAACGGTATTTGCTTCCGCGATCACCACCTTCTTACCGGCTTCCTGTAAAAGCAATGCCGCCGTAATGCCGGTAATCCCGGCGCCGATGACCAGGCAGTCATAGGTAAGCGCCGGATAAGCAGTGGCTGAGCCAGGATTCAGTTCAGCACTATTGCGCTGCCAGGGACTTTCCAGTGCGCCATCACGTTTGGTACGGGTTGTTTTTTGCGTTGTCATAGGATGGGTATTGATTCTTTATATATTAAATGAGGTTTTCTGACTTCCGGTTCCCCGCACAATAAGAGATCGACGAGTAATTCGGCGGCGCCATTCACGGTTTGATGAATGATGTCTCGGCATGATCCGCTGAATACTTTTCGAAAACTATGGAGTTCGCCTTTAATAACTGCAGAAATAAAGATGGTACCGACCGGTTTTCCTTGGTTTCGCTACCCCCGGGCTGGTCAGGCCTTCACAGCCACCTGGATGTCGGAAAGGATCAGCGTTCTCATCATCTTAGCCAATTAGCCGGTCACTTCTCCTGACTCCGGGGTTATTGTTTCGATCAAACCTCGGGGAACATGGAGAATATCTATTTTCAGTTGCGCGTCATATCAGACGATATATCTTAGTTGGTCTTATTTTTTGTCTCATCAGGAGCTTTTACCGCATTTGAATCAATACCTCTTTGGTCAACCTTTGGTACTCCTGGCTTAGGTATGGTATCAGGGTTCTTGCCCCCACCCATAATAGTATCCGTACCAGCACGGCCTTTCATAGTATCAACTTCTTTTCCTTTTTCGCCATTGTCAGAGGAATTACACGAAGTCATTGCCATACCGGCAAATAAGTACGTTATTAATATTATCTTTTTCATGTTGTGTAGTTTATAAGGACAACACTAGTATTTCTCAAAAGTTTATATTATTAATCAGAAGCATAAACAATTGTCAAGGAGTGATGTTGAGTTTAAATGAACTATCAAGAGCATTATAATAACAGGTTAACAGCTTTCAATGAAGCGAAACAATTATTGCTTAATGAGGAATTGAAGATCAAAGATAATCCCTTTACAGCGCAACCAAATTTAACAGGACTCATAGATGCAAAGAGCTTCTATGATGCTGCTTTTAATAAGTGGGTTGAAGTGATAACTTCCATAGCGTACTATGAAAAAAAACCTGATGATGCTATTGATTTAACATAAAAACTTCTTTTTGCAGATAGCACTTTCTCTTCTGAATGCACCAAAAATTTAACCCAGCATCCTGTAAAGCTCATTGTTATCAAGGCCCAATTCAACAAGATTGCTCAAATTCCGCAAATCGGTTTCCCGATGCCATTACGAAACAAATGGTCGGGCATGGCAAAATAGTATACCGGGTCGTTCTTGTAATTTTCTCGCAGTTCTAAATATTAGGTGTACTGCTGTGCTTTAATGACATTTTGAATGACGGCGATATATGCGGCTTCCGCTTTATTGTAGATAATATTGATCGTCAATCGCCGTAGAACTGATTGCAGGCTGGATATGATAGATCAAAGCAAAGTGTTGTATTAAACAACCAAGTTTCCGTAGACCTTCGCTTGCTCGGATATATTCAAGAAGAAACCTATCTTAACTAATAACGAATTAGGTATGCAAATTTCGAAAGCAAAAAAGGATTTTATCCGGCAGCACTATATCGCCCGGCAGCTTAATATCAATTATTTAGCGGATAAGCTCCGGCTCCAATTCGCGACCATCCGTTTTTATATCAATGAGTTTCGCGTCCTCGAAAAAGAACACCCTGAAAAGCTGAGCGATTATTCCTTTTTTATCGGCAAAGACAAGGTGAGACAAGATACCGCCTTTTACCGCAATTTCGCCCGTGTTATGCCTTCAGTGATCGCGGCAGAACCGGGACCGGTATTACAGGCTGAGAAGCTTTACCAGCGTTATCATGCACAGTGCCCCGATGGGTATAGCAGACCCGGATTTTACCATGTGTTTAGCCGTTGGTTCGATCAGCATGAAAAAGAACTGAGTACCGCCAAATTAAAGGCCAAATTTTCGCCGAAGGAGCTGGCCACTTTACACAAATGGCGGATAGGTAACGACCACCGCCTTTGGCAGGTATCCGTCGCTTTAACAACGGTTTACACCTATAACGGTAGAGCAAAACTTGCTGAAAGGATCGACTGTACCACCAGAACACTTCGAAGCTGGATGACTATCTATGAAACAAAAGGGCTGGAGGCACTTGGCCGCCCCGGAAGCAAAAAACCCATCAGCCCGCAAAAAAGACTGGAGATAGAACGTAAAATCGACGGCCTTATCCACATGGTACGGCAAAGCCCCAAACTATACGGAATCGACCGGGTCTCCTGGACCATTACGGATCTGGCTTATGCTTATAGCAAACACACCGGTATCCGAATCACATTTTCAACGGTCAGCGTTTACCTCCGCCGCCGCGGCGTCCGTTATAAACGTTCCAGGGAGGTTATTGTAAGTAATGATCCGCAATACCAGGAGAAATATGAACACATCCAAAACGTGTTAAGCAATCTGGGCAAGGATGAGAAGTTCTTTTCGATCGACGAATATGGCCCGAAATCCATACGGCCGCAAGGTGGCCGCATGCTTGCTGAGCAAGGGAAACCGCCCGTTTACCGGAAAGTGGATAAAGGCAAAGGATTTATTATCTGTACCTGCGCACTGGAGTTATCCACTAACCAGCTGGCCTGGTTTTACTCGGCCAAAAAAAACACCGATGAAATGATCAAACTGATCGAAGTGTTGACCTTATTATACCAGGATCAGAAACGGCTGTACCTGTCCTGGGATGCTGCCGCCTGGCATGATTCATGCCAATTGCTGGAGTATCTAGCAGAAGTTAACGACGCGGATTACCGAGAAAAACTAAAGACCCCCGAGATCATCATCGTCCCTCTCCCTACCAAAGCACCCCACTTGAATGTCATTGAATCCGTCTTCAGCGGCATGGCTAAATCGGTCGTTCACAACAGCGATTACCAAACCGTCGAAGAATGCATGGAGGCCATCGACCGATATTTCAATAAGCGGAACCAGTTCTTCCTTAAACATCCGAAACAAGCAGGAACGAAGCTATGGGGAAAAGAAAAAATAAAAGCTGTATTTGACAAGGCAAATATCTGCCGCCCTGTGGGCTAAGAGAAATTTATATTCGGGGATTTCCCGACTTAATTTCCAGAAGGTAACAAATAGAATCAGCTGATAAATTTATCGCGGATTTCTTAGGTCGTATGGCAGATAATTAGGGTAATTTAGCAAATCTTCAATTTTGTTTAGTAATGACATTTTCTCTATCTCTAATTTTTTCTTTCGTAATGCCAAACGATTGATTTCAGCGACCAGTTCGTCAACCAAGGTTTTCGTTGAGGAATTGCTTTCTGACGCCTTTTCTAAGGCAATGCTCAGCTTTAGGAGGGCTTCCTTGTTTTTATCGTTTTCCTCTTCTCTTTCTTCCAACACAACTTTAAGGCTCTGATACCTTTTTTTATGCATTTCAGTTAGTTCAATGTCGTTATTCCTGCGCTCATTTTCCAGTTGTTGTTTTAATGTCTCAATCTGCGCTTCCTTGGCAGACTTATACTCATTAACAGAACGAAGCCGAAAAATCCGGTCAATGATAAAGGCGACTATCAATAAAATATTTACGGTGTAAGGAATAAATAATGTGAACATACGATCAATGCTGGGAGATTACAGGTCTAAAATACTAAATATATTAGTATTTTAGACGTCATTTGAGAAAATGTAACTAATACTTTTTACTAGGAAAAATCAAATTAATAGGAATTTATCAGAAACGTTAATCAATAAACATGGTCAAAGTGTTATGGAATAAATTGTCTACGATTTCGTAACAGGAAGGCCAATGAGCCCGTAATTTCCCGGTGGAGCCGCCGTAATTGGACTAAGTCGAACTGTTTTCCGAGGGTTACAGAGATTATCGACACTTTATCCTGTCGCTATGGGGATTAATTCCCTGTGAACTCCTCTTAAATAACGGAACAGTCAATTAGTCATACCATAATGGATCATTTCTTCAGGAATCTGTACGGCTGATTCGCTTGAAATAAAGATGATCCTTCCCCAGCCATTGGCCAGCATATTAGGAGAGAGAACGTTGCCTAACTCCTTTTTTGCCTGATAATCGTAAAACCAGCAAGACCATAATAAAACAATCACCAACGACCGGATAACTATTTCTGTAGCGAAGCTGAAATAAGATCGCCGATGAATATCTTATTCCAATCCAAATCCATAATTACGTATTATATTGAAAAGAAAAGGGTTGCGATTTCGCAACCCTTATGATTAATTATGTTGCTGAACAATTCGGGATTCGATATCTGACAGAGCAGCGCTTATACCTGCCCTTTGCTCTGCAAGTAACTGCAAATGATCGGCATGATCAGCGTAATTGTCGATGCATGCATCATATTGCTCAATCGCTGCGCGCTCGCCTGTGGTGATGGCGTTCAGGATTGCTTTATCCTCGTTATTGCTCAGCGCTTGCTTGATGGTGAGCCAGGTGCGGTGTAAACCGCCTGGTATTCCGCCACTAACATTCTCTGCATCCGTTCCATGTAGTGCGATGTGTTCATTTAGTTCAGCGGCATATACGATACGTTCCCCGGAGTATCTCTTGAATAGCGACTTTAACTCAGGGTTTTCTGTGGCCTCGGATGCGGAAAGATAACCCTCCTTTCCGTCGTTAACTACTGCCAGTTTATTTTTAAGGTCATTGATGACTTCTGCTTTGCTCTTTAATGATGACGATTTGATCATTTCCATAGGTTGCTGTTGTTTTGCACAATGAGGCAAAAACTCAGCCAACTTAATTTCATGTCGATCACCCATAATTCTGAAGCGCTGATGCCCCTTTTATTGGATCTTTACAGATGGGATGCTGTCAACGAAAGTTGCGGTTTGGGCCGGTCAACGATTGGCGGTATAAGTCTGCTAAGGAAGTATTATTGGGAGCCTTGTAACGTTAATACCGCTACTTATAATCGGTAAACGTTTCAGGGCAGCAGGCCGGCCAGTTGTGCAACGATCGCGCGTAATAAGCCAGGGGCGGTCTTGCCCGGCATCCCGTCCGCGGTCATGGCACGGTAGCTACCTTCTTCATCAGGTTCGAAAAGCACGGTTTCGTCGCCGATCAGCACGGCGATCCGGTAGGTATAGCCCCAGCGCTCCATACGGACTTCCAGTTCCAGTTCTTTGCCTTGGTAGCTGATAGGTAAATAAAGCGTTTCGCTCATTCTTGTATGACCAATTGTTCGGCTTCGGTGACCAGGATCTGTGGCTTGCCTTTAAAGCTGCTTACTTTACCGCTGACGGCGATGGTTTTGCCATCCAATCCTACCGCCAGCGGCTTGGCATTACCTTTAAATACTACGGTCAGTAATTGTTTGGGATAGGCTGCGCCCAGGTTAATCAGCACCATACTGCCGATATCCTTGCTTCCAAAAACCTTACCCGCCACCGTTACTGAATCACCAATGGCTTTATTTACCTCGCTTAATTTGATAGTTCCTTTAAGTGAAGGCAGTGGAGGCGGAGGTACCAGCATAACAGAGACCGTCTTCACTTGTTCGCTGAAAAAGATCTTATTCAGCTCACCTGCCAGGCCAATGCCCGCCTGATCGATCCGTTGGCGGATGAAAGGAATGTATTTTTTATAGTAAGCTTCGTCCATAGTTTGCCCGGGTTTCGCGTTCGCATATAACTCGGTGGACAACTGATAACTTTCCCACAACCATTCCATCGGGCTGTCCGCCTGCCATTTGCTGATCTCTTCTGGTGTAGCGGTATCGTATACACGCACGATCTGTTCCGGTGACAGTCCCTCGTGTTCAATTAGTTTACTGTCCCAAAGGCTGTGGAGGTTTATGCCTTTGCCAAAACGAAGCTGAATAGTATTGCCACCTTTGTCTTCTTTTCCCGCGACATGCATGGGCTGGTGGGCGTCGCCAACAAGATGGATCAGATATTTTAAAGCCTTATTCTTTTGTTCAGGTGTGGCATTGCCATCCTTCAACGTGGCCTCATTTTTCAGGATGGCGGTATACACGTTATGATCACTTTGCTGCACCGCATTAACGAATTGTTCATGACTCAGACCTAACGGCAGGATCAGGAAATGCCAGGCCGAGGAGGCTGGGTTCTTGTTTTCATCCGCCCAGGTGCTGACCTCTTCCATGGTTTGACCTTGCAAGTAAGCGGCTACCACGGTAGCCGTATTTTTCTCCAGGTGATCTTGCGCTATCGTTGCTATCGCGCGGTGGCCTTTGAATGATCAGGAAGATAGAAGGAATATAGCAGTAAGAGCAGTGAAGAGGTAGCGTAATTTCATGCGGCGAATATACATCTGTCCTTGCTAAAGCAGCGATTAATTGCTGAGAAATTATTTATATTAATAGTAAAACCAAGGCCTGATTTGGCGGTTACTATAGTAAACATGACCAACCTATGAAATTACATCGACATGCTATCTGTATGCTAACGCTTATCGGACTAGTTCAATTTGAGAGCTATGCCCAGAAAGGTCTGCCAGCCGAAACGCCGACAACCGTTTCCGTCAGCACCTTTTACCCCAAACACGAAGATTTTAAAGAAAGCCTGTTAAGCCGTATCAAGGTGCCGGCAGGATTCAAGGCTGGCGTGGCCGCTACAGGCCTCGGCAAACCGCGCATGATGGCTATCAGCGATGACGGTGGTATTTATGTAACGCGGCGGGATGTAGGCGATATTTTGTTGCTGGTAGATAATGATGGTGACGGCCGCTTTGAAAAGCTCACAACGGTTTGGGCTAAATTCCTGGGTGTGCATGGCATCACCATTAAAGATGGCTGGTTATATGCCTGCAACAGCACGGACCTTAAACGCGCAAAGATCAACAGCGATGGTAGTTTAAGCGATACTTCAACATTAATAAAAGACCTGCCGGAAGGCGCCCAGCACGATAACCGGGTGATTCATTTCGGACAGGATGGTATGCTCTATATGACCGTGGGCAGCAGCTGTAACGACTGCGGGGAGACTAATGCTGAACACGCAACGCTCCTGCAAATCAAGCCAGATGGCAGCAGCCGTCAGATATTTGCCCGCGGCCTGCGTAACACTATCGGCTTTGACTGGCAGCCACAGACCAAAGAGATCTGGGGTTGCGATAATGGTACAGACTGGCGCAGTGATGATAAGCCCAGGGAAGAGCTGAACCGCATAGTAAAGGACGGTGATTACGGCTGGCCGCGGGTGTATGAGAAACAACAGGTCGATGAAACGCGTGAAGAACCGTTAGGTACGACCAAAGCCGCCTACGCTAAAACGACCATTCCGTCGGTGATGGAATTCCCTGCACATTCTGCGCCCATTGATTTTCGCTTCCTGACGATGGCGACTTCTTTTCCAAAAGACTATCAAGACGATGCACTGGTTTGCTGGCACGGTTCCTGGAACCGGAAGAATCCGGAAGGCTATAAGGTGCAGCGCATCAAGTTTGAGAATGGGCAGCCGGTAGGTGTGGAGGATTTCTTCTCCGGCTTTTTAAGCCCGGATGGACAGACCCGTTTCGGCAGACCAGCCGGACTGGCGATTTCCAATAAAGGCGTATTATACATCTCCGATGATGAAAGCGGCGTGATCTATTCTGTCAATTCGAGCAAATAACCCCCATATGAAAATGCTTAAAAATATACTGACCGCAACCATCATCTGCGTGAGCGGCACCCTTTTAATGGCCCAAACACCCCGTATTACCTTCAAGGCGGATAAACTTTACCCGGAAGGTGTGGCACTGGACCCGGCAACCGGCACCTATTATGTGGGCTCCGTAAAAACAGGGACTATCGGAACCGTTGACCAGCAGGGGAACTACAAAGAATTTTATAAAGACAAAGACCTGATCTCCAGCTTCGGCATGAAGGTAGAGCCCGGAAAAAATAAACTTTGGGTTTGCCTGGCAGATCCGGATTCTAATTACAGTACACACAGTTCGCCGGCCACTTTCCGGAAAATGGCGCGCCTCATTGCCATTGACCTCAAGTCGGCAAAGAAGATAGCAGATATTGATCTTTCCAAAACCTACAACGGAAAGCATTTTATTAATGATCTGTGCTTTGACGGGAAAGGGAATATTTACCTGACCGATAGCTTTTCGCCGGTGATCTACAAAGTAGATGCTGCCGGTAAAGCAACTGTATTTGCCGAAAACGAGTTATTCAAATCTATTGACATTGGTCTTAACGGTATTGTTTATCATCCCGGAGGCTACCTGCTGGTCGATCATAATAGCTCAGGCACGATCATCAAAGTACCCATCAGTAATCCGAACACTGCATCGATAGTCAAGATCAAAACGCTTTTTCCCGGTGCTGATGGTTTAATCATCGATGACCAGCAAAACCTCATACTCATACAGAATAAAGGTGTCAATAAAGTATTTAAAATCAGCAGCGTTGACAATTGGTCTTCAGCGGAAGTTAAAGAAGCGACAGGTGGCACCGACCGTTTTGCCCAGCCCTCAACAGGGGTGGTAGGCGCAGGAAAAGTCTGGGTGCTTAACTCTAGACTGAATGAATTGTCCAATCCAACGCTGGTCCCGTCAAAGGAATTTTCCTTACAGCTCGCGGTATTTCAACCGGTAAAATAATTAATGGCAAATCTACAGGAAAGGTTACAGGCATTTAATGCCGGCCTGTTGCCGGATATCTTAAAATTGAAGTATGAAGCAATGGCCGAGAACCCGTTCAGGTTTTACCGCGGTACTTGCCATTTGTTTTATGAAGATGTAGCAGCGGCAGCGCCGCTGCCTTTATCGCCATTGGCCTGGATCTGCGGCGACCTGCACATCGAGAACTTTGGCAGTTACCGTGGCGACAATAAGCTGGTGTATTTCGACCTCAATGATTTTGATGAAGCGCTGCTGGCCCCGGCCGCCTGGGAGCTGGCCCGTATGGTAACAAGTATATTCATCGCTTTCGAAACCCTGAACATTGAGCCTGAAAAAGCCCGGAACATGGTGGCATTGTACCTGAAAAGTTATGCGACTACACTGGCTGTCGGCAAGGCCCGCTGTATAGAGCCTCGTACGGCCAAAGGAATTGTTTGCGATTTCCTGGAGGCCGTAAAACAGCGGAGTTATAAGGAATTGCTTAAAAAACGTACTGTCAGCAAGAAGAGACGTATTATGTTGTCCCTGGAGGATGAGCGTCATTTCAAGGTAGATAAAAAGCTGAAGGCTGAATTGATCGCGCACCTGCAGGAATGGTTAAAAACAAGCCGGGACGCGCCTTATAATTATCATGCGGAAAGCGTCGTTTTCCGTCTTGCTGGTACGGGGAGTCTTGGCCTGCGGCGCTACCTGTTCCTGCTGAAGAGCAAGAGCGTGGACGACCATTATCTGCTGATCGATATGAAGGAATGCCGTCCATCCTCCGTGCGGCCGCATATACCGGTGCAGCAATTGCAGTGGGCCGATGAAGCGGCGAGGGTGACTGGCATACAGAAGCGCATGCAGTATACGTCTGCTTCCTTATTGAGCACCACCAGCTTTCGCGACAGGTCCTATATGATCCAGGAGTTGCAGCCAGTGAAGGATACGCTCAAGTTTAAGCTGCTTAAGAAGAGCTACCGTAATCTGTACCGCGTGATCGAAGATATGGGTATGCTGACTGCATCGGCTCAATTGCGCAGTGGTGGAATACAGGGATCGTCGAATATCGATGACCTGATTGCATTCGGCTGTGATGACGGCTGGCAACAGGCACTTACCGGTTACGCCTTTGACGCCGCCGTAACCTTCGGGCAGTATTACCGGGAATTTTGTGAAATAAAGCATACCATGATCTAACAGAAATTTAAATGGAACATAAATTATATCCTTACCAGGAACGTGACATCCGCATATTGTTTGAACGATTGGCTGATCTGCCCTCACAGACAAGACTGCTGTACCAGCTGCCTACAGGTGGTGGCAAGACCCGTATCTTCTCGGAGATCGCCGGTCGGTTTATCAGCGAGTTTGGCGGCAAGGTAATGATACTGACCCACCGGATGGAACTTTGCGGCCAGACCTCTGCCGCGTTAAAAGCGCTGGCTGTTAAAAATAAGGTGATCAATAGTGCGGTTAAACGATTGTCAGCCAAAGAACAACATCGTTGTTTTGTAGCGATGGCAGAAACCTTGAAAAACCGGATCAAAAGCGGTCTGATCAATCCGGCGGAAATCGACTTGGTCATTATAGACGAAGCGCACCACAATTCCTTTCAAAAGTTACTCTCGAAGTTTGAAAAGGCGCGTGTGATCGGCGTAACTGCAACGCCATTCAGTTCGGATATCTCCAAACCGATGAAGAATTACTACCACGAACTGGTAGTAGGAGAAAGTATCGGCAACCTGATCCATGAAGGATTTTTGGCCAAACCGGTTAGCTGGCGTTATGATGTGGAACTCAACTCGCTGCAAACAGGTATCAATGGTGACTTTACCATCGCCACTTCTGACGCCTTATATGCTTCGCCGGCAATGCTGGAGCTTCTGCTACATAGTTACGAATCGCATGCAAAAAATAAAAAAACCTTGATATTTAACAACGGTATATTTGCCTCGAAAGAGGTGTGCCGCCATTTTAACGAAGCTGGATATCCGGTACGCCACCTCGATGGTAAAACACCAGACGATGAACGAAAAGAAATACTGGCCTGGTTCAAAAAAACTAAGGGCGCTATTTTAACTTCCGTATCTATTCTGACCACTGGATTCGACGAGCCAACCGTACAGGCTGTTATACTCAACAGGGCAACCACCTCACTCACGCTGTACCACCAGATGATCGGGCGTGGTTCCCGCAGGCTGCCACAAAAGAAAACCTTCACGATCATCGACCTTGGCAATAACACAGACCGTTTTGGTGAATGGAACGCGCCACTGGACTGGCAAAAGGTATTTGACTACCCAGAGGCTTACTACGAAGCCCTGCACAGTAAAACCGAATTTGAGGCGCATCAACTTCCTGCTGATTTACGTGCGCATTTTCCGAACACTGTTCAGCTATCGTTCGATATACAGCAGGCGCATCACGACGCTATCGCTAACCAACTTAAATCAAAGATAGTAATTCGCAACGCGGTCAGGCAGCATGCCCTGATGTGCGCGGACAACAGCGATAGTTTGGAACATGCCCTGATGCTGACCGGTTTATTAGAAAAAGAGATCAGCTGGCGGGTAAAGCAATACGCCAAATGCCTGGGCAGGGTGACCAAAAATTACACCGAATGGTTACAGGAAGATTATAAAACACGGCTAAAGGCCTTACTCACCAAGATCATGAGCCGCCGCGCATTACACCAACTCGCCAGTTAATACCATGATCGTCAACTATACAGCAAAAGGATGGGAAATCATCACCCAACGTGCACACGGGATGCTCGCCGCACAGATCGCCTCACATTGGGATAAAAGCATCCGGAGAGAGCGCTGGCTGGAAACCTTGCTGGCCATTGCCGAACATGATGATGCGCAGGTAGAACTGGAAAGAGACGACCTGCTAACACCACAAGGCGGCCCCGTCGATTTCAAAATGCGGAGGTTCGATCACAGACATTGCTGCCAGACCATGGGTTTCGCGTTGTCAAAAAGCCGGTACATCGCTTTGCTCTGTAGCATGCACATCGTATTTGTGTATGAAAGCTTTGCAAAAGATGATCCGGCGGCTGCAAGATTTATTAAAGAACAGGAAATTTTGCAGAAAGCGTGGAGGAAGGAGTTAGGAATGACGATCAAGGAGGCGGAGCGGGATTACCGCCTGCTGGAATGGTGCGATGCATTATCACTGCTGCTTTGCCAGCACGAGAACCAGCCGGAAGCGAGGAGTGTAGAAATCAGTAATGGACCTGACAAGCGGCATTACCAGTTGCTGCAATTTGGCAAAAACAAATTGACTGTCACACCATGGCCTTTTGAGGAAACAAAATTTGAATTATGGTTCGAAACACGGTTATTAGAACAATTGTCTTTTAAAGATCCGGCTGAGTTTCGCAAGGCTTTCCGCGACGCCGTGGTCATTGAGAAACGACGGCAATTTGTTAAACCAGAATAATATGCGTACAGCAACTTTCTATGCCGGTACCAGTGGCTTGCAGTCACCGATACCAAAGCGCGACTTCCCACCTGCGTTCGCGGACAAAAGCCGGCTGACCTATTATGCCTCCCTGTTCAATTCCATCGAGATCAACAGTTCGTTTTATAAACTGCCGGTCGCTAAGACAGTTGCCAGATGGGCAGAGGAAGTACCAGAGAACTTCAGGTTCACCTTTAAATTATGGAAGGAGATCACCCATCATAAAAACCTCGTGTTCGCGCCGGCTGATGTGTCTGCGTTTCTCGAACGGATCGACAGTACTGGCCATAAAAAAGGTGCGCTGCTGGTTCAGTTCCCGCCAAGTCTGACCAGTGCGGCGTTGCCGCAGTTGACCAATCTGTTAGCCACCATACAGGATAGTAATTTGACAGACAGCTGGCCGGTCGCCGTAGAGTTCAGGAATAAGTCATGGTATAATGAATCCACCTATGAACTGTTGGATAGCTTTAACGCAACTATGGTGATCCACGACCTCCCAGCCTCAGCAGCACCGATGCAGTCCACTGAAGCAGATCATGTCTACTTTCGCTTTCACGGCCCTAATGGCGGGTACCGCGGCAGTTACGAGGATGACTTCCTGTCCGAATATGCCAGTTATATCCGGGAGTTTCAGGAGGAAGGAAAAACGGTATACGCCTATTTTAACAATACGGCTGGTAATGCGTTGGGTAATTTGCGAACCTTAAAATCAGCATTGAAATAGAATTGATAATCATCAGCAATCTTGTTAAGTTCTGTTAGCAGGACTGTTTTAACTGGCGAGTCTTTTTTCAGATCGATAAGCACTTTCGATAAAAAATAATGCTTCGGTGCTGACAGGTTTAACTAAGAAATCCTTGACAAACTCATACGCGTTGACCAGTTCTTTATCCGCAGGATCAATTGATGAGCTCAGGATATAAATTGCTGGTTGCTTGTGCAGCGACTTATATAAGACTTCCATATGTTGTAAAAACGCGCGCCCGCTGAATGGCATATTCAGATCAAGAAAGATCAGATCCGGCAATACAGCAGGTTCATCATAACATTCTTCCAGGAAGGCAATAATGGCCTCGCCACTAAAACTGAATAAGGCATCATGAAAAATGTCAAAACGTTCGAGCGTTTTTCTCATGATCAGATGATCCATCGGATTGTCGTCAATTACGATAACTCGGCACATAGGTTTAATTTAGGTGTATTACTACAACGCAATTCCTGTGCCATTTCACCTTAGTCATCAGCGGCTTACCAAAACACGTTTAAGATAAGGTGCCGTCCGGCTTATTTTGCTTTTTAAAATGGTCGATGGTGTCCCTTCGGCCACGATCGTTCCGCCACCTTCACCTGCACCAGGGCCGATGTCGATCACCCAGTCGCTCGCTGCGATCACGTGCATATCATGTTCCACCAGGATGACTGTGTTTCCCGCGTCTATCAAACTGTTCAGTTGCAGCATGAGCCGCTCCACATCCGAAGGATGCAGCCCCGTCGTTGGTTCATCCAGTATATACAGTGTCTGCCCGTGTTGCGCGCGCTGTAGTTCGGTAGCCAGCTTGATGCGCTGCGCCTCTCCGCCGGAGAGCTCAGTCGCCGGCTGGCCCAAACGCAGGTAGCCCAAACCGACCTCACTTACGATTTCCAATGCACGGCTGACAGACGGATCTTCATCAAAAAAATTGGCCGCCTCATCCACGGTCATACCCAATACCTCGGCAATATTTTTGTCTTTGTAAGTGATCGCGAGCGTCTGCGGGTTATACCGGGTGCCGCCGCAAGTGGGGCAGGGGGTATACACGCTCGGCAGAAACAATAGTTCAACCATCACAAAACCTTCGCCTTCGCAATGTGGGCAGCGACCTTTAGCCACATTAAAGGAAAAACGGCCGGCATCATACTTTTTTGCTTTGGCGGCTTTCGTGGAGGCGAATAGTTTACGCACATGGTCAAACAGGCCTGTATAAGTAGCCAGGTTGGAACGAGGCGTGCGGCCGATAGGCTTCTGATCGACCACTACCAGCCTTTTGATGTTTTTCATGCCGGAACTGATCTGACCACCTAGCGTGATTACCTCTGTTTGCTCCAGCGGATCGGTTTCGGTCTCCTCCGAAATATCGATTTTCAAACCTAACTGCCCCGCAACCAGTTCGACCAGCACCTGGCTGACCAGCGAACTTTTCCCCGAACCGGAAACCCCGGTAACGCTGGTCATTACGCCCAGCGGGAAAGCAGCTGATAAGTTGACTAAATTGTTCCTGGTAACCCCTTCCAGTTTCAGCCAGTCTTTTGGTTCGCGGGCTTTCGCTTGCGAGGAGGCAACTGATTCATAGATATACCGTCGCGTAACAGATGCTTCAATATCCTTCAACCCGGCAGGTAGGCCGCTATATAAAATATACCCGCCTTTTTCGCCCGCTGCCGGACCGACATCAACGATCCAGTCCGCATGACGGATCACATCTATTTCATGCTCGACAACAAACAAGGAATTGCCCGATGCTTTCAATTTTTCCAACGCCCTTAATAAGGCTTCTGTATCTGCCGGATGCAAACCTGCTGAGGGTTCATCTAACACATAAACAACACCGAATAAATTCGAGCGGACTTGTGTCGCCAACCGCAGGCGCTGCAATTCGCCGGGCGAAAGGGAAGGAGTGCTACGCTCTAAAGTCAGGTAGCCCAGGCCAAGATCCAGCATGACCTGCAGCCGCCCCAAAAAGTCTTCCGCGATCCGTTGCGCGACGATAACTTTTTCCGGATGAGCAGTGGCTATCTTCATTAATGCAGGTGCTTCACCCAGCGCATAGGGCTGAAAGATGCCCGCCAGCTTGTTCAATGCCAATCTGGACAAATCAGCAATATCATAGCCCGCAAATTTGACGGACAAGGATTCCCGCCGCAAACGTTTGCCTTTACATAAGGGGCACTCACTGCTCAGCATGAATTGCGCTACGCGTTTTTTCATCAGCTGGCTTTGGGTATGGGCGAAGGTATGCTGCACATAACGCCGGGCACCCGTGAACGTGCCCATGTAATCGGGCTGGCGTTTGTTTTTGATGAAGCGCTGTATCTCTTCATGTGTATAGCCGGAGTAAACCGGTACCACAGGCTGCTCCTCCGTAAACAAAATCCAGTCGCGGTCTTTTTTAGGCAGTTCTTTCCAGGGCGTATCAATGCTGATGCCCATAGTGGTCAAAATATCCCGTTGGTTCTGTCCCTGCCAAGCCGTTGGCCAGGCAGCGATAGCTTTTTCCCGGATCGTCAGCGTGTCATCAGGTACCATGCTTTTTTCCGTTACCTCGTAAACCCGTCCCAAACCATGACAATCCGGGCAGGCACCTTCCGGGGTATTAGGTGAAAAGGCCTCTGCATAAATAATTCCCTGGTCGGCGGGATAATCTCCTGCCCGGGAATAAAGCATCCGCAAGAGATTTGCAAGCGTCGTTACACTGCCGACAGATGAGCGCGTACTGGTTCCGCCGCGCTGCTGCTGCAAGGCTACCGCAGGGGGCAGGCCTTCAATCTCATCGACCTCCGGCACGGCCATCTGGTTAAATAGCCGGCGGGCATAGGGTGATACCGATTCGAGATAGCGGCGTTGTGCTTCCGCATACAGGGTGCCAAATGCCAGGGAAGATTTTCCTGATCCGGAAATGCCAGTAAATACCACCAAGGCGTCTCGGGGGATATCCACATTGACGTTTTTTAAATTGTGTTCCCGCGCGCCTCGGACTTTTACAAAGCCATCAAATTGTTGCTTCTTATTCATCATGTTTAAGACAACAACATCGCCGCCTTGTTTGACAATATTTTCTCAAATGGAAACAACCAATAGTTTTAAATGTTAATTAGAAATTAAAACGCTTCCTACAGATACCATCCCCTTCATTCATCAATCATCATTATGAAAAACGAAACCGGTACCGAACCAAAGTTCGCCACCAAAACTACCGCCACGGCGGAACCCGCCTTACTGGAGCTGTTCAAGGACGGCATTATGGACATTTATTGGGCCGAGAACCATTTGGTAAAGGGTCTTCCAAAAATGATCAAAGCGGCCACGTCTGCTAAATTAAGCAGCGCCATCGAAGCCCATTTGGAACAAACTAAAAATCACGTCAGCCGCCTGGAAAAAGTATTTGAACTGCTGGGCGAAAAAC